>JAUNOE010000029.1:13886-15777 GCA_030537255.1 Coriobacteriia bacterium
GTGAGGTGCCGATTTATCCGGGAATCGGTCTGGATATGCCGACACCAACCAAGAGGCACTTGACCTGGCGTTGATGGCCTATGCGCTGGCAGAGGACGAGTCGGTGATGACGCCTGTCATGGTGAACATTGACGGCTTTGCGCTCACGCATACCTATGAAATGGTGGACGTGCCTGATGAGGCAGCGGCCGATGCCTTCCTTCCCGCCTACGAAACCGTGAACCGCTTTGACTTTGAGAACCCGGTGAACATCGGTTTTTCGGCAGGCCCCGAATACAACCGTTACTTCAAGTACTGGGCGCACCATGACATGAACGATGCTGCAGCTGTGGTGGAGCACGTCGAGGCGCGTTTCGCCGAGGTCTTTGGCCGTCAGTATCCGGGCATGGTCGAGGAGTATTGCTGCGACGATGCCGAATTCGTGCTGGTTACCCTGGGTTCCATTGCCGGCCTGGCGCGTGCGACGGTTGATGCCCTGCGCGAGGCGGGTGTTGCGGCGGGCATGCTTCGTATTCGTTACCTGCGCCCCATGCCCTTCGAGCAGATTGCCCAGGCGCTTTCGGGCGCTCGTGCCATTGGCGTGCTGGAAAAGGACGTTTCCTTTGGTGCTGAGGGCACGGTGTTCACCAATGTGAATTCTGCTCTGCAGCGTGCTGGCATCGTTGCCCCGACGGTCAATTTCGTGGGTGGCCTGGGCGGCGATGACATTTCCGCTGCTCAGATGAGGGGCATCTACGAATGCCTGAGCCAGCTTGCCGAAGGTGCCTTCGAGGGTCCGCGCGTGTCCTTCCTGGGCGTCGACTCTCCGGCTGACGAACTGGGTGCAAGTGCCCTTGCCAAGGAAGCCGAAGCACGAACCGAAGGGGAGGTGGCATAAGCGATGGCCATCACTGCACGTAATATCACCGAAGACGAATTCTTCTTCGGGCATAAGGCTTGCGCAGGCTGCGGCGGTTCCTTGGTGGTCCGTCACGCGCTCAAGGTGCTGGGGCCCAACGCCATTGCGGCTCTGCCTGCTGGCTGCATGAGTGCCACGGGCTTCAACTTTCCTCAGTTGAGCTTTTCGAATAACGCTATGATCACGCCTTTTGCTGCGACGGCCTCGGTCATTTCGGGTATCGAGGTGGGTCTCAAGGCTCAGGGCAAGGACCCCAGCGAGTACACGGTCATCGGCTTTGCGGGCGATGGCGGCACGGCTGACATCGGCCTCCAGGCGCTTTCGGGCACCATCGATCGCAACGACAACGTGATCTACGTGTGCTACGACAACGAGGCCTACATGAACACGGGCATCCAGAAGAGCTCGCTGACTCCGTTTGGAGCCAAGACCACCACGACCCCCGTTGCGGGATCTACCCGTGGCTGCCTGACCCAAAAGAAGAATATGTTTGAAATCGTGGCGGCTCATGGCATCCCCTATGCGGCCACGGCTTCGGTTGGCTACTTGAATGACTTCATCCGCAAGGTGGAAAAGGCGGCCAGCATTCCGGGAACCAAGTACCTGCACGTGATCGCCCCTTGTCCGACGGGCTGGGGCTGCGGCGTGGACGAGACCGTCGAGGTTGCCAAGGACATCGTCGACTGTGGCCTGTGGTACCTGGCCGAATATGAAGGGGGTCAGTTCAAGTTGAACCGTAACCCCAGCAAGTTCACGTCGGTGCGCGACTACGTGAAGCATCAGGGCCGCTTCAAGGCTTTGACCGACGAGGACATCGACTTCATTGAACAGCAGCGCGACGCCAAGTGGGCCTATATGCGCGAACATTGGGCGTAAGTACCTAGGCCTTTTTGCGGGAGCCGTGTTGCGGATGGTCCGATGGACCGCGCTGTATGGGTGGTGGCCTCGGCCTGGATTTTGCCTGGTGGAGGTCACCTCCCCGCTTTCTGGCCA
>JAUNOE010000030.1 GCA_030537255.1 Coriobacteriia bacterium
CTCGATACGATGCTCCAAGGGAGCAAAGCTACGCAGGCCTGCGCGCACGGACTCGTCATCACAGCCAAGGGCAATGACGGCAGCGGCTGCCGCAAGAGCATTGGAAGCATTGTGCTCGCCGGCAATCTGAAGCTCGGAGGCCTTGACCAGGTCATGACGAGCTCCGCCCCATTCGACGCACAGTACGTCGCCATCGGAGAGATAGGCCGCATTCGCGCTACCGCAGCACTCGCGCATGTTCGAGCGCAGGCCATCGCAGGTGCCCAAGGGAATGTAGGCAAAACCGCGCTCGGCATCAGGCGTGGCCTTGAGGTCACGGACAAAACCGCGAACGATGTCGTTGGTGGCATCCATGACCACAGCAGTGCCACCCTTTGCCAGGTTCGCATAGATCTTGCACTTGGCAGCAGCATAGTTTTCCATGCTGTGATGCCACTTAATGTGGTCAGGGGTGATGTTGAGCAGGACAGCTACATCAGGGCAGAAGTCACGGGTTGACGCCAGCTGATAGGAAGAGACCTCAGCAACGTAGACATCGGTCTCCTTTGCCTGCACCGCCTCAAGGCAAGTGTCGCCAATGTTGCCCACTGCTGCCGCATTCAGGCCGCAAGCCCTGAGCAGATGGGCAGCCAGTGCCGTTGTGGTCGTCTTGCCATTGGTACCCGTAATAGCGAGCCAACGAGAGTCAGCCGCGCTTTCGCGCCAAGCAAACTCAACCTCGCTGACAAGCTCGGCAGAATGAGCAAGGGCATTCTGGTAGA
Organism: Coriobacteriia bacterium; assembly: GCA_030537255.1. Classification (GTDB taxonomy): domain Bacteria; phylum Actinomycetota; class Coriobacteriia; order Coriobacteriales; family Eggerthellaceae; genus Anaerotardibacter. The sequence goes on from JAUNOE010000030.1 coordinate 762, forward strand.
AGTCCGAAAACTCGCTAATGCCCGGACTTGCGATAGCCAGGTCATACGAGCCCCCGAACTCATAGGTTTCAAACAAGACGGTAGCGCCCTTGGCTTCCATCGCACGAGCAAACTCTCGTGCACCAGGGTTGTCGGCACCCGCAGCAATAACCAGGGACTCGACACGCGTTCCCAGCAGATCTGCGCAATAGGAGCTTGCGGCACGACCCGACTTGCCCAGGCCCAAGACCAGGACCTTGCCCAGGTTCTTACGTGCATGCTTCTTGGTTGAATCAAATTCGGTTTCGCTCATACGATCACATTCCCAACGACTGTGCGAAGAAGATAGCGAAGCCCAGGGCGGCAAGCGTACCGGAGACAATCCAGAAACGGATGACGACCTTCACCTCGCTCCAACCCTTCTTTTCAAAATGATGATGGAGGGGCGCCATGAGGAAGAGGCGCTTGTGGGTGCGCTTGAAGTGCAACACCTGAATCATGACAGACAGGGCCTCGACCACGAACAGGCCGCCGATAACCAAGCTCAAGACCTCGGTGTTGGTGACAACGGCAATGCAGGCCAAGCAGGTGCCAAGGGCCAGAGAGCCCGTATCACCCATAAAAATGTCGGCAGGATAGGAGTTATACCAAAGGAAGCCAATGCAGGAACCAGCCATAGCAGCAGCGATGATGGCCGCATCAAGGTTTCCGCACCTAAAGGCAATAGCGGCCATGACCAGCATGACTACCATGACCGTGCCAGCCGCAAGACCATCAAGGCCATCGGTGAGGTTCGTCGCATTGGACATGCCCATCAAAAGCAAGTCAACGAAGATGACGTAGAGCCAGGGAATGGACACGCCGCCGATGGTGGTGGTCAGAACGCCCAGGTCGATGCTGCACACAAAGGGAATGGTGATGATGGGCTCGATTCCCAACATGTTTACGGCCGCCAAGCAGAAGGCGGAGGAGATGACGAACTGGCCTACGAGCTTCATGGTGGGGGTCAAACCCAGCGAACGCTTCTTGGCGACCTTGGTGTAGTCGTCAATAAAGCCCAGGGCTGCAGTCAAAAGAACCGCCAGCATAATAAGGCCACTCTCTGCGTCAGGCTTTGCCAAGAGCAGTACGGCAAGCGTCATGCCAACCAGCATGATGAGGCCGCCCATAGTAGGCGTACCCTGCTTCACCAGATGAGTCTCGGGGCCATCGTCGCGAACCTGCTGCCCAATGAGATGGGCATGCAGAAACTTGATAAAGCCAGGCATAAGAACCATGGTGAACACGGCAGCCAGAACGACGGCCAAAAAGACCGTGAACGTGGGATATACGGTATTGAAGAACATGCTAGTCGGTCAGCTCCTTGGCGATCTTGTCTAGTTGCATAGAATGCGATGCCTTGCACAGCACGGCATCGCCAGATGTAAGCTCGGACTCAAGCAGGTCGAGGGCCTCCCTGCGCGTGGCAAAGCAGCTTACCCGAGATGCGGGATAGCCTTCCTTGATGGCAGCATCCGCAATGTCGCGAGCAAGCTCACCGATGCAGAGAAGGCGGTCGATAGGCTGGGTTGCGACAAATGCGCCCACGCCTTCGTGACCCGCCTTAGCAAAATCCCCCAACTCCCCCATATCGCCCAGGACAGCAAAGCGTCGTCCAGACACCTCCATGGCGCAGAACATGGAAAGTGCCGCCTTCATGGAGTCGGGATTGGCATTGTAGGCGTCGTTGATGACGGTGACGCCGTTCTTGCCGGCAAGGACTTCCTGCCTGCCTCCCTCAGGTTTGGCCCCCTCAAGTCCGCGCACGATGGCATCCCCAGGAACGCCGACCTCGTATGCAAGGGCCGCAGCAGCGCACGCATTGGAAACGTTGTGCGCACCTCGCAGACCCAAGGTGAGCTCCCTGGCCCCATCAGGAAGATGCAGGACGAAATGGGGGCGGCCCTGCGCATCAAGGGAGATCTCGCTTGCCCAAGCCTGCGCCTGTTCCTGATGCAGACCCGCACCGTCGAATCCCACGACCTTGATACCTCGCTCAGCTACACGAGCGAAGTCCTTGACGATGTCCAGTCGCTCGTCATCCAGATTGAGCACGGCAACGCCTGTTCCATCTGCCAAAGCAGCAACAGGCTCCGCCTTTGCCTGAGCGATTGCCTCATGCGAGCCCAAGAGCTCGATATGACACTCACCGCAATTGGTGACCAAAGCCAAGTTGGGCTTCACAAACTCACAAAGGGAAGCAAGCTGCCCCTTGCCCCTCATGCCCATCTCAACGATGACGAACTGGGTGTCTTCGTCTGCGTCAAGAAGCGTTTTGGGCACACCGAGCTCGTTGTTCTGGTTTGCCTTGGTGGCCCACACCGAATACGTGGTGGAGAGGACGTCACGCACCAAGTTCTTTGTGGTGGTCTTTCCTACCGAGCCAGTGAGAGCAATGACGCGTCCGGTAAGGTGACCACGCCACCCACGGGCCAAGTCTGTAACAGCGGCATAGGTGTCGGCAACCTGGAAAACACCTGTACCCTTTTCCCGAGCAAGGTCATAAGCGTCCTGGGCAAGCTCGTGGCTCACCAGAACAAGCCCAGCGCCCGATTGGAGAGCCTGGCACACGAAGTCGTGACCATCCACCCGTGCACCGGGAAGGGCAACGTAAACGAAGCCCTCCTGGACCTCGCGAGAGTCCCAGGCAAGGCCCGCGATAATGCGATGTTCGTCCGCGGGAGCGACCAATTCGCGTCCGCCGACATAGGTATTAATCTGATTCGCGTTCAAGCGCATGGAAAATTCCTAGCTAAACAGCCCATCAAGTACGGAAGTGGCAACCTCGACGTCATCGAAGTGCAGGGCCTCGGTGCCAACCAGCTGGTAGTCTTCATGACCCTTGCCCGCAATGAGCACCACGTCACCGGGCTCTGCCAGCTTAATGGCACGCTCGATGGCGCGCGCACGGTCGGGCTCTACATCGAAGCGACCTTCCCCGCCGACCATACCGGGAAGAATGTCCTCGATGATGGCCTGGGGGTCTTCCGTACGAGGGTTGTCAGAAGTGACTACCGCATGGTCGGCAGCAAGAGCGGCCTTGCCCATAATGGGACGCTTGGACGAATCGCGGTCGCCGCCACAGCCAAATACCACGATGGTCTTGCCCCGGGAAAGGGCAGACACCGAGGAGATTGCCTTTTCGAGGGCGTCCGGAGTATGGGCGTAGTCAACATAGACGCTGATGCCGCCATCGTTCTTGGCAGAAACGCGCTGAACGCGGCCGGGAACGGCGGGGGCGTCCTTCAAGGCGCTTGCGACATCGGTGGCAGAGTAGCCCAGCTGCAGACCGACAGCGAAGGCGGTCATGACGTTCTCGACGTTGAAACGACCGACCAAGGGATAAGTGAAAGTGACATCTTGACCCTTCACGTCAAGCGTGACCGTCGTGGAAGCATGCCCGTATTCAACAGAACGCGGATGAATCTGAGCCTGGGGGGCAAAGCCGGTGGTGATGACGGAGTCGCCATTACGCGAGCAGCGTGCCAGAAGTTCCTTGCCGTAAGAACTATCGATAGAAATGACACGCTTGGCGGGATAGTCCGCCGAGAACAGGCGCGCCTTAGCCTCGAAATAGGCTTCAAAGGTCAGGTGGTAGTCCAGGTGATCCTGGGTCAAGTTGGTGAAAGCGGTGACGGCGAAGGTGCTACCCCAGGTGCGCTCGAGGTCGAGGGCATGGGAACTGACCTCCATGGTGACTACGCCGCAGCCGGCATCGCGCATCTCGCCAAAAAGCTCCTGCAATTCAGTCGACTCAGGCGTCGTACGCTCGGAGTGATGGCGCTTGCCATCGATCACGGTGCAGACGGTTCCGATCAAGCCCGTACGCTGACCCATGACCTGAGCAATATGGTCAACCAAGAACGTAGTGGTGGTCTTGCCGTTGGTTCCCGTAACGCCAACCAAGGAAAATGCAGCAGATGCGTTGCCGTGGAATCGAGCAGCAATGTGAGCCATTGCCTTGCGCGTGTCTTCGACGATGACAAGCGTGACGTCGCTTGCATCAGCAAGCACCAGAGGACGCTCGGCCACAAGCACATGTGCGCCGCGGTCAATGGCGTCCTGGGCAAAGGTGTGGCCATCGGTCTTCAGGCCCACGATGCAGCAGAAGGCGTCGCCAGGCTTCACCTTGTTGCTGCTGTTAGCAATACCGGTGACCACTTCTTCTTCGTTACCGAGGATGGTGCAATCCAGACCCTCGAAAAGTTCCTTGCAAGTCATGCTCATGCGACGTCACTCCTGGGTGATGTTGTAGCGGTCTATAGCGAAGGTCATTATATCCTTAAACGTTGAGACGGTCTTATACATACCTGGCACCTTCGTGGCACCCACATAGCACACCAAGTTCTTAGAAGCACCCGGGATAAAGCCACAGAAAGAAATGTTGTAGACGCCATGTCCGTACGAACCATCTGCGTTAACGGTCTGAGCGGTACCTGTCTTGCCGGCAACCTTGAAGCCATCAATGGCTGCATCCGTGGCGGTACCCTCGCTGACGACAGCCTGCATCATGGGAATCAGGGACTTCAGGGCGTCCTTGTCCTTAATGATTTCCTCGGACTGGTAGCTCCGAGACTCTCCCTCGGAGGGGACGCTCACCAAGAAGTGTGGCTGCATTGCCACGCCATTGTTTGCGAGCGCACCATAGAAACGAACCAGAGAGATCGCCGAGGTGGTGAGACCCTGACCGAAACTGATGTTGTACTGCTGCGCCTTCGACCACTTCTTGTAGCTGGTCATCTTGCATTCGGCTTCAGCGGGGTAGTCGACCCCGGTCTTGCCGGTCAGGCCATACTTTTTGATGTACTGAGCCATCTTCTTGGCACCCAGCTTCTGCGAAATCAAAGACATGCCCACGTTGGACGAATCGGCCATGATCTTGGTGGTGGTCATGGTTTCGGCACCACGTTCGTGCGAGTCGCTAATGGTGAAGCCGCCCACTTTCAAGGTAGAAGGGCACTCGTAGGTCTGTCCTGCCTTGGTTGTGCCTGCCTCAAGCGCCGCCAACATGATGGCGGGCTTGAAGACCGAACCTGGTTCATAGGCGAAGTTGATGCCATTCATGTTGGTGGCACCTTCCTCGACTTTGGACGTGTCGGTGATGTCGAACGTGGGAGAGCCGGCACTAGCGACAATTTCTCCCGTGGAGGCATCCATCACGATACCCGACGTGGTTTCGGCCTTGACCTCCTTGGCGTTCACGGTAAGCGCCTTTTCGACCTCTTCCTGCATCTCCACGTCGATGGAGACGACAATATCCTTGCCGGCGACGGCCTCCTTGGTGGTCTTGGCGGAACCAGAAATCAAAACACCCTCGCGGCTATAGGAAGCAACACGCTCGCCGGCAGTACCCGATAGTATGTCGTTGTAGTAGCGCTCGAGGCCGCTGACGCCCTTGAGCTCGTTGTTGTCGCCCAATGCGAGGGTGCCGATGACCTGGCTACCCACGGCGCCGCAAGGATACACACGCTTGTTCGACTTTTCGTAGTCGAAGCCTTCGATGCCAAGCTCACGTACCTTCTTGGCGAGATCCTTATCGGCGTTCTTGAAGAGGTACTGGAAGTTCTTGTCCGATTCCATCTTCTTCAGGTAGTCGGAACGTTCGCCGCCGCAGTTATCTACCAGAAAGCCAGCGATGGCCTCGCGCTGGCTTGCCTCCACCATATGGGGATGGCAGAAGATGTTGATGGTGTCGATCGTGGTAGCCAGAATGGTGCCATTGCAGTCGTAGATAGTTCCACGAGGCGCCGCGACCGTATAAGTCTGTACGGCCTGTCCGCCGTTACGTTCGAGATTGTTCTGGGCATCGACTGCCTGCAACCAAAACAAGCGGAAACAGGCACCCAGGGCCACGGCAAGCAAAATGGCAAAGAAAGGCGCTACCTTTGCCGCGTTGGAGCCTGAACCAAACAACGAGCCCAAAGACGATGCCGCGCCCGAACAGGCATTGGCAAATGCCGCCACAAAGCCCGCTGGTTCAGAAGCACGGGAACGAGTGCCTCTCGGCCTAGATGCAGAATGCGAGCGATCACGGCCGTCATCTGTGATGCCCGAGCGAGAAGAGCCGCGGGTGCCCGCCTCAAACGAGCGTTCCCCGCGGCTTCTACCTGACGATCCTTCGACGGACCGGTCGACACGCGAACGAGCATCACGACGCTCTTCGCGCATTGAATCTCTATGGCCACGGGAACGGGAGTCCTGCCGCCCGTAGGTGTTTCGGTGATTTCGATCCTGATCCATACGACCTAGCCCTCAGCTGCCACAGCGGCAAGGCTCGAAGCCAACGAGAGCTTACCGGCAGCATCGAGCTTCACCACGTCATCGGCAAGCTTGATGGTCTCAGTGTTCTCGGCAGGAGACATGCCCAGGCTCGTTGCTTCGTTGCGCAGATTAGAAGGGCTGGCCACCAGGCTTTTTTGAATGGACAACGTGGAGCTTTCGGATTCCATTGCGGTAATCTGAGAGCGCAGTTCGCTCGTTTGGGAAGCCACGCCATAGGAGACGCTGCTGATGGTGACGCGGACAAAGCCAATAAGTGCGAACACGGCCACGCAGAAAAAGACCATCTTGGCGACAACCACGAGACGATCGGAAGGTGCCGACTGAGACCTGGCGCCACGAACGACCCTAACATCGGGACGACCTTCACGACGCGTACGCTCGGATGAGCGACGAGTGGTGGCGGGATGCGCCGAGCTATGGAATTGCGATTGATTGCGCCTGGCGGATCGGTCCGCAGAGGCTAAAGCAGGTGCTGCTGCCATGATGCGGTCCTCCTCCTATATCAGGCATTCGTCCCAAGGGCCCAAGGTGATACGCCTTTTAGGGCTCTAGGCGTTTTCGTCTAGGCGCATTGCCACACGAAGCTTTGCGCTTCGGCTTCGGGCATTGCGCTCGATTTCTTCTTTGGTGGGAAGCACGGGCTTCCGGGTGATGACCTTGAGTACCGGCTTGTTTCCGCAGACGCACACAGGCAAATCAGGGGGGCAGGTGCAGCCCTGCGAATACTCCCTGAACAGGTCCTTGACGATGCGATCCTCAAGCGAATGGTAGCTGATGACCGCGATGCGACCACCAGGATTCAACCAGCGAATGGCTGCCTCGAGACCACGCTTGAGCACGTTGAGCTCCCCGTTTACCTCGATGCGCAGAGCCTGGAAGGTGCGCTTGGCGGGATGACCTCCACTACGACGAGCCGACGCAGGCACAGCTGCCTTGATGATTTCGACAAGCTGCTCGCTTTCGGTGATAGGAGCCTTCTTGCGGGCCTCGACCACGAAGTCGGCGATGCGGCTTGCCCATTTTTCGTCGGAATAGTGCCGGATGGTCCGAGCGAGATCTGCTGCGTTATAGGTGTTGATGATCTCTGCTGCGGTGATGGTTTGATTGCTCGGGTCCATCCGCATATCCAAGGGGCCATTCTCCTTGAAGGAGAAGCCACGGGCAGGCGTGTCGATTTGCACGGAGGAAACGCCCAGATCGAACAGGATCGCATCGATTCCGGGAATTTCTTCCTGCACAAGCAGTCGATCAAGGTCGCCGAAATTGCCAGCCACCACGCTAATTTCGGGGCGCGTTTCGGCCGGAAGGGCCATCAGGCGCTCGCTCGCTGCGGCGCGGGCCACGTCATCCTGGTCGATGCCGATCAAGTGACCTTCCGGGCCAAGCAACTTTGCGACCTCAAGGGAATGTCCCGCCCCTCCGAGCGTTGCGTCCACGAACGTGTGGTGTGGTTTGAGTGCGAGTTGTTCGAGGCACTCGGAAAGGAGGACGGGGATATGCCGGTATTCGCTTGTCATCGTTCCACAGACCACCTAGTCCCAATCGAGGGACATGACTTCCTCTTCAAAGGCGTTCCAGCGGTCCGTATCCCAAATCTCAAGATGATCGAAGTCGCCAATGATCATGACGTCTCCCGAAAGGCCAGCCTTCTCACGCTGCTCAGCAGTCAGACGGATACGACCGGAATCGTCCATCTGGCACTTTGCCGCGCGCGAAGCCATGACCTTGCGCCAACGGCTCATCTTCTGATTAGAAGGGTCATAGCCACCCCTCTTGTCGAAGTAATGGTCGAGCCAGTTGGTGAACTCGTCGGCATCAAACACCCAGAGGCTCGGATAGTCCTTCTCGGGCGACAGCACCAACTTGAGATCCTGCTTCAAGCTCCTGCGGTAATCGGCAGGAAGGGACAGACGACCCTTTGCGTCAATCTTGTGATGGAAGGAACCATCGAACGCGGTCATCGACCCTCCCTTCGACATACTTTCGGAGCCTTTTGTGTTCTCAATACTATGGCAGGGGTGGGGCCTTTGCAACAAAAAATGGGATTTCACGGGACTTTATGGGCCACTTTGGGAATGACTGGCAAAGTCACACAAACCGTAACCACTACATATTGTGTTATCTGTACAGATTTCCACTAGTTGAAGAAAATGTTGATGATGTGAAGCGGTGGAGAGCTTTCCCAAATAAGACCCGAAGCGAGTCTAAACACACCAAAAAACAAGCCCAAATCAGCTCATTGAGGGGCTACTGGACCATGATGTCCCACGGTGTCCCAGAACGTGGCCCATGGCATCCCGCCAGACCCAAAACACAGACCTTCCGAGACAGTTCAAACCACCTTCCAGCAACAGGAGACTCCGTCAGGCCAAAAAGAAAGCGCCCCTTAGGGCGCTAACAAGTATCAGGCTCGAGGATGAGCGGAAAGGTACTCTTCCCTCATCTGGCAAACCTGAACATGGGTATAGACCTGGGTGGTGGAAATGTCGGCATGCCCCAGCATGTCCTGGATCGAACGCAGATCGCCTCCCCCTTCAAGCAGATGCGTTGCGAACGAATGACGCAACGTATGAGGATGAAGGTTGCCAATACCTATGCGCAGCCCCTCCTGCGCTACGACGCGATGCACACTCTGGCGGGTCAGGCGCCCACCCCGTGCGTTCAGGAACACGGCCGAGCAGGGCTTGGCATAGGCGGGCTGCAAGAGGGAGCGATCATTCGCCAGGTACAAGCAAAGCCTCTGAAGCGCCATACCAGACAGAGGGACAACACGTTCCTTAGAACCCTTGCCCAACACCCGCAGATAGCCTTCTTCAGCAAGGACCCGATCAAGGTCGAGACCGACCAACTCGCTCACACGGAGCCCACAGCCATACAGAACCTCCAGGATCGTCTGGTTGCGACGGGCGATCGGAGTATCGGTCTTGCATTCGTCAATGAGACGGGCAACTTGGTCAATGGAAAGAACGTCAGGCAGAGTCTCGGGCTGCTTGGGGAGGTCCACGGTAGCGGTGGGGTCGGACTCCGCATAGCCTTCGCGCACCAAGAAACGGTGATAGCCCCTCACGGCCGACATGATCCGCTTCACCGAACGGGGGGCATAGCCCGATGCCATCAGGAAGTCGCGCTCAAAAGCCAACACGTCATCGCGTGCCACCTCGGCAGGCCCCGCCACTTCCCTACCGTCAAGAAATCTGAGGTAGCGACCCAAGTCACGCCGATAAGCATCGATCGTGGAGGGAGACGCTCCCCTCTCCACGGCCTGATAGGCAAGATATTCCCGTACATACTGCATGGGGCCATTCTACGGCTCAGCTGCGCAGAATGGCCCCTACCCCGAGCAACATCTCAAATCCAGCAAAAAATTGCGGAAAACGAACTCGAAAGAAGTGTTTCGGCAAGACCTATCTATTCTTCACAGCAGCCTTCACCAGGCCGACAAACAGAGGATGGGGATTGGTGGGGCGGCTCTTGAACTCCGGATGAGCCTGGGTAGCGATGTAGTAGGGGTGCTCAGGCAACTCAACCATCTCGGTCAGGCGGCCATCAGGAGAGACGCCCGAAATGACCAGGCCGGCGTTGGTAAGCGCGTCGCGATAGGCATTGTTCACTTCATAGCGATGGCGGTGACGCTCGTAGATCAGCTCGTCACCGTAGACCTGGCTGACCACCGAACCAGGCGTCAGCTTGCACGGATAGGCACCTAGGCGCATAGTGCCACCCTTGTCCTCGACGTCTTCCTGCTCCGGCATCAGGTCGATGACCAGGTAGGGAGCCGCTTCGTCGAATTCGGCAGACGTAGCCCCCTCGAGACCTGCAACATTACGGGCAAACTCACAAACGGCGGCCTGCAAGCCCAGGCAGATTCCCAAGAAAGGAACCTGGTGCTCGCGAGCATAGCGCGCCGCCTCGATCTTCCCCTCAAAGGCACGCTGGCCAAAACCACCAGGAATCAGTACGGCATCAACCCCACCAAGAATCTCATCGACGTTCGCTCGATCGAGCTCCTCGCCGTCAATCAGACGGACGTCAACCTTGACGCCATTCGCCACGCCAGCATGACCCAGTGCCTCGACGATGGAGAGGTAGGCATCGGGCAAATCAACGTACTTGCCTACCACGCCCACGACAACCTCATCCTCGCAGGCATCAGCAGCCGCAAGGAACGACGTGAGCGGGCCAAGGTCGATTTCGCCCCGGTCAAGACCAAAGCGGTCCAGCACCTTTTCGTCAAAACCCTGCTCACGCAACGAGATGGGCACCTGATAAATGGAAGGCGCGTCGATGCAGTCCAGAACGTCACCAGGAGCCACGTCGCAGAACAGGGCAATCTTGTTGCGCACGCCCTCAGAAATCTCGTGATCCGAGCGGCATACGATGAAATCGGGCTGAATGCCGAGCGAGCGCAGCTCCTTGACCGAATGCTGAACTGGCTTCGTCTTCACTTCGTGAGCCGCCGCAATGTAGGGGACCAGAGCCACATGGACGAAGAGCACGTCACCTGCGGGCTTCTCTTTCTTGAACTGACGAGCTGCTTCGATGAAGGGCAGGGACTCGATATCGCCGATGGTACCGCCGATTTCGGAAATCACGATATCGGCACCCGACTGCTCGGCAATACGACGCAGGCGCGTCTTGATTGCCTCCGTGACATGCGGGATGACCTGGACGGTTCCACCCAGAAAGTCGCCGCGGCGCTCACGGGCAATCAGGCTCTGATAGATAGAGCCCTGCGTGAAGTTGGACTCACGCGTCAGGTTCTCATCAATGAATCGCTCGTAATGACCCAGGTCAAGATCGCCTTCGTGGCCATCTTCGGTGACGAAGACCTCACCATGCTGAAAAGGAGACATCGTGCCAGGGTCGACATTGAGATAGGGGTCCATCTTCTGCATGGTCACCTTGTACCCACGCGCCTTGAGCAGATGCCCCAACGAAGCAGCAGTGATGCCCTTGCCCAAGGAAGAGACAACGCCACCGGTAACGAAGATGTGCTTGGTCATGATTCCCCTATCCCACAGATGCCAACACGTAGGGCCAAAGAAGCCTCCTTGAGCCCTCAGAAAACAAAAAACGCTTGCAGGCAGATGCCTTGCAAACGTCTTTCGAGTCTAGTCCGAATGGACGTCGAGTTTCCCCAAAACGAAGGAGCTTAATGTTGCAGAAACAGAATTGCTGCACCCAGGAAAAGTAATCGAAACGAACGGGGCCAAGGTTCACCGAAAGCAGTGTGGAGGACAGAGAATGACCGCCCGCAGGAGCACCGAGCAACGCTACAATGAATAGACGTGTGCGCATTGCGCACCGTACCACCCCACTGACAAAGGAGGCCCCTCCGATGAAGATCGGGTTCGACAACGACAAGTACATCGCCATGCAGGCCGAGCACATCAGGGAACGCATCGCCCAGTTCGGCGGAAAGCTCTACCTGGAGTTTGGCGGAAAGCTGTTCGACGACTATCACGCATCCCGCGTGCTCCCTGGTTTCGCACCCGACTCCAAAATCCGCATGCTTTCCAGCATGCGCGACGAGGTGGAAATCGTCATCACCATCAACGCCAACCACATCGAAAAGAGCAAGGTGCGCGGCGACCTGGGCATCACCTACGACGAAGACGTACTGCGTCTGATGGACATCTTCCAGGGACTGGGCTTCTACGTCGGCAGCGTCGTCATTTCGCAATATGCCAACCAACCTAGCGCCGACGCCTTCATCAAGCGCCTGGATACCCTGGGCGTGGCCCACTACCTGCACTACCCCATTGCCGGCTACCCTCACGACATCGAGCACATCGTGTCCGACGAGGGCTACGGCAAGAACGACTACGTCGAGACCAGCAAGCCCCTCGTGGTCGTCACCGCACCTGGCCCTGGCTCCGGCAAGATGGCAACCTGCCTTTCTCAGCTGTATCACGAAAACAAGCGCGGCATCCTAGCCGGCTATGCCAAGTACGAAACCTTCCCCATCTGGAACCTGCCCCTGAAGCATCCCGTCAACGTCGCCTATGAGGCAGCCACGGTCGACCTGGACGACGCCAACATCATCGACCCCTTCCACCTGGAGGCCTATGGCGAAATCACAGTCAACTACAATCGTGACGTCGAAATCTTCCCCGTGCTGCGCGCCATGATGGAAAAGATTCTGGGTGAATCCCCCTACAAGTCACCCACGGACATGGGCGTCAACATGGCAGGCAAGGCCATCTGCGACGACGAGGCCTGCCGTGAGGCGGCCAAAAACGAGATCCTTCGCCGCTACTTCAACACCGCCGTAAAGGTGAAGCGCACTGGCAACGGCGAAGACGAGGTTGCTCGCCTGGAGCTTCTGATGCAGCAGACCGGTCTGGACTACCACACCTGCCCTGGTCGCAAGGAAGCTCTGGTAAAGGCCGAGGCTACCGGCGCCCCCGCAGGTGCTATCGTCCTTTCCGACGGCCGCGTGGTCACCGGCAAGACCTCAACCCTGCTGGGCGCAGCAAGCTCTTCGCTGATGAATGCGCTTAAGGCCATTGCTGGCATCGACGATGCAGCCCTGCTCATCTCCGATGAGGCCCTTGAACCCATCTGCAACATGAAGACGGAGTTCCTGCATTCCCAGAATCCCCGTCTGCATCCAAACGAAACCATCATTGCGCTGTCCATAAGCTCCGCCGTGGATCCCGATGCCGCTCGTGCCCTTGCAGCACTAAAGAGCCTTCAGGGTTGCGATGCCTTCTTCAGCGTCATCATCCCCGAAGCTGACGAGCGCCTGTATCGCACGCTGGGCATCAACGTCTGCTGTGAGCCCCAATTCGAAAACCACCACTACTATCACAAGTAGGGCTTCGATTCCCTCACGAGCAATCAGGCCTCGCCACCCGCAACGCTTCGCAGGTGGCGAGGCCTTCCTCGTTTGTAGGGCACCATTTCAATCTAGGTGCGCACGCCATGGCCATCCGACCGGCAAGACCACCATGCAAACAAGTCTGCCGATACCACCCTTCTCGAGGAAAGACGGAAACATACGCCCCAAAAACCCTAATAGACGAAAATAGGACCTCATCGCCCGACAGAAGCCAGAAGACGAGGTCCCTTATCTCACAACAGAAAGCCGAGCCCGAGCCAGAGACAGTTCGGGCAAAAGAGGCACTATGCGCGCTTCAGCTTGCCACGCAGACGCTTCAAGATGCCCGAGAGCTGCTCGTATTCCTTGACGCGAATCAACTTGCACAGGCCAAAGGCAACAACGAGTCCAAAAACACCCAGGACACACACCTCGACAAGAGCAACAGCAATGGTAGGAAGAGGCAAGGAGACAGGAACCGCGCCAAGCGCGCACACCAGCGCATAGACCACAGCAGCGGCCACCAAGCTGGCGGCGCCACCCTTCACCACTAGCTTAAGAACGCCACCAAAGCCGAAGCTGCCCACCTTTCGGTGAACGATTACCGAACAGATGAGGAACATGCCGCCATAGAAGAAGATGTCGCCCAAGGGGATGCCTACCAAACCAAAGTTTTCTGGCTTGCAAAGCTGTGAATACAGCAGAGCCTGAACGATGCGCATGCAAACGTCGATGCAGGCAAACAGGACGAAGCTACGCATGGAGGCGAAGACCTTGTAAAAGTACATATAGCCCGCATAGAAGGGCAAGCTAATAGTCCAGACTGCCAAAACCTCAGAGACGAAGGCGACGTCTTCGGCCGTGAAGGCACCCGCACGGAAGAGTTGAATCAAAGGCACCGCAAGCGCACCGACCATGGCCGCGAGAGGCATCATCAAAAACAGGGTCGACCTAAGGCCGTTGGACACATAGGACTTAAATCCCTCCCAGTCGGCACGTGCCGCACATTCAGAAAGCTCGGTCAGAAGCGTGGTAGAAAGCGAAACGGCAATGACGCCATACGGCAACTGCCACCACATACGCGCATAAGACAAGGTGGACGGACCGTTCGAAGCCGCATCAAGCGCAAAGGCATTGCGGCAGCTGATGGTGATCATGGTGCCCGCAACATACAGGAACATGGGAGCTGCCAGCTTCAAGGCCTCCTTGAGCATGGGGTCGTGCAGGTCAATCACGGGCTTGAATTTGAAACCACCACGCATAAGCGCAGGAAGCTGCCCCAGCAGCTGCACCGCAACACCCAGGGAAGTGCCCATGCCCAGCCACCACATGGCAGCCGTGGTATCCCAGGCGGAAAGGGGCACGAAGCCAAACATCGTCACGATGACGATAAGGTTATTCAAAATGGGCGCCAATGCCGAAGCCAAGAAGTCTCGCTCGGCGTTCAGCACGCCCATGACCACAGCGTTCAGGCCATACAGCAGAATCTGGATGGCAAAGATTCTGAAGAAGAAGATGGCCAGGTCCTTCGTCTCGCCCGCCCCGACCGTGAAGGTCTGTGTCTGAATGATGGCAGGCGCAGCAATGGCACAAACCAGAGACAAGAGACCCAGGAAAAGCGTGGTGAGCGTCAGGAGATTGTTCGAAAACCGCTGCGCTGCTTCCTTGCCATGCTTCTCCTTCTGCAGCAGATACAGGGGGACGAACACCGCCGTGCCCAAAATGCCGCTGGCACACAGCTCATAAACCATGTTCGGCAGGTTGTTGGCAATCTGATAGGCCGACGTGAACAGGGTGTTGCCTAG
>JAUNOE010000003.1:0-22246 GCA_030537255.1 Coriobacteriia bacterium
AAGGACATCCCATGGCTTCCCTGATTTCTTCTGACACTGCCCAAAAGATCGCCGCAATCGTCGGCGAAAAAGGCCTGCTTCTTGACGAACCCCTTTCCAACCACACCACCTTCAAGATTGGCGGTCCCGCCGATGCCCTGGTGCTTCCCACCAACCCCGAGCAAATCCAGCAAGTATGTGCCCTCTGTCGCGAAGAGGGACTTCCCCTGCGCTTCATGGGCCTGGGCAGCAATATCCTGGTCAGCGATAACGGCGTTCGCGGCGTCATCGTGAAGCTAGCTGGAAACTTCGCCGCCATCCAGGTCGAAGGCAGGCAAATCACTGCCCAGGCAGGCGCTTCTAACGAACAGGTTGCCAAGGCCGCACTGGATGCAGGCCTAGCCGGCTTCGAGTTTGCAAGCGGTATTCCTGGCAGCATCGGCGGCGCCGCGATCATGAACGCCGGTGCCTACGAAGGCGAATTCAAGGATGTCGCCACCTCACTCACCTGCCTCGATGACGAAGGCGCTCTGGTCGAGGTCTCAGCCGAAGAAGCCAACTGGGGCTACCGTCACAGCATGATGATGGACAAGGGCTACGTCGTGTTGGAAGCACGCCTTGCGCTGACGCCCGACGCCCCGCAAGACATCCAAGCACGCATGGACGACCTTCGTGAACGACGTGAGTCCAAGCAGCCCCTGGAAATGCCCTCGGCAGGCTCCACCTTCAAGCGCCCCGCAGGCTACTTCGCAGGCAAGCTGATCCAAGATGCCGGACTGAAGGGCTACACAGTAGGCGGCGCCCAGATTTCCACCAAGCATTCTGGCTTTGTGGTAAACACCGGCACCGCATCGGCCGCTGACGTAATCCAACTGATTCAGGACGTCCACGACCGTATCTTCGAACGTGAAGGCGTGCATATGGAACCCGAAGTCCGCATGTGGGGCTTTGACGACTAGGCCATCAATATCCGTGAATCACCCCACAAAAGGACTGTTCGCAACCTGTTGAACAAACTCGTTTGCCACAATTGCAGATAGCGGTATTTGACGGACCCCGTGCATTGGACCGCATTGGTCACCCGTCACGACGAAAGCGAGGAACTGTGGCCCGTGTCATCCCCTTCACCTGCATGAGACCAACCCCCGAAGCCGCCGAGACCATCTCGTCGCTTCCCTTCGACTTCTATTCGAACGAAGAAGCAGAAGCCATCTTGGAGGCCAACCCTCGCTCCTTCATGCATGTCGACGCTGCAGGTGTCAGCTATGCCAAGCCCGACGGACGCATCGTTGAGTTTCCTTGCGATGCCGCTCAGGTCATGCTGCAGGAATACCTGGATGATGGCCTGTTCTTCCGCGACGAAGAGCCAGCCTACTACCTTTACCGTCTGACCACTGCCGACGGCGCCAGTCAGACAGGCGTCATGGGCGGCGTCTATGTGGGTGAAGAGCAGAACGGCACCATCCGTCGCCACGAAAACACCCGTGTGGAAAAGGAAAACGGCTGTATCCGCCATATCGAAGCCTGCGCCGCCCACACAAGCGCCGTGTTTTTGGCTTTCCGCGCCAACGAGGACATCACCTGGGTCATGGAGCAGGTAACCCAGCGCGAGCCCCTCTACGATTTCACCGCCGATGAGGTACGCAATACCATCTGGCGCATCAGCCACCCCGCTGAAATGCGCATCATGCAGCGCGCCTTCGAGAGCATCGACGCGCTCTACATCGCAGACGGCCACCACCGTGCCGCCGCCAACATGCGCTACGGCATGACCCGACGCGCTGAGAGGGGTGCCACCGACGAGACAGGCAAGCCCTATCCCACCGAACACATGCTTTCGGTCATGTTCCCCAGTGACCAACTGGTCATCCACGACTACAACCGCGCAATCGAAGACCTGAACGGCCTGAACAAAGAACAGTTCCTCGCTCGAGTCAGTGAGGAATTCGATATCGTGGGTCCCTTTGAAGAGCCCATCCGTCCCAACAAGCGCGGTACCTTTGGCATGTTCCTCTCGGAAGGCAAGGAATGGTACCGCCTGACTTTCAAGGGCGCAAAGAGCTCTTCGGTGGTAGGCCGGCTTGACGTGTCCATCCTGCAGGACCGCCTCCTTGATCCCATCCTGGGCATCGACGATCCCCGCTCAAACGACCGCATCGACTTCGTTCGCGGAACACGCGGCGTCAAAGCGCTCGAGCACCGCACGGTCAACGGGCACGAGGCAGCGGTATGCTTCTCGCTCTTCCCCACCGACATCGACGATCTCTTCGAAATCGCCGACAACAATCAGCTGATGCCGCCAAAGTCAACTTGGTTCGAGCCCAAGATTCGCTCGGGCCTGTTCGTGTACGAAATCGACTAAGCAAAGTACACGCATACGTCCGGGAATAGCATCCCGGGAACACACGTCGTAGGAGGGAACGACATGAAAACCGAACTCTGTGAACTGCTGGGCATCGAGTACCCCATCATTGCGGGAGGCATGGCCCACATCTCCGATGGAGCCTTTGCCGCAGCCGTCTCCGAAGCGGGCGGCCTGGGTGTCATTGCCAGCTGCCTGAACACCCCCGAATGGGTCGAAGAGCAGGTGGCCATCGCGCGATCAAAGACCGACAAGCCCTTCGCCGTCAATCTGATCATGGAGTCCTCCATCGTCGAGGACGTCGCCCATAAGTGCGTCGAGCTCAAGGTTCCCATCTGCACCATCAGCGCCGGCAAACCTGACCCCGTGGTAAAGATTCTGGTTGAAGGCGGCGTTAAGGTCATTTGCCTGATCCCCCATGCCCGCGCCGCAAAAAAGATGCAGGACCTGGGTGCCGTCGCCGTCATCGCAGAGGGCATGGAAAGCGGTGGGCACATCGGGCGCATGCAGACCCTGCCCATGGTGCGCCAGGTTGTCGACGCCGTAGACATTCCCGTCATTGCCGCCGGCGGCATCGCCGATGGTCGCGGCTTCCTTGCCGCCCTGGCACTTGGTGCAGTCGGCGTCCAGATGGGCACCGTGTTCCTGGCTTCCGACGAATGTCCCATCAGCGATGCCTACAAGCAGGCCATCGTCAACGCGAAGGACAGCGACATCGACATCACGGGCAAGCGCAACCATAAGCAGGTGCGCTGCATCAAGAATGCCTTCTGGTCCCACTATTGGGAGTTGGTCGACACGGGCGCGCCCCAGGAAGAACAGTCCGCCTGGGTCCGCGACTCCATCGACATTGCAGTGCAGGGAGACCTTGACCGCGGCTGCATCAGCGCTGGCTCCATCGCGGGCCTGGTCAAGGAAATCCGCCCCGTCGCCCAAATCATTCGCGACATCGATGCCCAAGCTGATGCTGCTTGGGCAGAAATGAAGCGCATCTACGGCTAACGACACCGAAAGCACTCACAACGCAAAGCGCCGGCTGGCACAACTGCCAGCCGGCGCTTTTTCGTTAGCTATGGTGATGCCGTTCGGCCAATACGTAAAAACCGCGTCCAAGACACCGCAACCAGAACGAGGGTCCCCAAGCGTCACCGACACCCGCGGGTACCTCGGAGACGTAAAAGCCCTGACCTATTCGGCACCGTGAATCTGGTCGGCGTTCGTTGCTGCCATGCCCCAATCCTGATCATTGGGCCTGGGCATAAGGCCGCCACCCAACAGATGCACGTGAAGGTGCTTCACGCTCTGGCTTGCGTCTTCACCCGTGTTCACCAGCAGGCGGTAACCACGCTCGGTCAGGCCCTTGATTTCGGCAACCTTACGTACGGCACCAAACACATGGCCCAGGGTCTCTTCGGGCACGTTGTCGCCGACGTTGGCGTAATGATCCTTGGGAATGATCAGCGTATGGACAGGCATCAAAGGCTCCATGTCGTCGAAGGCGATGACGTAGTCGTCTTCGTAGACCTTGGAAGTGGGGATTTCGCCTGCGCCGATCTTGCAGAAGATGCAGTTTTCGTCCTTCATGCTTACTCCTTCGTCGTCAAAAATGAGTTCACCTGCCAGCATACGACCAGCAGACGTCATTCGTTTGCAAAAATGCCGTCAGGAAGCACATCTCTCAAGACCTTGGGTACCAAAGCCGCCATATCGGGCGGCAAGGGAGCACAGACCTCGAAACGCTCGCGTGTTACTGGGTGGTCAGCCCTGACGGACCAGGAGTGCAGGCATGGGCGGTCAATCAAGATCGACGGCGACCCATAGGCGGCGTCACCCAGGAGTGGGTGACCCAGATGCTTCATATGCACCCTGATCTGATGGGTGCGCCCCGTCTCCAACACCAACTTGACCAGAGACACGCTACCTTCGCCTTCCACGTCAAAGGTAGCCAGCACGCGATAGTGAGTGACGGCATGCTTTCCGTCAGGCGTCACGTCAAACGAGCTAGGAAGATCCTCAACACGCCCGATGGGGGCATCCACCAGACCCGAACGATACTCGAAAGAACCACGGCACAAAGCTAGGTAGGCACGTTCGAACGAAGGACTATGCAGCTGGTCTTGAAGGCGGTCCTGGGCATAACCGCTTGTGGTGAAGATGACCAAGCCGGTAGTTCCCTGGTCAAGACGCGATACCGGATGAGGATTACAGCTCCGCCCGGTCCGCTTGAGATAATGCACCAAGAAGTTGATCATGGTTCCGTCGTGGTGGCCCCTGCTGGGATGCATCACCAAGCCAGCAGGCTTGTTCACCACAATCAAATCCTCATCTTCAAAGACCACGTCCAGAGGGCCAGGCTCTGGATTGACCTGGGACACCTTGGTGGCCACATGTTCGTCGCTGATGCAGATGGACACTTCCTGCCCTAGGGTAACCGCAACATCGGTGCGACACTGGACACCGTCAAGCAGCACGCCACCCGGAACATGACGAGCATGACGTACCCCTCGCCTACTGACGAAGAGTTTGGTGCGAAGAACGAATTCGACCGTCTGCCCGACAAAGGGCTCATCCACTATGCAGCTGAGCATACGCATAGCGGCAAGCATAGCAAAGGCAGAGCCACCTGCTCCAAGAAAGATTGGTCCGAAACCAGCTCCCTCGCTGGTAGCCTCGGCATCCTTGAGGCAAAACGCCCCTACGCCCTCTTTGCCATTGCCTATCAAGCCTGGTGAATAGGGTAACTTATTACCCATCCGACACGTTTGTTACCCCCTGATTCCCGTACAATGAGGGCAAGTACACGACATCCGCCAATGAGAGGGGTTCTCATGTCTTATAAGAAGATTCTGGTTGCCTACGACAAATCCGAGCAGGCAAAGCGCGCCCTGGCAGCTGCACTCGAACTGGTCGAAGCCGGTCTTGGTCAGCGCATCCTGGTGGTTTCGGTCTATGATGCCGAAGCAGAGCAGGATCCCACCTTCGAAATCGCATCGCTCATGGCGGGTGGCCTGATCAACGATGCCGCCACCGCAAAGAAGCCGCTCATCTCCGAGCTTGAGGAAACCGTCGAAGCCGAATTCGGCGACAAGCGCGAGTGCATGGAGCTCATGGCTCTGCGCGGCAAGCCCGCCGAGGTCATCGTCAATACCGCAAAGGACATGAACTGCGATCTCATCGTCATGGGCTCTCGTGGTCTGGGTGCCATCCAGGCCGTCCTGGGCTCCGTCTCCACCGCGGTCCTGCGCAACTGCGCCGACCTGCCCGTCCTGGTCACCCACTAGGACAACACGCCTAACGCCCGCTCCTTCGTACCAGACAAGCTGAAGGAGCTCTAGGGTTTTGGTTATCGCGTGACAAGGGGCGTCCGCTTTCGTAGCGGACGCCCCTTTTGCTTTACCCTGAAGACCAGCAGGAAGAATGCGCACAATACCCAACGGAGGTTAGCCATGAAGACCCACGCAGAAGGAATGCGTCCCAGCAAGGCCATGCAGAAGCTCAAGCACGGCAACGAGGTCTACCAACGTGGAGCACATCCTACCGGCGACTACTCCGCCGCAATCCGTTCGTGCCATCTTGAGGGCCAAGAACCCTTCGCCATCGTGATCACCTGCTCGGATTCGCGTGTGGTGCCTGAAGCCATCTTCAACGTCAGCCTAGGCGACCTGTTCGTCATCCGCATCGCCGGCAATGTCATCGACAACCACCAGCTGGGCAGCATCGAATACGCTGCCGGCCACCTGGGCTGCAACCTGCTGGTCGTGCTGGGTCATGACCATTGCGGTGCCGTCGATGCTGCAATGAATCACGACCCCGATGGCTACATCAAATTCATCACGGATGAAATCTCCCGCGCCATCGGAGACGAAACCGACGAAGTGGAAGCCTGCAAGCTCAACGTGCGCCACAGCCTGGAAGTCATCGAGGGCAGTCTGGAAATCCAGAAGGAAGAAAAGGCCGGCCTTCAGGTGGTGGGTGCCCTGTATCACCTGGAAGACGGCAGCGTTGAGTGGCTGGACTAACGCCTAAGAACGAAAATGCCGATGAGACAGGCCCGGATCAAGACATCTCGTCGGCATTTTTTATCAATACAGCTCCGGCCTACGATGGTTCAGCGTGGGCATAGACGCGCGAACCCGAGAGACTTCCTTGGTGTCAACACGGGCCGTCACCAAGCATTGCTCCAAGCCCCCTGCAGCAATCACCACGCCCCTAGGATCGACGATGCAACTCTGGCCTATATAGCCCGCATCAGCACGGCTCACGCCAGCCACAAACACCTCGTTTTCTATGGCGCGCGCAGTCAGAAGCGTCTGCCACTGATGAGCCTTGAGCTTGCCATCGACCCAAGCCGCCGGATACAGAATCAAATCAGCCCCACGAAGCGCCTCATAGCGCGCAAGTTCGGGGAAGCGCAAGTCGTAGCAAATGCCCAGGCCTATCTTGCCAAAGGGTGTTTCGATGGGCTCGAAAAGCTCGTTCCCCCGACCCATACGATCAGACTCGCGTATGAAGTCCGTGTCAAACAAATGGGTCTTGCGGTAAACCCCCTGCTTTTGACCACAATCGTCCACAACGACAGCCGTATTGAAAGGCTGACCCTCCGGGTTTAGTTCGTTCACCGTGTAAACCATCCAGAGCCCATGCTTTGCCGCCAGAGCATCAATTGACGTGCAGAACGCACCGTCCAAAGGCTCGGCGGCAGCCAAGAAGTCACCACGATCCTGTTCGTAGCGCGTCATCAGACTTTCGGGAAACACCAACAGGTCAACACCGGCTTCCTTCGCCTCATAGGCGACCCGATCGACCAGGTCTGACACGGCACCGTCTTTTGGATGGCAGGTCTGAGCCAAGCCCAAGGTGTATTTCATCTGGCGTTTCCCTTCTTTTGCTTACGGAACCTTCCTTAATTTGGTTAGAAGACATCCCGTCAAAATCCTTCAACCAACATAAGCCACCTGCGTTTCCAGCCAGTGTGCACGTTTCTGTTTTTATCTGCCCATCTTTTCGATTTTGTGGAACCTCGGCACAAAAAAAAGAGGACCCCGAAGGAATCCTCTTTTGAAAGTATGACGAGCTTCTACGAAGAAGGACAAGCTATGCCTGGGGGCCAGCAGCCTTGATTTCGTCAGAAGCATCGGAGTACTTGGCCTCGAAGTTCTCCTTGAACATGGCAGCCAGCTTGGAGGCAGCCTCCTTGTAGGCGTCCTTGTCCTGCCACAGGTTCTCGGGAACCATGAGGTCATCGGGGCAACCAGGGCAGCTGGTGGGAACGGAAACACCGAAGATGGGATCGGTCACGAACTCGGACTTCTCCAGCTCGCCGTTCAGAGCAGCGGTAACCATAGCGCGAGTGTAACGAAGCTTGGTGCGCTCGCCCGTGCCGTTCCAGCCCGTGTTGACCAGGTACACGTTTGCACCCTCGCGGACCACGCGCTCGCGCAGCATGCCTGCGTACACCAGGGGGTTCAGCGGCAGGAAGGGCTCGCCGAAGCAGGTGGAGAAGGTGGGAACGGGCTCCTTGACACCGATTTCGGTGCCAGCAAGCTTGGACGTAAAGCCAGACAGGAAGTAGTACTCGGTCTGGGGAAGGTTCAGCTTGGAGATGGGGGGCATGACGCCGAATGCGTCGGCGGTCAGGAAGATGACGGTGCTGGGCAGACCACCCTTGCCGTCGATCTTAATGTTGTCGATGTGCTCGACGGGATAGCCAACGCGAGTGTTGACGGCCAGAGAGTCGTCATCGAAGTCGAGCTCACGGGTCTCAGGATCCATAACCACGTTTTCGACCAGGGCACCGAAGCGAATGGCGTGGTAGATGTCGGGTTCGTTTTCTTCGGACAGGTTGATGCACTTGGCATAGCAGCCGCCCTCGAAGTTGAAGACGCCATCGTCAGACCAGCCATGCTCGTCGTCGCCGATGAGCTGACGTGCGGGGTCTGCGGAAAGGGTGGTCTTGCCCGTACCGGACAGACCGAAGAAGACAGCGGAGACGCCGTCGTCGCCGATGTTGGCGGAGCAGTGCATGGGAAGAACGCCCTGCTGAGGCAGGATGAAGTTCATGATAGAGAAGGCGGTCTTCTTGATTTCGCCTGCGTATCGGGTGCCAACGATGATGGCAACATGCTTTTCGTAATCAAGCATGATGGCTGCCTCGGAGCGAGTGTGGTCACGCTCGGGATTACACTTGAAACCAGGAGCGACGATGATGGTGTAGTCAGCTTCGAAGCCTTCAAGCGCCTCGGCAGGGAGACGACGAAGCAGCTGGTGAATGAACAGATTCTGAGAAGCCAGCTCATTCACGATGCGGAAGTTCTTCGCATACTTGGGGTCAGCGCCCGCACAGCCGTCGAAGACGTAGACTTCCTTGCCGGAAAGGTATTCAACAACTCGGTCGTACAGAGCATCGAAGGTTGCCTGATCAGTAGGCTGATTGACAGAGCCCCACTGGATAAGGTCATGAACGCCCTCGGAGTCAACGATGAACTTGTCCTTTGCGGCACGGCCGGTGTACTTGCCGGTCTCGACGACCAGGGCGCCGGTTGCGCTCAGGTGGCCTTCGCCATTGAGAAGTGCGGCCTCGGTAAGAGCTGCAGGTTCGAGGTTGCGATGAACCTTAGCTGCCTTGATTCCCAACTTCTCTACGCCATAGGTTTCCACTATTGCCATTCCTTAAAAATCTTTGCTGCACGCAGCAGCTGGTTAAAGCCGATGTTCACGCTATTGCACGCGTCGATTTGAAATTATACGCACCATTAACAAAAGTGGGGAGCTGCGAATGGGAAAATAAGGCGAGTCAACACTCGTTTTTCGTAAAAAGTTAGTTCTGGCATACTTTTGACAGGCTTTTCGACAGGCTCCATCTGTGCTCCTTATAGGCTAAAGCCTCCCCCGCAGCGGTATCCTTGGCCTCTTCGTCATAGCCATACAAGCCCCGCACCGCACGGCGGGTACAATGGCAGGCGACAAAACGACTAAGGAGACGCAACGTGGAATACGAACAGATCGCCCAACTGATGCCCGATTTCCTGATTCCCCTTCTGCGAGAGCAGTATGACGAAGCAAACACTCAAAAAATTGTCGAGGGATTCGGCGCTGCTCGTCTGACCACCTTGCGCGCAAACACCCTTCTTGCAAACCGCGAAGAGGTAGCCGCAGAGCTTGCGGCGGCGGGTATCGAATCTGAACAGGTGACCTGGTACGAAGACGCCTTCGTCATTACGAATGCCCGCGAACGCGCCTTGTGGCAGCTACCCGTCTACCAAGAAGGAAAGGTTTATCTGCAAACCCTTTCGAGCATGCTGCCGCCCGTCGCCCTGGGGGTTACGTCAGGGCTCGATATCTTAGACATGTGTGCCGCACCTGGCGGCAAGACCACCCAGATGGCGGCGCTTGGTGGCAAGGGTTGCCGCATCACGGCATGCGAGATGAACGCACCTCGCGCCGAAAAGCTCCAATACAACCTAGAAAAGCAGGGCGCCTCCAACGTCACCGTGATGCGTGAAGATGCTCGCAAGCTCTCCGAATACTTCAGCTTTGATCAGATTCTCCTGGATGCCCCCTGTTCGGGTTCGGGCACGCTGCACGCCAATGATGTGAAGCTGCACCGCCGCTTCACGGAAGCGCTGATCGCCAAGTCCGTAAAGTCGCAGCTGGCCCTTTTGGACAAGGCACTCCAGCTCCTGAAACCCGGTGGCACCTGCGTTTATTCCACCTGTTCGATTCTGGAAAAAGAAAACGAGTCAGTCCTGCGCCAGTGTCTGGCACGCGCCAACAAGTCGGGTGTCTACGAACTGGTTGATCTCCATGAGCAGATGGATCTTGGACACAGCGCCATTCCGCTTTTGCCCACCAGCATCGCCGAGGCCGTCTGCGTGATGCCCACCGACCGCTACGAAGGATTCTTCATGGCAAAGATTCGCCGCAAGGCCTAGCGGCAGCGCATTCCGGTCAACGACGCGGCCTGGACGGACCGACCATGCCGCACTCGAACGTTTCGCTTCGGGCCCAGCAAATCCGCACGAACCCAAAGGTGCCTACGCTAGAACTGTGCGTTTTCGATCAGATGCCACGCACGCTTGGCAAACCAGCTGGAGCCTTCCTCGGTGAGCACGTAGAAGTCATGCTCGTGCCCCCACAGACACGATGCCACCATGCCGCGAATCATACGTGCCGAGATGATTGCTGGCGAACCCGTGGTGGCCAGACCTTCTTCCTGCGCCTTTTCGATGATCTTGCCCAGAAGGACAATCGAAGGGACCGGACGGTCGGTGGCAGCATCGGGGACCACCACGCCGTAGGCATACCAATAGATGAAGCGCAGCTCACGTGGGTAGTCGCGATGTGCCTGGAAAATGTTCATGATGGCATTGTCAAAGCGCTCACGAACAGGCAACGACTCGTCGTCCTTTTCGTTAACCGCTTCCTCTGCAATTTCGCAGCAATGCGCATAAAGCTCGTCGACCAAGGCCTCGGTGCCCTTGAAGTAATGGTAGAACGTGCCTGATCCAGTCTTTGCGACCTCGAACAAAAGTGGCAGCGTCAAGCCTCTGATTCCATGCTCAATGATGATGTCGAGCGCTGCGTCAAAGATATCTTCACGCTTGCCCATTACTACCTCCCAAAGCAGCATCGCCCCGTGCAAAAGGGCCCTCCGACAGCAGTTGTGCCCATTCTTGGAAGGGCATCATACCCCTTTCGCGCTAACGGGCTCAAATCCCATACACAGCATGATAGATAAGCCTGTTCACGAGCTGAGAAGATACCTCCCGCACGGCCCCGAATACATGGGGGAAGGCGAGCGAAAATCAGGGCAGTCACCCAACTGCTTGCGTTTGTCCATCGATTGACCTCGAAGAAGGCGAAGGCACCCGAAGAGCTTCCGCATGCCAGCTCGAGCGATGCGCCGCTTTGATTGGCTCCTCGCCCCTAGTCGGTTTGATAGCTCAACCGTCAAGTCAGCCTTGCGTCGGTTCGTCATGCCGGTTCGCCGTTGCCGGCAATGAGGCCTGGCCTTCGCCCCAAACGCCCGCCGCCGAATCCTTTGGCCCCAAACGTCACCTGTGGCCTTCCGTTCCAGGCCAAGAGCCTATACTTCGGGCAAATTCCACCTGCCCGCACCGTCCATCCGTCAAAAAGGAGTGGCAATGAAGCGAAGCACTTGGGACGAACCCGCCCCCAAAGGCGCCCAGGCAAAACTGCGCCACAACAGCCACATAGCGGTCCCCCACCCAGCAACGGCCGGACACAACCTACGCTTGCCCAGCCCCCCGCTCGCCTTCGTTGGCCGCAAGAATTCCGGCAAAACCACGCTGCTCGTCAAACTGATTGCCGAGCTCACTGCTCGAGGGCTCGATGTTGCCACGTGCAAGCATCACGGGCATCCCGACTTTGACATCGACGTCCCCGGCAAGGATTCCTGGCGCCACCGACAGGCAGGCGCCTGCGCCACCGCGGTGCTTTCGGACAGGCGCTTTGCGCTCATCGAGGACCTGAACAGGCCCCGGACCTGCGCCGACGTGCTCGAACTGCTGTCGAATCACGACATCGTGCTCATAGAGGGCTTCCGCGACGAAGGCCTGCCCTATGTCGAGGTGCTGAGACAAGACAACGATCGCGACCTTCAGGCCGCACCCGCCTTTTGCCAGCTGGTTTTGTCGGCAAGCCAAAGCGCACGTCCTGCCGACAAAAACCGCGAAGAGCTTCCTACCGCTGCCGTGACCGACATTCCCGAGGTAATCGATGCCTGCGCTGCGGCAAGCCTGCCGTGCTTCCATCCCGATGACGTGATTCGTCTCGCTGACTATGTACAGCAACGACACGCCCGGCCCCTGTTGAGCGTTGCCATTCAAGCCGGCGGCGAGTCTCGACGCATGGGCCAGTCAAAAGCCCTGGTTCCCTTCTTGGGTCGCCCTCTGATTGTTCGCCTGCTCGAGCGGCTCAACCCTATCGCCGACGAACTCATTGTGACCACTAACGAACCCGAACGTCTTGCTTTCCTGCTCGACGACTACCCCAACCTGAAACTCGTAACCGACACCTACAAAGAACGTGGTGCGCTCCCTGGGTTGGCGACCGCACTCAAGGCGGCGTCCTTTGACCACGTGGCCCTTGTCGCCTGCGACATGGTGAACGCTTCGCCAGAGCTGCTTTCCGCAGAATCGAACCTGCTTCGTAAGGGGGACTACCAACTGGTCATCCCCCGCACCCGCCATGGGATCGAACCGTTCGCGGCCGTCTACGAACGCAATTCCTGCCTTGCGGCCGCGCTTGCGGCGCTCGAAGCTGGAGAAAAGAGGATACGTGCAGTCGTTTCCTCACTTGATGCCCTGGTCGTGGACAAGGGCAGCCGTCCCGACGTGCCCTTCCCGCTGGGATGCTTCCTGAACGTCAACACCCCCGAAGAGCTTGCCTTTGCAGAGCGCGCCGTACAGGACTAAACCTGAAAGACGCACGCATTAGGAACGTAAGGCTAAAGGCACGTACGACCGAAGGACATACGGACCAGGAGCTATGTGCATAGGCCCCCTGTAGCTCTGAACCAGCAAGCACGCAGTAGGAAGCGCACGCAACCGAGCGTGCCAGACCAAGGCCAAGCACGCCAGACCAAAGAGCTCAATCATCTGATGGCTCAAGCGCCTTTGGCCGAAATCCAAAACTCAAGCGACCCAATCAGGGACCAGCCACAAATAACTGGGCCAGGAGCCCCTTCATGGGCTCTTGCGAGACCCTATACGCATACTCAGGCAGCGGGTCCCAATCCGCAGGCCCCGCAAAAACCAGTAAACAGGCTGCAGAACGCGGCGCCGGTCATCAAGACCAAAACCTACAAGCCTTGCAAAACCAGCAAACAGGCTCAATTTGGCAAAAAGACGACCAAATGTACGACCATGCCGCCCGTATCCTGCAACCAGCAAAGGCTTACAAAGAGACAGTTACTAAAACCCCAGGTCAGATACCTGGGGTTTTAGTAAGACACAAAGCAATCTGTAAAAGCTCGCCGAAGATTCGTACATTTGCGTCCTTTTTTGCCAAATGGCACGCGCACTGTGGTTTGGGGCGCAAAAATTGAGACGCAGGATCAGAACACAGCCAGAGCATAAATCCTAAGACAGGCTTTCTACCAGGGAGGCACGAGCGGCATCGCTCGCCGCCTGTTCGGCGCGACCATAGGCCTCGACCAACTTGCGAGCATCCTCGGTTAAAACGGAACCCTTGGGGCCATTTCGGAGCAGCAGCTCAAAGCCAAAGCCTTCCTCGGCACCCTTCATGATGCGCCAAGCCTTGCTATACGACATGCCCATATCCTTAGCTGCCTTGTTGAGCGAGCCAAAGTCATCAACGCGGCGGCACAGCTCGACAACGCCCTTTCCGAGGGCGGGACCAAAAGGAACCGCCGACGGCGGAACAATCACAAGCTTCACCTGAACATCAAGATCTTTGGCTTTCATGCAAACCCCCTCGACACCGCTGGCCTACAGAACATACAAACAAATGCAAACGCACGCCACCCAAAAAAGCAAACACCGCCCACAAAGAGCAGCGGAACCCAGAGAGCAAACGCCGATCAAAAGCACAAACATCACCCGTAAGCGTAAAACTGTCCGCACACTGCCTTGCCATAACAAATGCCCCATCAGGAAAAACCAATGAAGCAGCCCGTTCATCCGACCGCTCACCCCCAAGTTTGCCTAGAAAATAACTTCCACAGAGCAAACGAGATCTTTCTAGTGACAATTATTCTCGTCTGAGAATAATCCACCTCCCTAGTGGACCCCTCCCTCCCCTCCCGGTCCGACGAAAGGAACCAACTATGAAACGTAAGCTCATGGCCGTCTTTGCTGCCGCTTGCTGCGCAGCCCTGGCGCTAGCCCTCACCGGTTGCGGTGCCCAGGAAAAGAAGGAGACCGAACTCCAGCTGTTCGCCGCCAACTCCCTCTCCAAGGCCATGGGGGACGTTCAAGCCCTCTACACCCAAGACCACCCCGAGGTCACCTTTGCTGACACCCAGTACCTCAGCTCTGGCGAGCTCAACGAGCAGCTTCAGAGTGGTGCCTACGCCGACGTCCTGATCAGCGCTTCGAACACCAAGATGGACGACGCCGAAGCCGCTGGCCTCATCGACAAGGACACCCGCTTCAAGATGTTCACCAATGACCTGGTCATCGTGGCATCCGAGAAATCCGACATCGACTCCGTCACTTTGAAGGACGTCGCTTCTGGCAAGTACACCGTAGCTATTGGCGACGCATCCGTTCCCGCCGGCAACTACACTAACCAGGCACTTTCCACCGTCGGCGCCTTCAATGATCCCGACGGCCTGACCGGCGCTGACTCCAAGGGCATTGCCAAGGAAGGCACCACCGGCTACGAAGGCACCAAGCTCGAAGGCAAGGTGAATCAGCAGAAGTCCGTCGGCGACGTCTGCACGCAGGTTTCCTCTGGCGCCGTTGACCTGGCCTTTGTCTACACCTCTGACGTCTACCGTTTCGATGGCGTGAAGATCGTCTGCACCGTTCCCGCCGACACCCACAAGGCTATCGTCTACCCCTGCGCCATCACTTCTCAGTCCAAGAACGCTGATGCAGCCAAGGCCTTCATCGAGTGGGCAACCACTGATGAAAAGGCTATCGCCAAGTGGCAGGAGTGGGGCTTTGAGCTTGCTGCCGAATAGCATCAGGACCGTCGTACGGAACCTGGCTCTCGCAGCCCTCGCATGCACGCTTCTTGTTCCAGCCCTCGCCTGGGCCGGACAGGAAACCCCCGTCCATGACAACGAAGCCGGGACCATTGATGGGGCCGGCTTCGCCGTTGATGGATTCAGCCGTGCCCAAGTAGGAAGCAACCGAAGCATCAACGGAAGTTATCAGGGCTACGCCTTCTACACGGCAAACGAGACGGGCCGCCTGGCAACCGTGGTGGTCAATGACACCGCCTACGTCCACTACGACGCCAACGCTGCCACCCAGGCCAGCTTCGACGGCACCTCTCCCGAAGACCAGGAAAGCCTGAAGTCCCTCCTGTGCTCCCTTGACAAGGCAAACTCAAAGGGCGGAACGCTGCTTTCGTCGCTTTCGAGCTGGCGTTTTACCGCAGATGACGAAATTGTCGTGGGCACAACGCGCATCTGCTTCGACAAAGAGCTCAAAACCGGGCAGTTCTACACCGTCGTCGTGGGCACCGACGGCTCGGACATCAGCGCAAAAAGCTCGCCAAACCACGTCGAGATTGGCTTCTGCGACACGGCCAAGCTGCTCCCCGCCTCGGCCGTGCACGTCGAAGGGCAGGCAACCGGCATCGAAGCGCTGGTGCAGTTCGTGTCCCAGGTTAACCTGAGTCCCCTGTGGGTCACCCTGAAGACCAGCCTCACGGCCATCGTCATCGTCTTCATCCTGGGACTCTTGGCTGCCTACTTCACCATGAGGATTCCCGACCGCGCCAAAGACGTGTTCGATTCCATCTTCACCATCCCCCTGGTGCTGCCCCCAACGGTCTGCGGCTTTTTGCTCCTGCTCGCATTGAGCCGCAACACGGCGGTAGGCCAGTGGTTCATCGACATCGGCTTCCCCCTGGTGTTCAGCTGGCAAGCCACCGTTATCGCGGCGGTCGTAGTCGCATTCCCCCTGATGTACCGCAGCGCCCGCGGCGCCTTCGAATCGCTGGACACCAACATGCTTGACGCAGCTCGCACGCTGGGCTGGAGCGAACCACGCATCTTCTTCAAGCTGATGTTGCCCTTGGCCTGGAGCAACATCGCATCGGGCACCGTGCTCGCCTTCGCCCGTGCTCTAGGAGAATTCGGCGCCACGCTCTTCCTTGCTGGCAACTACGTCGGCGTGACACGCACCATCCCCATTGCCATCTACTTCGAATGGATCAACGGCAATATCGAAGTCGCCATCTTCTGGACCATCGTCATCATCGCATTCAGCTTCCTGGTAATCCTGTTCATCAACCTATGGGGACGCCGCACCACAAAGTACCGTCGACCGGAGGTGAACCAATGAGCCTTGTCGTAGACATCAAGAAGGACTTCGGCTCTTTCGTGCTAGACGTCAGCTTTGAGGCCGATAACGAAACTCTGGGCTTTTTGGGCGCCTCTGGCTGCGGCAAAAGCCTAACCCTGCGCTCCATCGCAGGCATTGAAGAGCCCGACGAGGGAAAGATCGTAGTCAACGGCACCACCTACTTCGACCGCGTGCCCGGCAAGCGAGCACGCGTGAACCTGTCACCCCAGGAGCGCAAGACGGCGATGCTCTTCCAGAATTACCAGCTGTTCCCCAACCTCACTGTGCGCCAGAACATTGCGGCGGGCATCCCCCGGTCCACCCCCAAGGACGAGGTGCGCAAACTCGTCGACGAACAGCTACTTCGCTTCGGGCTTGTGGACAAGGAAGAACGCTATCCCTTGCAGCTCTCGGGCGGGCAGCAGCAGCGCGTTGCCTTGGGGCGCATGCTAGCGGCACGCCCTGGCATTCTGATGTTAGACGAGCCCTTCAGCGCGCTGGATTCCCATATGAAAAGTGCGCTGGATCAAAACCTGCTGGGCTTGTTCGATGAATTCGAAGGCACCATCCTCTACGTCTCGCACGACATCGATGAAGCCTTCCGCTTCTGCGACCGCATCGCCGTGGTGGAATCGGGCCACATCGAAGAGGTCGCCCTGAAGCGCGACCTGGTCAATCATCCCAAAAGCCTAGCCGCCATCAAGCTTTCGGGCTGCAAGAACACCTCACGCGCCCGCAAAGTTGATGACCGCCACCTGGCTCTGCTCGACTACGGCATCGTCGTCGAGACCAGCCAAGACGTCCCCGCCGACACCACCTTTGCTGGTGTGAGAGCCTTCCGCCTGGAGCGCGCCTGGGAACCAGGACCCAACGTGTTCCGCGTACGCTGCGACCGCGTGTCCGATGCCCGCTTCGACCGTACCGTCATGGTGTCCTTCGTCGACGCGGACCCCACGCTTCAGGCCCTGAAGAAGGAAAACGCCAACACCCCTAGACCCAAGGGCACGCAGGGCCCCAGCCAAGCACGTCAAAAAAAGCCGCTCTTTCCCTGGAGCCGCCCAAAGCTCACGCAGGAAGAGCACCTTGAGCCTCAAAGCGAGGAGCACTCCATGCGCTTTTTACGCACGCACATGCAGTGGCGCATCGACAAGCTGGCCACAGGGGAAGACGGACTACCGGAAGAAGGCGATGAACTGCTCCTCCGCATCCCGCCCGAGCGTCTCTACCTCGTCAATCACTAAAGCAACCGCCCAGGTGCAATTACACCCACGAAGGATAATTCCACCTGGGCCATCCCTTTCCCACCGTCAAAATCAAGCTGGACAGAAGGAGGCCCATGCACGACAAGCATGCAAGAACCATCGACTACCTGCGCATTTCGCTGACCGATCGTTGCAATCTTCGCTGCGTCTATTGCATGCCCGAAGAAGGCGTCCCTTCCCTTTGCCGCGACCAGATTCTGCGTATGGAGGAATTCGCCCGTGCCGCACGCGTCGCCGCAGAAATGGGCGTCAAGCACGTACGCCTGACAGGTGGCGAGCCCTTGGTCCGGAAGGGCACCGCCCAACTGGCGGCCGACATCCGACAGATTCCTGGCATCGAAAGCGTAGCCATCACCACCAACGCAACGCTTCTTGCCCAGCAGGCCCAGGCCTTGAAGAACGCCGGCATCGACCGCGTCAACATCTCGCTCGACACGCTTGACGCCAACCAATTCCGCCAGATTACCCGCCGAGGAAACCTAGAGGACGCCCTGGCAGGCATCGAAGCCGCCCACCGAGTAGGTTTCGACCCCATCAAGATCAACGTGGTCGCCGTGCGCAGGCTCAAGCAAGACTTCGCCGGATTCGCCCGGCTGACCATGGAGCGCCCCATACATGTCCGCTTCATCGAATACATGCCCATAGGCCACAGCGTCGAAGAAGGTGGTTGCGGATGGGGACCCGAAGATGTCATCCCTACCGCAGAACTCATCGAATCCATCAACCAGGCAAGCCTTGAGGCAGGCCTTGGCTCCCTGGTTCCCGCAGGGGATGACCGGCCCGACGGCTGGGGCCCGGCACGCTACTACAAGCTAGAAGGGGCCCAGGGTACCATCGGTTTCATCTCAAGCGTTTCAAACCACTTCTGCTCCCGCTGCAACCGTATGCGCCTGACCGCAGACGGACGAATTCGACCCTGCCTGTTCGGAGACGAAGAATTCGACGTGCGCGAGGCCCTTCGCAACGGGACCGACGAAGACGTACGCCGCGTGCTTGAGCAAGCGCTCGCCCATAAACCCGAGAGCCACCACCACCGCATTGGCACGGCTCGCATGATGAACCAAGTAGGAGGCTAACATGGCCCTAGACGGTCTGACCCATCTCAACGAACGAGGCGAGGCCCACATGGTGGACGTCTCCCAAAAGAAGGAAACCGAACGCGTAGCCTCCGCCGAGGCACGTGTCGTCATGAAGCTGGAAACGCTCCAGGCAATCACGCAAGGAAGCATCCCCAAGGGCGATGTGTTCGCAACGGCCCGCGTTGCCGGAATCATGGCAGCCAAGAAGACGAGCGAGCTCATCCCCCTGTGCCATCCCCTCATGCTTACCCGCGCCGAAGTGGAATGTGCCCCCTTCTCTGAAGAGGACGGCACCTGCGGCGTGCACGTCACCACCACCATCGGCCTCAACGGCAAGACAGGCGTAGAAATGGAGGCTCTTACCGCAGCCTCCGTTGCCGCCCTCACCATCTACGACATGTGTAAGGCAATCGACCGCGGTATGCAGGTAGAGGCCGTGCGCGTGACACACAAAGAAGGGGGCAAGAGCGGCACCTGGGACCGCATCGAAGACGACCTGGTTCCCACCCTCCCCCAAGGCACCGTGCGCGCCGTATGCATCTCCAAACGCAAAGGCACCCGCAAACAGCCCGTCGAAGGAACCGTCAGCGTAAAGCCCGACTGGGGCATCGAGGAAGACGCCCATGCCGGAGACTGGCATCGTCAGGTGTCCCTGCTGGCCTGGGAATCCATCGTACGCGCCCAGGAAATGGGCCTCGATGTCAAGGAAGGCGACTTCGCAGAAAACGTCACCACCGAAGGCCTTGACCTGCTGACCCTACCCATGGGCACCCAGGTACGTATCGGCGAAGACGTGCTTTTGGAACTCACCCAAGTAGGCAAGGTCTGCCATACCCGCTGTGCCATCTACCATCTGGCCGGCGACTGCATCTTCCCCCGCGAAGGCATCTTCTTCGCTGTGCTCAAGGGCGGCAAGATCAAGGCCGGAGACCCCGTGCGCGTCGTGAAGATGGGTGACGGGTTCAGTTCCCACACGCCCGAAGAGGCCCTTGAGGAAATGGTCGAATATGGCGAAGGCGACACCTGCGCCACCGCCGCCAGCGCCCTGGAGAAGCTGTCGGCCTTGGAATCGGACCTCAAGGAATAGCGCATGTCCGCCCCCGACCCTGAATGCATCGCAAAAGGAAGCAATCCCGCCGAAGCTCCCTCCTTTTCCCAGCGCTGGCGCGACAAAAGCCGACATCGCCACGTCCCCGACGACGCAGCCGTCTGGGACTCCCGCGTGAAGGAACTGCCCGACAATTACGCACCCAGCAGCTATTCGCACGACTTCCTTGCGCTCGCCACCATCGCAAGCCGTGACTCCGTGTTCGACATGGGAGCCGGAGCTGGCTCGCTCGCCATCCCCTGCGCTCGGGCGGGACACCAGGTGCTGGCCTGCGACTTCAGTCCCAGCATGCTCAAGCAGCTTGAACGGAACCGCCGTTCCAACGGCGTACCTGCCGAATTCGTACGAACCATGCTGCTTTCCTGGGAGGACGACTGGGAAGAAGCGGGGATCGCGCCCAAAAGCTTCGACGTGGCCTTCGCCTCACGTTCCCTCATAACGCACGACCTGGAAGATTCCCTGCGCAAGCTCACCAACGTGGCTCGCAAAAAGGTCTGTGTAACGGTGGTGGATGGCGTTTCGCCTCGTTGCTTTCCCGGGCTCCTGCGCGACTTGGGACTCACCCCCGACGGCCACGATGACGCGAGCTTCGTCTGCGCCATCGCCCGCGAACTGGGGCTCGACCCCGTAGCATCCCCTATCGAATCACGCCGCACGGACGTCTTTTCGTCTGCCGAGGAGGCCTTTGCCAAATACGAGCCCATGTTGGCCCTAACGCGCGAGAAACCTTGCGGCGCCCAGCTTGAAGAAGCCCGGAAGAAGCTGCACGCCTGGCTTGATACGCATCTGATACCCCATGCTCCTACAGGCGCAACCAGCACAGGACAGGCCGAAGCCCAAACGCTTTGGACGCCTGACGTAGATCGAACCATTTCCTGGGCCTTCGTCTCCTGGATCGCCCCTGACCACCTTGTCTAGAAAGGAACCCTCATGACTGACCCCTACACCCGCCGCTCCGTCGAGGAAGCCGTCGCCCTGGTGCTCGACAACGTCAGCACGCTTGAAGTCGAATACGTCCCTGTGACCGAATCCGTCGGTCGTGTGGTGGCATACGACCTCACCAGCAACATCGACATCACCCCCTTCGACAACGTGGCCATGGACGGCTTTGCCCTGAAGGCGGATGAGGTCGGGTGCGCCAGCGCTGACGCACCCGTTGCCCTAAAGGTAGTAGCCGAAGCACCCGCCGGCACCCTCTACGAAGGCCCCATCGGACCAGGGGAATGCGTGCGCATCATGACGGGTGCTCCCCTTCCCCCCGAGGCTGACTGCATGGTGCAGTACGAACTCGTCGACCACCAAGGAGG
This sequence comes from Coriobacteriia bacterium, assembly GCA_030537255.1. GTDB lineage: Bacteria > Actinomycetota > Coriobacteriia > Coriobacteriales > Eggerthellaceae > Anaerotardibacter. The sequence goes on from JAUNOE010000003.1 coordinate 21,101, forward strand.
CGACGGCCACGTCGGCAGCGTTGTCCTCTTCACCAAGCCCACGAAGCCGGGCAACAATATCCGCAAAAAGGGAGAAGAGATCGAAGCGGGAGCTACGGCCATCGCCCGGGGCGAAACCGTGAGCGCGGCAGGCGTGGGCTTTCTTGCAAGCTGCGGCATTACCTCCGTACCTGTGTACTGCAAGCCCCGTGTTGGCGTAATCTCCATCGGAAGCGAACTGGTCGACCCTACCGAGATGCCCACCGCCGGCAAGATCCGCAACAGCAACGGCTACGCCTTGGAAGCCCTCGCCCTTCAGGCGGGCGGGATTCCCGTGCATTACGAAATTGTCCCCGATGACCTGGATGCCCTTACCGCACAGGTCAAAGCCGCAACGAAGGAATGCGACTTCGTGGTCACGAGCGGCGGCGCCTCGAACGGTGACTTCGACTTCATCAAACCCGTCATCGAAACCGCAGGAACGCTTCTCATGACCGTAGTGAACATGCGTCCTGGCAAGTGTCAGACCTTCGGCCTGGTCAACGACACGCCCGTGTTCGGCCTTCCCGGCAACCCTGCAGCCGCCTGGTGCGGATTCGAGATAATCGTCCGCCAGGCACTTCGCAAGATGCAGGGCTACTCGAGCTTTGCGCGCCCCGTGGTAAAGGCCCATCTGGCCCTGCCCCTGCGCAAGAAGAATCAACGTCGCATGTACCTCCGCGCCACCCTTTCGCGCCAAGACGACAAATTGGTGGTTACGCCGGCAAAGAACCAAAGCTCGGGGCTCTTCAGCACCATCCAGCGCGGCAATTGTCTGATTATCAAGCCCGACGACGGTCACGAATACGAAGCCGGCGAGCTTATCGATGTCGTGCTGATGGACGTGGCCGAAGGAACCGTCCTGTAGGGTCGCGCACCCGAAGAAGCTGTCCCAGAAGGATCGCATGCCCAAAAGGAACTGCTCCATGGGGGTCACATGCCCGAAGGAAGCGTCCTGCAAAGGCCGCATATCCGAAGGGGCTGCCCATAGGGACCACCCCACAGTGGCTACCCCTGTAGAACCGCCCCATAGGGACTGCACGCCCAAAAGGAACCGTTCCGTAAAAGCCGTGTGCCCCGTTACCTGAAACGCACAAGGCGTGCGTTTACCCAGATTGTCCGAATATC
>JAUNOE010000003.1:22256-53617 GCA_030537255.1 Coriobacteriia bacterium
GTCCACCGGCGAGCGCGCTCCCTGCCGCCCGAAACGCACAGGGTCAGCCTGTTTGAAGGCAACAAAGTCAATGCGCGCCAACCCGCCTCCGGCAAGCGCAAACGAGCCAGCCTCCAGCTAGCGCGAGCAAACAACACCACTCCCCCTTCTGACAAAGGAGAATCCAACATGAGTAATGCCAATCCCCTACCCCGCTTTGCCATCGTCACCTGCTCGGACACGCGCACCCTTGCACAGGACTCTGCAGGTGAGTGCCTGGTGAAGCTCATCGAAGACAAAGGTTGGGAGTGCCTTTCCCATGTCGTCGTCAAAGACGACGTCAACGACATTGCCGCAGCCATCGTTTCTGCGGCTGACGAAGTCGCGGCCGATGTAGTCCTGACCTGCGGTGGTACGGGACTTTCCCCCCGCGACGTCACGCCCGAGGCGACCCGCATGGTCTGCCAGCGCGAAGTTCCTGGCATTGCCGAAGGCATGCATGCCCACAGCTTGGCTATCACCAACCGTGCCATGCTCTCCCGCGCTATCTGCGCCCAGCGCTTCACCGAGACGGGCAGCGCCCTCGTGGTCAATCTCCCCGGCAGCAGAAAGGCCGCCCAAGAAAACTGGGAAGCGCTCGTGGACGTTCTTCCCCATGCCGTGCTCATGATGGCGGGCGGCGGCCACTAATTCCAGAGATACGACAGCCACTGATTTCAGGCATACATCACCAGAAAGGCACTGCGCCCCTCGGATCGACCAATCCGAGGGGCGCTTCCCTACTCAAGTGAGCCGGACTTTCGTCCGACTCGCATTGGCATCTGACTTCATCAGGGTCTGGCCGTTCCGCCCGACGCTTCCGCCTAGCTTCATCAGCGCCTGACCCTTCCGCCAGCCTTCCGATTCTCTCTAGTCACCGTCCGTTCCCCCGACACAACCCTTTGACGTGGTTCTTTGGCAGGGTCCTTCAAGGCAGCCCATCGTCGGAGCCCGATGATGCAATCTGTCAACCCAGCCCTTCGATGCGAGCCGTTAGCGCACCCTGCTTCCTTCGCACCCCCTGCCGCCAGCCCTTTCGACTGGCCTGCTGGCGCGCTAGAAGCCGAATGCGTGATCTGCTGGCGCGCTGGAACCCAAATGCGTGATCTGTTGGCGCGCCAGGACCTGGATGCGTGACAGAGCACAAAAAACAGGCCGGTCTGGCGCGCTGGGGTCCCGATGCGTGGCAAAACGGCCCATTCGGGCGTGAAAACCACGCACGGAGCCCACAGCGCGCCACCTTTCTCCCGACGGGCACGCACGAAGGAGATTCCGCGCCAGACCACCTCCGGATTGCCGTTTGGGGCATGCATGGAGCTCCTGGCGCGCCAGCAACGGAGGACGCAGAGATGACTAGCGAGCGAGGTGAGGAAGGTGATCGAGGATGGACGAAGGAAGCGGCGGGCAGCGGGGTGTCCAAGGACGGCAAAGAACGAAAAGACAGCGGGCCGCGGCAGCCCAGGGCACGAAAGCAAAAGGCACCAGGAGAAAGGGGCACAGCAGGCGACAGAAACGGCAAGGGGGCGGAGGAGCAGAGGGCAGCAGCGACGGCAATGGGACGGAGGCCCAGTGGCGGATGGTAACGGCGGCCACGAACGGCGACGACCACCCCTGCATGAGGCGGCCACGAACGGCGGGGTGGCCCAGACAGCGGGCAGCGATGGCTACCCCCGACCGCAGCGACCGCCAGCACGGGCGACAAACCCTGGACGGCCACAGGCCAGAATAAGCAAAAGGGGCTGGCCCGGAGCGGTTCCGGAGCCAGCCCTTCGCGGCGCAGCCTTTGTTTAAGCTGCCCAAGAAATGGGCGGCAGTTCAGTTCCGGGGGGCGGTCCCTTGTGGCGCAGCTCCCTATTTCGATCACCCCAGCTTTGGGGAATCAGTCCTGCGCCCCTTTCGCGAGCGAGGGGTCGGCGGCAACGGCATCGAGCTTCGCCATGACCACGTCCTCCACCTCAAAGGAGAAGGGCGCCAGAGCGTCCTCGACGAAGGTGGTCCGCATATAGCCCCCGCACTCGTCGCAGGTATTGATGCGATGAGAATCATCGCCTTCGATATTGAAATAGTGCAGGCGCTTAGGATTCTGCGTACCGCAATGAGCGCAGCGAATGCGCTCGAACTCCCAAGAGGTACCACACTGCAGGCAACCCAGGGTTTTTCCGCGGCCGTCGGAAGAGGATTCGCCGCCCACGCGAGCAACAGTGGGCTTAGCCCCGCACACTGGGCAGTGCGTAGCATGAAGCTGGGCCACGCGCTCTGCACCCGCAAGCCTCACGACGTCGGCCGCAACGCCCTCGATCTGGGCACGAATGGCCAGTGACATAAAGGACGCAGCCAAATAAGCGACAGCTTCCGCCACACCACGACCCACAAGGATTCCTGCGAATACCTCCAGGTAACGTGCGGGGTCGGCACCAGCAAGCGAATAGTCCGACGAGCGGACGACGTCGGCCCAGTCGATCTTTTCCAAGGCTTCGCCCATCTCGGGAGCAAAACCACCCACCTCAAGAGCGCGAGCAACCAGGCGTCCCTGGGTACAAGCCAAAAGCTCAGGGTCGATACTTGCAGGATGCTCGCTCAGAACGGGCTTGGTCGAGGAAAAAGCCGCCTCCAACTGGTCGGAGGTAAGCACCTGAAGCTCGTCTTTGGGCAGCTCGTCTTGGCATTGCGCGACAACGCCCCACAGCTCACGGAAGAAGGCCAAGCGCGCCTTGTCACCCTCATCGAGCGATGCACCATAACCTTCGATCGCAAAGTCAATGAACGTAAGGTCCATAGAGATTCCTTTCCAGACAAAGCAGAATGCGCTTTGCCTCAGACAGGATAGACAAGAAATACGTGGGGCACGACCCTTCTCGCTGTGGTCGTGCCCCATCTGGATTAGAAAACGGAGGTTTCTGTGCCTCCGCGACGGCCGAAGCCATCCCCGCTGACATGCCTCACACGGAATGCCAGCAGGGCAAGCGATCGGACCAAAGAAGGCGGGGGCGCCTTGAGGCACCCCCTTGAGCGAATGCGCTATTCGCCCTTCTTCTTACGGATGACGCCGTTGTCAGAACCAAGGACCTCGCGTGCCCAATGGCCCCAATGATACAGAGCGTCGGACTCGGAGATCAGGCCGTCCTTCCACATGACCTTCCACATGCCGCGATAGGGCTGGAAGATGCCGGCACCCAGGAAGATGTGCGCCAAGGCAAAGACCAGCATCACGAAGAAGAACAGGTCGTGCAGGAACAGCAACACCGAGTGCGCGACCACGCCCACAGGCATGATGGTGGAATTCAGCAGCAGGATGACACCCGTGATACCCATGGCAATGCCGCAGATCCACAGGGCACCGTCCGCCACGCGCTGACCAGACTTCTGCTCGTCCTGGTCAGGCATGTGTACCCACTTTGCCAGGAACAGGTACGGCAAGAACAGAATCATCCATTTCTTGTCGTCCTCGGTCCAATGACAGATGTTGTTGTGAATGATGTGCTTCACGCCCGCCGGAGCGGCAAAGGCGCTGATGATGGGCACAGCGACGAATGCCACGCCAATGACGCGGTGGCTCATGCGGAAGAAGAACACCACGTCGGAGCCCGCAAACTGGGCCAGAGGCGGAACAAATACGAAGGCACCCGAGATCATCAGCCAGATGCAGCACAAAACCGTCACGCCATGCGTCCAACGAGCCTGGCGGGAGTGGCGCTTGATGTAGCGATCGCCACCAACGGTACGTCCCTCCAGGAAGGCCTCGTCTGACGCCTTCATCTCGGGGGTCACTTCGATGTGATGCTTACTCATCGCCATCACCTCCCTTTTTGGAACCCACAAAGGGCAGGTTCTCGGTCAAGGCTTCCTTGACACTGCGTTCATCGGGACCGTTGCCCTGCTTGGTGACCTCACCGGTCTCAAGGCTAATGGTGTCGCCCGTAGCGTCGTTGTATACCAGCGTGTCGCGCTTGTAGCCAGCGGCCAGACCGAACATGGCAGCCAGACCCAGGACGGTAGCACCCGCACCAACGGCGGTGACGGGCTTCAAGATGCCAGAAAGCGTTGCCGTCACGGGAATGCTGGGATTTGCCACAGCGCCGTGGGCATCCATACCGTGCTTGAGAACCTGAATGACATGCAGGCCTGCCATTTCGTCGACGCCATAGATGCAGGCGTCTTCGTAGCCATGATCGTGCAAGAACTCAACGCGCTCATTGGCAAGAGCGATCATTTCGTCGCGATCGCCAAACTGCAGGGCGCCCGACTGACAGGTGGTCACGCAGGCAGGCTTCATGCCATGTGCAACGCGATCGACGCAGCCAGAGCACTTGTTGATGACGGTCTTGCCACCCTGGTCCTCATAACGAGGAACGTCAAAGGGACAGGCCGACGAACAGTTCTGGCAGCCGATGCACTTGCTCTGGTCGTAGGTGATGAATCCCGTTTCGGGATCCTTGTGCAGGGCCCCGGCAGGACAGATGTTCACGCAGCCGGCTTCAGTGCAATGCTGACAAGCGCGACGACCGAAGGCCCAACCAACGCGCTTCTGGGAGCTTTCGCTCTCGAAGTCGTTAAAGGTGGTGATCAGGCGGGTACAGGAGTTCAGGTCCGCAGGATGGGTGAACTTGCCGTCCCAATTGACGGAATCGTAAGGACGCTCCGCCGTGGGCTCTGAAGGCAGGTCATTCCAGCACTTGCAGGCGACTTGGCAACCCCTGCATGCCGTGCAGCGTGACGAATCGAACAGAATCGCTTTTTCAGTCATAACGGGTTACCTCCTCCTAGATGCTCGTCTTTTCGAAATTGACCAGGAACGCCTTGTACTCGGGCGTCTGGCTGTTGGGGTCGCCAACATTAGGCGTCAGGTCGTTGACAGCACCATGCGTGGTCAAGCCGAAGAGCTTGGACCAGCTGTAGTGATGCGTCATGCCAACCAAATGCTGGGTCTTGCCATTGACCGTCAGAGGGCGAATTCGCGGCGTGACCACGGCAGTGACGATGACTTCGGCACGGCGATTCCACACACGCACCTTGTCGCCCGTCTTGACGCCCTTTTCCTGGGCCAGGGCAGGAGACATCTCAATCATGTCGCCCGGCATTGCCTCAACAAGCGCGGGGCAGGCACGCGTCTGCGCACCGGTCTGCCAGTGCTCGGTAACCGAGTAGGTAGTTGCCACGTAGGGGAACTCGTCGGCGGAAGCGCGGCGAGTCGACTCGTCGGAGTACTTGGTGCCCAGGCCCTTCTTGCCTTCGGTGTCGGGACGGCCCAAATAGCAAGGACTGTTCAGGCGGCCATTGATGAGATTCTCGGAAAGAGGCGTCTCGAAAGGCTCGTAGTGCTCGGGCAGAGGACCGTCGACCATGCCATAGCTCTCCAGACGACCGTTCTGTTCCCACAACATGAAGAATGCCTTGTTGTTGGGCTCGATGGCCGTGGTGGTGACGACGCCCGTCTTGGGGTCGGTCACCGACTTGCTGGCAACGAAATCGGGGTTGTCATAACCGTCGGTGTTCTTGCCCGTGGTCCAGGCCTTTGCCTTGTTGTCCCACTTGACCAGGCACTTGTCCTTGTTCCAAGGCTGGCCGTTCATGTCGGCAGACGCACGGTTGTAGATGACGCGACGGTTGTCAGGCCACGAATAGGCCCACTTGTTATACAGGCCAAGTCCACCGTAGTCCGTGTTGTCACGACCATAGACAGGCTGGCTTTCAGCGGAGACGGGAGCCTCGTTGTTGCTGTAGAAGCCCGAGTAGATCCACATGCCACAAGCCGTGGAGCCATCAGCTGCCAAGTCGGCATAGCCAGGAAGCAGATTGATGCTGCCCGACGTGAGCTTTTCGCCCTTGGCATCAGACTTGAAGCCACTCTTCCAGTCGGAACCCTCCAGCGCATAGCCATTAAGGGCCCAGGAGACAGGCCTGGGGTCAATCTTGCCGTCCAGGTAGTAATCCCACTTCATCTTCAGGATGGGATCGGGGTTTGCACCGCCCTGTTCCTTGTAGAGACGACGAATCTCGGTCCACAGAAGGTCGCAGATTTCGTAGTCGGGCTTGGCTTCGTCCCAGGGCTCAACTGCCTGCTGGCGCCACTGAATCCAACGACCGGAGTTCAGGATGGTGCCAGGCTTCTCGTAGATAAGGGCGCAAGGGAGGAAGTAACAAGTAGTGCCAATTTCCTCAGCCTTCATGTCAGGAGCGTCCCAGAAAGAAGCAGTCTCGGTGATGACCTGGTCAACAGTGACGGCCCAGTCCAGGTTGGCCATGGAACGGCGTACGTTGCCAGAGTTGGGCGCACTGTGGCAGGGGTTCATACCCCATGCGTAGTAACCCTTCATGGTGCCTTCCTTCATCTTTTCGAAGGAAGACATCTCGGTCCAGTCGGAACCATCATGGCTGGGAACCTTAGGCCACCAGTCGTAGCCATAGTCGTTCTTGACGGTTGCGTTCTCGCCGAACCACTCCTTGAGCTGGCTGACCATAAACTTGGGCTTGTTGGTGTAGTAGCCATCAGAATAGGTCTGGCTGGAAAGCCAGTGAGCCAGGGTGTCGCGATCGGTGGTGTTGGACCACTTCAGATAGGCAGGCTGCTCGTTGACCAGCATGCCCATGTCGGTTGCGCCCTGAACGTTGGGCTCGCCACGAAGTGCGCACACGCCGCCGCCGGGAACGCCGATGTTGCCGGAGAGCAGCTGCAAAACGGACATGGCACGCGTGTTCTGAGCGCCATAGGTGTGCTGGGTCTGACCCAAGGCATACAGAATGGTGCCCGCCTTGCCGGGAGCACACGAAGTTGCCCAGGTGGAATACACCAGTTCAAGGTCAGCCTTGTCCATGCCGCAGATCTTGCACACGGTGTCCAGGTCGTAGCGGGAGTAGTGCTCCTTGAACTTCTGGTACACGCAGCGCTTGTTCTGCAGGCTTGCGTCCTTCTTAGGAACGGCGAGCACGGGCTTGTCGAACTCAGGCACGCCCTTAGCCACCGACCAGTTGTAGGCGCCCGTTGCAGAAGTGTCCCAAGGAATTTCTTCCTCGGTTTCGTAATGCCAAGAATGGGCGTCGTAGGTCTCCGAATCCTCGTTCCAACCACTGAACAGACCCGTAGCAGGGTCGAACTCGTAATCCTTCATCAGGATGTAGGAGGCGTTGGTGTAGTTGATCAGGTATTCGAAGTTGTAGTTGCTGGGATTCTTGCCCGTCTTGGTGTACTCGGCCAGACCGGGCTCGATCAGGTTGGTGATGATGTAGTTGTACAGACCGCCATAGAATGCGATGTCCGTGCCGCTACGAATGGGACAGTAGATGTCAGCCTGCTCGGCGGTACGCGTATAGCGGGGGTCAACGACCATCCACTTGGCGCCCTTGTCGTGGGCCTTATGGAGCCACTTCGAGCTAACAGGGTGATTTTCTACGGAATTGGAGCCGATGTTCAGGATGACATCGGTGTTTTGCATGTCGCACCAATGAGTAGTCATTGAGCCGCGACCAAATGATGCCGCCAGACCGGCGACGGTAGGACCGTGTCAAACACGGGCCTGGTTATCAATTGCCACGATACCAAGCGCCCTCATCATTTTGAGGATGAGATACTCTTCTTCGGAATTCTGCTGAGAACCGCCCAAGCTGGCAATGCTTTCGCAGCGGTTCACGACGAGCTTCTTGCCGTTGACCATTTCGGTCTCGACGAAGCCCGCATCACGGGTCTCCTTGGTCTTCTGAGCAATCTCGGCGATTGCGTCCTTCCAGGAGATGGGCTCCCACTTGTTAGAGTAGGGGCGACGAACCAGAGGCTTGGTCTGACGGACCTTGCTCTTTTCGATTTCGCGCGTTTCAGGGTTCACGACATTGCGCAACTGGAACATAGTTGCACCCTTGGGGCACAGGCCACCCTGGTTGATGGGATGGTCGGGGTCGCCCTCAAGATTGACGAGCTCGCCATCGCGCACCGAACAGACGGAACCGCAGCCACCTGCGCAATAGCAGCAGATGTTGGTGTATTCCTCGGTATTGACGAGCTTCCAGCTTTCTTCAGCCTCAACCGCGAGTGCAGGCGATGCCTGAGTCATGCCAAAGGCAAAACTCGTCATCGATGCGGCGCCCAGGGCCTTAAAGAAGCCACGACGTGTCAGATCCATGAATTTCACGCTCCTTTCCTTTTTGTCTCGTTTGATCTACCCAGCAAATATGAGCACATTGGTGCCAATTACCGTAACGATACCATCCTGAATAATACTTATGTCTGGAAATTTACTTCGACCAGTGAGCGGTAAATGCCGATTGACCTGCTCTTATGCATAAGTGAGCACCCTATTTAGCCTGAGGCTATTATTCTATGTTTGAATAATAGAAGGCATTTCTTGACATACTTAGAGTCGTGTCAAGAACGCAAGGGGTCCTCCCATTCCGAAGTCAAGTCAAAACGCCACAAGGGCCCGAAAGAAGCTAAAACCTGTGATTTCTGAACGGCGCCCCAGGCGAACCAAGACGGAAAGGGCCCCTTCGTGCTGAGATCAAACCAGAACGTCTATGGAACGCGAAGAAGCCAAACGCACAAGGACAAGCCTTGCGCCAAGCGCAAGCAAGGTCCACCTCACGTATACTCTGAAATCGGAAATAAGCTTGTGCCGAGGTACCGAGAGGAGGACCCATGAGCGAAAACGCAACCGGACAGCTGAGCTTCGTCCCCGAAAAGGAAGTCGATCGCGTCAAACTGACCAAGCTGACCTCGAAAGGTGGTTGAGCGGCAAAATGGGGTCCGGGCGACCTCGAGGAAATACTTGCTCCCCTCTTGGGCGGGCAAGACCATAAGCTTTTGCGGGGCTTCGAGACCAACGACGATGCTGCGGTGTACCTGATTGATGACCATCTGGCCGGTGTCTTGACCACCGACTTCCTGACCCCCTTGGTCGATGACCCCTACGACTTTGGACGCTTGGCCGCTGCGAACGCGCTTTCCGACGTGTTTGCCATGGGCGCCAAGCCCGTCATGGCGCTCAACGTGCTGGCACTGGACTGCGCCCTGGGAACCCAGGTCGCCGCAGACATCCTGCGCGGGGGCGCCGATGCGGCAAGAGAAGCAGGCTGCATCGTGGCCGGCGGTCATTCTATCGATGACCCCGAACCTAAGTACGGCTTGTGCGTGTTCGGAACGGCCGACCCCAACAAGATCGTCCGCAACGGAGGTGCCCTGCCGGGAGATGCCCTGTATCTGACCAAGCCTCTGGGCACGGGAACCATGTCGGCCGCCTACAAAGTTGGCCGCATCAGCGAAGACGACTTCCGCTGCGCGATTGACAGCATGTGCGAGCTCAACCGAGCAGCAGGCGAAGCAGGCGTTGCGGCAGCGGCCCATGCCATGACTGACGTCACAGGATTTGGCCTGGCGGGACATCTGCACGAGATGCTCGAAGCCAGCGGCTGCAGCGTCGAGCTTTCTTGGGAGGCGCTGCCCGCTTTTGGACAGGCACGTCAGCTGGTGGCCGAGTATTGCCGACCCAATCGCACCTTCAGCATCATGGATTTCGCTGCTCCCTTCGTCGAGCAGGGCAGCTTGGGTGACGAAGATTTCGACAACCGCATGGGTCTTCTGTGCGATCCCCAGACTTCCGGCGGCATGCTGGTAGCCGTGGCGCCCGAAAACGCAGCCCTTTTTGAGACGGAATTCAAAGCACGTGCGCAACGTGACCCCTGGCGCATCGGCACCTTCGTCGAAGGCCCCGAGTGCCATATCCGCCTCAGCTGATTGATTGCCCTTAGTCGTCGCTCAACTTTTCGTCAGGCCCGCTTTTGGCAGTCCGCCGGTCGGCTTAGGCTCTTTTCGTCCGGCCCCTTGGCGACAGCTCCCCTCGACCAGCCTGCGGCACACAGCCCGCAGCACGCGGTCTGCGGCACGCGGCTCGTCAGCTCGGCGCCTTGGCACCTTGGCGCGCTGGGAGCCGAGTGCACAGCCGAATGCGGAAAACGGGTCATCTGGCGCGCCGAGACCCAGGCGCTTTCCCCGTTGGCGCGCTGGAAGCTTGATACGCTACCCGTTGGTGCGCCAGAAGCCGGATGCGTGGGCCGTTGGCGCGTTAGGGCCCGAATGCATGGCCGAACGCGGAAAACGGGCCGGTCTGGCGCGCTGGGAGCCAAATGCGTGGCAAAACGGCCCGTTCGGGCGCAAAAGCCACGCACGGAGCCCACAGCGCGCCACCTTCCTCCCGACAGACATGCATAGAGGACTCTCCGCGCCAGACCGGCCCCGTATTGCCGTCCGGAGCACGCACAGAGCTCCTGGCGCGCCAGCGACGGAGGATACGGAGATGGCGAGTGGCCGAGGTGGAGAAAGCGTCCGAGAGCAGGCAAAGGGAGCGGCAAGCAGCGGGGTGGCCGAGGACGGCAAGGTCAAAACCTCTCTCCAACAAAACCACCCCAGCAAAGTCGACTCCCAACAAAACCTCTCTCCAGCAAAACCGCCCCTATTGAGCGGCCAGACGATGGTCGCTCAGCACGCGCATGGAATCTGGGCGCGCGGAGCAAATCAGAGACAACCCAAACTCTTGAGCAAGGCGAATGGTCATATCGGTGGGAACCGCTTTAGACGCCAATACCGGAATGCGGGCGCGGATGGCCTTCTGAACCATATCTACGGGAACGCGGCCCGAACTGTACAGCACACAACGCTCCAGGCTGATCCCCTCGCGCAACGCATGACCAACCACCTTGTCCAAAGCATTGTGACGCCCAAGGTCCTCACGACAGCAAATCAGCTCGCCCTCAAGCGACAAATAACAGCTGTGGGCACCAAAGGTCTTACGATGCAGAGGAGAGTCATCTGCAAAGGTGCGCGCCAAAGAAAACACCCACTCGGGGTCCCATTCGATGGGGTCGATCTTCCGCAGCGTGGAATCGCCAACGAAATAGCTGTTGAACACCTGGTTTCCAGTGCAGCAAGTCGGCACTACGTCAACGTGTGCGCGAGATGGGTCAGCCTGGCGGTTGCGCAGGTACACATTGGCGCGCGTACCCGAAGCCAGCAGGTCAATGGACTCGATTTCCTCGATGCCCGATACCAAGCCCTCCGTGAACAAACGACCCACCACTAGGTCGAACAGATGGGTGGGCGTGCACACCACGCGCATCGTCAGCTCTTCGTTCACATACACGTCAAGAGAATGCTCGGCCTGAACCATGGTCTTGCCCCGCTCACAGCTGCCATCGGGCCTCACGAATGCAGCTGGCACTGATGCAACCGGCTCGGCAGGCGCATCATCACCCGAAAAGCGCGGTCCCGCCACAAGCTCATCGCCTTGGGCGCCTTCAGCCTTTGGCTCGGCGGGACCATAGCTGCCCTCAGACAGCTCATACCAGGCCGAAAGCTCGACGACATCGGGGTGCCCCACCAAGATCTCGCGGGCTTGGATAGCCGCCTCGACACCCATCCTGAGCGAAATGCCGCAGCTTGCCGTGATGTCTCGCGGCGTAGGAATGACAAAGGGATGCAGTCCGGCCAGGATGGTCTGCGCCGCCATGGCAGCATGCGTCGAATCGAACACCAGAACCCAATTCCTGTCAGCCACGACTGGCCCCTTCCCATCAATAACGGATTTACAACGAGATGACCTTGCCCGCCTCGTGCATACGACCCAAGATGTCGTACATGTTGCTGACGGTACCCACCTTCAGATCATCGGCGATACCGTAGAAATTCAAGCAGGTGCCGCAGACCAGAACCTCGGTTCCCTTTTCCTGCATGGCCTGAACGCTCTCGATGGTCTGAGACTCGTCACCACAGACCAGTTTCACGCCACTGTTCATGAACAGCAGGCTAGCGGGAACCACATCTGCCTCAGAAAGCGTATAAATAGCCATCTTCATCAGGTTATATCCCAGCTCGGGATCACCCTCACCGACATGGTCCTTGCCAACGAAGACGGAGTAGCCGCAACCCTGAGGACCACAGACAGTAGCAACGGCAGGCGTTACTGCTTCGGAGACAACGCCATCTGCGGACGTGGAAATAAACCAGCCGCCCTCAATTTCTACCACATCGTAACCAAGGCCCTTCTGCCCCAGCATGCGGGTAATGTTCGCAACAGCAGTCTCGTTGTCAACACGAATTCCCACCTCGGTAGAGCCTTCGTCAAGCGCTTTCTTGACGAGCATCAGAGGAAGGGGGCAGGGTTTACCGAATCCATCAAGTTCAACCATGATTCATCTTCCTTTCAGCCGCACGAAGCGGCATCTCTGCAACATGACGAACGTACTCCCCAAAAGAGACGTTCGCCCTGACGAACACCGAAAGGCCGTCTAGGCAAGGCGATTGGCCAAGGCGCGCAAGGCGGCCAAGGCGAAATCGACCTCATCGGCAGTGTTGAAATACGAAAAACTAAAGCGAACAGCACCTTGAGCCGTAGTGCCCAGAGCCTTGTGCATCAAGGGCGCGCAATGAGCGCCCGCACGCGTACAAATGCCGTATTCCACGTTCAGAGCATCAGACAAAACGCCCGAATCCACATCTCCCAGGTTCAGAGCCACCACTGCAGTACGGTCGCAGCCGCCCTTGCCACCATGAACCCGGATGGAGGGAATGGCGGCAATACCCGTCTCGAAGCGTTCGACCAGAGCCATCTCCTTTTCATGGATAGCGCGAGGCCCCACCTCGGAAACAAAGCGAACACCCGCTTCAAGGCCCATGATGCCATGCCCATTCAACGTTCCGGCCTCCAGACGCTCGGGCATGAAAGAAGGGTGGGCGCGATCGTAGCTATGCGTACCGGAGCCGCCCACCTTGAGCGGACGGATGTCGATGCCCAAAGCAACGCACAGACCACCGGTCCCCTGCGGGCCATAGAGACCCTTGTGGCCCGTAAAGCACAGCACGTCAATGCCCTGCTCTTGCATATTCAAGGGGATAACGCCCGCCGACTGAGCCGCATCGACCACGATGATCGCGCCATGGTCGTGCGCCAGGGAAGCCAGGCGTTCCACGTCGTAGACATCGCCCGAAAGGTTAGACGCATGGTTCACGGCCAGGACCTTGGTATTGGGCCTAAACAAGGATTCCAGCCGCTCGTAATCAAGGGAGCCATCCGAGCCAATGGGAGCGATGGAAAGCTCAACTCCCCGGTCCTCCAACAAATAGAGCGGACGAAGCATGGAATTATGCGAAGCAGCCGTGGTAATTGCGTGATCGCCAGGATCAAGAAGGCCGAACAGAGCCGTGTTCAGAGACTCCGTGACGTTACTGGAAAAAGCCACGCGCGAAGCGTTTGCCACACCAAACAGGGAAGAAACAGCCTCTCGCGCCTGATAGACGCCCATACCCGCCGCAAGCGACGCACCATGGACGCCGCGGCCAACGCCACCAAAGGACTGCAGGGCCGCAGAAACCGCAGCAGCCACCTTAGGCGGCTTCTGCAAGGTGGTTGCAGCATTGTCGAAGTAGATCACGTGACTCACTTTCCTTTAAAACTCCCAGGGACGAAGCACCGCACAAAGACCACGCAACGGCCCTCGAAGAATACTCACTCGAAGCGCCGATCAAGGAACACACGGCATCTCTTGAAGAATCATTCTGGGGCCCTACACAGCATCCTGCCAGGGCCCTCCCAGAGCGCCCAGATCTCGACAGCCGGCAACCTGAAGCTTCTGCGATCGCCGACGCAGAGGCCCCTACCAGGACACCCAAGCCCCATCAAGACCCCAACCGCAAACTAGCAGTACACGTCCCGATTGGGGTTGATCTGGTTTTCCATCTCAACGATGCGCTCGTACCCGGGCATTCCCGGAAGCTCAAGCGCAGCACGCACGTCCGGCATGTCGTCGGCCTTGACCAAAAGCGACATGCCGCAACAAGACTGAAGGCCCCTCGGCACCGGAGAGATGCGGACCTTGCAGCCTGCATCCCTCAGTGCCGCATAGAGGGCCATGCCTTCGGTGGTTCCTTCGACCAACACGTAGTATGAACGCTCTGAAGTGCCCATCCCTACAGCATCTCGATGAAGGCGGCAATACGGGTGTCAATCTGACCCTGATCGTTGGGAGCGTAGTCCGTCTCAATCTTGAGGTAGGGCATGCCAATAGCCTCCATGTCGCGGCGCATCAGCTCGGCTTCTACGTTGAAGGTATGGCAAGCGGTCAGTACCAGGTCGACCACGCCATCGACCTGGTACTTCTTGCACATCTCGATGGTATTGGCGCGACGAGCATCATTCGGCGTCATGACCGAACAATTGATGTCCAGGTAGCGGTCGGCGATTGCCTGCATGATGTCGTCGGCCTCGGGGTCAACAAGCATAGCCTGCGTGCGGGGGCCAGAGCAGTCGTCCAAGCACACGATGACGCCACCGTTGTTTTCAATGGAGGCACCCACCTTGCCCATAACGCCCGCGCTGGGGCAGCCAGTAAGCAGAATGCGCTTGGCATCGACAGAAACAGGGCGCTCGCCCGCCTCATAGGCAGCGTTTGCGGCAGCAAGCTTCTCGCGAATCGACTTCTCGTAGTCGGTAATATCGAAGCTGAAGGTGCCCGCTGCCATGGTGGCCATCAGGTCAACGCCCTTCATGCGGGGCGGAACTGAGGCCTGCATCTCAAACATCTCGATAACGGCTTCACGCAGGCTGTTGCGCTTGCGGGCAGCCTTGCGCAGGTCTTCCTCGGTAATGGTAACGTCATATTCCTGCTCAAGCCGCCCCTTCAAAAGCTCGCACTCCTGGCGCCACACATCCTTCGCCCAGGCACGCTCCTGATTCTGAGGAAGCTGCATCACATACGTGGGCTTGAGTTCGTCAAGAAGCTCGTACATCTTCTTCTTGCCGTCACAGGTGGTCTCGCCCAGGATGAAGTCCGCATAGTAAGTGAAGGGGCACTTCTGGGTATAGGCAAATCCATACGTGCCCTTGATCAGGGGACACAGGTTCTTGGGCAACACCTTTTCGGCATCGGGCACCGTCTCGTTGTTGGTGCCGCACAGTCCAATGGCGGTTGCCCCAGCGGCATCGATGATTTCGCAGGGGGCATAGCTGCACAGGACGCCAACCAGACGGCCGCCCTTTTCCTTGAAGTCCTTCACCTGCATGAAGGCACCCTTGCGGGCATCAGCAAACTCTTCGTAGTTGCTTGGCAAATCTGCCATGGTGTTCCTCTTTCTTTCGAAGAAGCCCCCTCCAGGCTCTCTTCGCTACAAGTTCAATTCATACAGTCCGGCATATGCGCCCGCATCAGCCTCACGCTGGAGGGAACCACGCACGCCGAGCGGAGCAAGCCAAGCGTAGCCGCATCCGGCCGACACCTGCGAAGGAATGGGAGCCAGGCGGCCCTCGATACCCTGCGCACGACACCAAGACTCAAAGGCAAGTGACTGAGAAGTGGTGTCGAATGTCACAACCAGCGTGTTGGGGTCCGGCTGCGAAGACGCACCTGCACCCGGCGCTGCGGCATCATCCCCAGCACAAAAGACCGCTCCGGCAGCTGCCGTCCCAATATCGGAAAGTTCGCCGACCGCGGCCACCCCAGCCGTCTCAGCTCCGAAGACGCCAGGGCAACCCGCCCTTGACGCCCTCTCCAGGACGTCCGGCTCGACATCGGGCGACAGGCACAAGGCCGCGCCAATGGCTCCGGCAAAACGCGCTTGAGCGCTTGAAGTCACCGTTCCTCCCAGCTTCGCCGCCAGACGCTCGATGACATAGTCGTTTTCGCACAGACCGCCCGTAAGCACGTAGGCATCGTCGTCGGCCTTGGGAACCAACGGCGCCACCTTCGACACCACGGACTCGATAATGCCGTGACAGATGTCTTCACGCGGCGCCCCTTGCCCAATTAGACTGATGACCTCAGATTCGGCAAATACGGTACACATGCTGGAAATGGTAATGGGGCGCCCCTTGCCTGCCAGCTGGGAAAGTTCGGTCTGGGAAAGGCCCAAACGGTTCGCCATCACCTCTAGGAACTTACCCGTGCCAGCCGAGCATTTGTCGTTCATGTTGAACTTGACCACGCGACCCCGCCTGACCACGATGGCCTTGGTGTCCTGACCACCGATGTCCACGACGTTGCAGTCGTCCCCGAACAACCAGGCAGCACCCTTTCCATGGCAGGTAATTTCCGTCACGGTCTTCCGAGCGAAGGGGACGGCCACACGGCCATAACCCGTGGCAACGAACACGCAGTCTGCGCGCGAATAGCCCTGGGCTTCCAAAATGGAGACAACCTGCCCTGCCGCTTCAACGGAACTGTAGCCCGTCGGAATCGCAAGCGTATATGCCAGGTCTTCACCTTCGAAGACGGCCGCCTTGGTCGCGGTGGACCCAATGTCAATGCCAACACGGTAGGCCATGTGGTTTCGTCCCTTTCGTTTCCTCTTCGCCCAGCAAAGGCCAGGCTCGCCATGCGCTACGCCAAAGAGACGCCAGGTCTAGCCAAGCATCTCGATGAAGGCCTCGATGCGCGTCCGGAGCTGGCCGGCATCGGCGTCGTCATAGTCGGTCTCGATGCCGAGGTACGGGATGCCCGCCTCTTCGCAGGCAGCGCCGATGGTGCGCTTTTCAGTGTTGTACAGCCCACAGAACTTCAGATTCACATCGATCACGCCATCTACCTGGTATTCCTTGGCAAGGCGCAGCACGTCATCGACGCGACCCTCGTTAGGCGTGAAGCAAGCGCAATTGATGCCCATGTAGCGCTCGGCGATGGCCTCGATCTGGCCATCGAGCGTGGTCTGAGTCTCATCAACCAGCTTCTCGAAGTAACGCGTGCCCGTGCAGGCCTCTTCGACGACGACGGCACCGCCGCAGGTTTCGACGATGTGATGCATCTTCCAGTTGGGAATGGCCATGGGTGTGCCCGCAATCATGATGCGCTTGGTACCCTCAGGGAACACGCTTACGCCATCGGCGATACGCTGCTCCAACTCATCGGCCAACTTGTTGCACATCTCGGCACAGCGGGCAGGATCGTCAAAGAAGGCAATCTGCATCATGAGCAGGGCGTCCTTGCCGCTGATGGGAATGACCTTGTTCTTGCGGCAGTCATACACGCGAGCAAGGGCGCGACGTTTGTCGTTGATCAGTTTGATGGCGGCACCCAACGTTTCGGCGGTCACTTCGTTACCGGTAAGCTCTTCGACGACGCCCTTGAAATCGCGAATCTCATCGGCCCACTTCGCCACGTCCTTGGCGCGCTTCATCTGCGGCATGTCCATGACATAGGTTGGGGCATCCTGTGCCAGGATCTCGTAGGCCTTCTTCTTGCCGTCGCACGTGGTTTCGCCCACAAACAAATCAGCAATGCGGAAGAAGGGGCAAGTACGCCCAAAACGAGCGCCAACGGAAGCCTTCACCAGGGGGCACGTGTCCTTTGGCAGATACTTTTCGCCGTCAGGAACCCAGAACTGGGAGCCGCCGCACAGGCCAGTAACGATGGCATTGGCAGCCACGACCACTTCATCGGGGACATAGACGCAGAAGGTGCCGATGACCTTCTGGCCGGATTCCTGGGCTTCGATGAGCTCAGCAGGGCGGATGCCATGAATGTCAGACACCACCATGTCCCAGAAGGCCATGCCCTCGGGACGATTCTCCTGAGAAAGATACGTGTCGCCGAAGGCCATAGGCAGTACGGCACACAGATTGTCGTGGTTCTCCAAATCCATGCCAAGGGATTCCCACATGGGATGACGGTCGGTCATGTCCTGTCTCCTCTTCGTTTTGATGTCGCTCGTTTCTTCCATGCCGCAAGCCCGTGCAAGGCAAGGCGGGAAGCGCATAACGAAGCCTTGCGCCATCAGACGCATTGCAGAACTAAGGCTCGTTTCTCATGAGCACCCGAAGGCAGAAGAGGGGCGCATGACAAAAGGGTGGATAGGCAGAAAGGACCACCCGTATCTGAGCGCGATTATAGGATTGAAGCTCGGCATTTCAATCACCCCGTCGCCAGAAAGCCCGCAAGATTCGGCGATGCGACCCCTCCCAAACGTGAAGGGCCTTGCGTCTTCGGTATGCCCCCCAGCGTCTTCGGCGCGCTCTTGCACCCACCCCTTCAGAAACGAAGAAGAGCTTCCCAGGTGGTAGCCACATTCCGTGCATGCCTCCCCCGCGCATACTTCACCTGAAAGCTAAATCGAATCTTCAATTCGGCGTTTCACCTGGCATCACGGTACCCTGGGCGATTGTTCGCTCCTAATTGGCACCAGCGCGGTTACAGTTTTACTAACTCGCAGAGGGAGGCGGCAACTGCCACTCCCCCTGTGCGATCGGCTCACGCCCGCATCGACGAAAGGCACCCATGGCGAACGACGCAATCCAGGAACTCCTTCGGACGCTTCCCTCCGTCAACGAAATCCTCGAAAGCCCTGGCTTCGAGCTGCTCGAAGAGTCAATTCCTCACGAACTGGCACTCACGGTAATCCGCAACGAGCTCAACAGCGCCAGGTCTGCGATTCTTTCTGGTGCACAAGCCCACATACCCAACCGCGAGGAATTCGCAAACCACTGCCTTTCGAAGCTGCGCCTGATGGGCTCACCCAGTCTTCGCAGTGCCATCAACGCAGCCGGCGTGGTCATTCACACCAATCTGGGCCGAAGCGCCCTAGCCGCAGATGCCGTCAAGGCCGTAACCGAAGTGGCGCACGGATACTCAACACTTGAATACGACACGCAGAACCTGTCTCGCGGAAGCAGGCATGGCCACTGCGAAGCGCTACTCTGCTCGCTCACCGGCGCCGAAGCGGCCCTGGCCGTGAACAACAATGCCGCAGCCGTGATGATGGTCCTCTCCGAATTCTCCCAAGGAAAGGAAGCCATCGTAAGTCGTGGCGAACAGGTCGAAATCGGGGGTTCTTTCCGCATCCCTGACATCATGGCGCACAGCCAGGCGCGCATGGTGGAAGTCGGCACCACCAACAAGACGCACCCCGAAGACTACGAACGCGCCATCACGCCGGAAACGGCGCTGTTTCTGAAGGTGCACACTTCGAACTACCGCTTGATCGGATTCACCGAGTCGGTATCCAACAAGCAGCTGCGCGAACTGGCCCGCAAGCATTCCGAAGACGGCGGACAGCGCATTCTGGTCTACGAAGACTTGGGGTCAGGCGTGCTATTGGACATCGAGCCCTTCCGTTCGGCCGGCGAGCCAAGCGTTGCGAGCATCGTTTCCCAAGGCGCCGACATTGTCTCCTTCAGCGGCGACAAGCTTTTGGGCGGCCCTCAGGCAGGCATCATCGTAGGCAAGAAGGAATTCATCGACCGCCTTAAGAAGAATCCCCTAGCTCGCGCGATGCGTCTGGACAAGATGACGCTTGCCGCACTCGAGGCAACCTTGCGTATTTATCTTGACCCCGAGCGCGCCTGCAGGGAAATCCCCACGCTTGCGATGCTCACCGCCCCCGCAGAGGAGATGCACACCCGCGCTTGCGCTCTTGCGCAGCTTAGCTACCAAGCGCTTCTCGATGCCGAAATTGACGTCAGCCTGTCACTCGACGAAACACCCCGCGACCAAGACCCTCAAGCTTGCACCGCACGCGCAATCATATCCGTAGTCCCGGAAGTCAGCAGAGCTGGCGGGGGCGCCTTGCCCATGTTCGACATCCCGACCTTCTGCATGAAGCTCAGCTTTGCCCAAGACGAAGCCCTTACTTGCGATAAGTTCCTCAACCAGAAGATCACCCATCCCATTGTGGGGCGCTTAACCAAGGGCAGCCTGCTATTTGATCCCCGCACGCTTCTTGCTCATGAAGACGAAGCCATTTCGCAAGCCCTCGCTCGCTACTTCCGCGAAACGCGCTAGACCAGACATGCCCCAGACGAAAGGAACGTCATGAGTGAAGCACACCTGATGCTTGGAACTGCCGGCCACATTGACCACGGCAAGTCTTCGCTCGTGCGTGCTCTCACCGGATATGACCCCGACCGCCTTGCAGAGGAAAAGAAGCGCGGCATCACCATCGAACTTGGCTTTGCTCGTTTGTCGCTGCCAGGTGGCAGGACCATGGGCGTGGTCGATGTCCCGGGTCATGAAAAATTCGTCCGCCAGATGGTATCGGGAGCAACGGGCATTGACCTTGCCCTTCTGGTCATCGCAGCCGACGACGGCTGGATGCCGCAAACCACGGAGCACGTCACCGTCCTTGAGCTACTCGGCATCACGTCCTGCGTTGTTGCCTTGACCAAAACCGACCTCGTCGACGTCGAGTGGATGGAATTCATCCACGAGGACATCCAGGGACGCCTGGCCGCGACGGGCTTCGCCAATTCCCCCATCATCGAGGTATCCAGTCGTACGGGCGCTGGCCTTGACATGCTTAAGCAGGAAATTGCTCGCGTAGCAAACAATGCTCAGCGCACCAAAGAATCCCTATCGGTTCGCATGCCGATTGATCGCGCCTTCACCATCAAGGGTTCAGGCACCGTGGTCACAGGCACCCTCTGGAGCGGAACCGTTGCGACAGATGACGTACTGACTTTGCTTCCTTCTGAGCTGGCATGTCGCATCCGTGGCATCCAGATTCACGGCAAGCAGACCAAGCAGGCACAAGCAGGCAATCGCGTGGCCCTCAATCTTGCCATTGATCTTGACCAGGTTCGTCCTGGTGACTTTCTTGCAAGTCCCAACACGCTCGAACCCACCGACCGCTTTGACGCACGCTATTCATACGTTGACGCCTTCAAAAGTGGCAAGCCCTTCCTTTCAGGCACACGCGTCCACGTAGCACACGGCACCCGCGAAGTCCTCGGGCGCGTGCTCCTGGCTAACGGCAAAGAGTTCCTCATGCCCGGCGAATCGGCACTTGCGCAAATCCGCTTAGAGGAACCTCTCCCTGTTTCGCTTCAGGATCATTTCATCGTGCGCTCATATTCACCTGTTCACGTAATTGGTGGCGGCACGGTCCTCACGAGTCACCCACGACGCCGTACCACGCTCAATGAGCACGAAGAAACCCTGCTTCGTTCCTTGGAGGCGGGCAAAATTGACGAAGCGCTCTTGGCACAGCTGGAGCTCACGAACGAACCTCTGACGCCATCGCAGCTGAGTAGGCTCTCTGGCATAGAGCTTCCCATGGTTCAAGCTTCTCTGGATTCCCTAACCAAGGCACGCAAGCTCAGCCTTGTTGGAGCAGAAGGCAGGCACTACCTGATTCCTTCACGCATCATGAAGTTCACTTCACAAGTAGAGCGCGAGCTCATCGCCTTCCATGCCGCGAACCCAGAGTCCACTGGCATGTCCAAGGAAGCAGTACGACACAGGGTCTGCCCCACCATGAAGACAGAATCTTTCAGCATCCTTCTTGAAGAAGCCGAACGCTCGGGCAAAATCGTTCAATCCCAAGGCGAAATCAGCCATATCGAAGCTGGCGCGGGCGCAAAGGCACTAGAACGAGAGGCCGCGGCGAAGCTGTTGAACATGCTGGTCGAAGATGGCCCTATGCCGCGCCCCTATTCGGTCCTGCTTGGCGATTCTGGCCTCAGCACTTCCCTTGCGAACAAGGCCATTCGCAAACTTGATGAAGAAGAAAAGATCGTACGCCTTGATTCCGAGACCATCTACGCAGCCTCAGTAATCAAACGTCACAAAGAAACGATTTCGGACTTCATCAATAAGCAAGGTCCAGCAACGACAGCCCAGCTCAAGGAACTCATGAATACGAGTCGCAAATACGCCATCCCCCTCTTGGAATACTTCGACAAGATTGGTTTCACCGAACGCGAGGAGGACACAAGGAAGCTCGGCTAAGCTGCTTAGGCCTCCCCTGCAAGACAAGCAGATTGGAGTTCCTCAACGATTGTTTGGAGTCCTCAGCGATTATCTGGAAGACGCCTGACAGGACCTGACGCTCATCCCTATATTAGGCACTTCAGGGGAAACCGGAGCGCCACGATCAGACCTCAGGCTATACTCTTGCTACACAGCTTGAATATTACTTTTAGCTGGTGTTTTACCTTGTTCCAACCCATGTTGCCCAACGCACGAAGTAAGGTTGGAGCCCACATAAGGAGATGAATGGGGTCTGGTGGCCCCCGCGGCCTTCAAAGCCGTTGTGAGGCGCGCAGAACGCCTTAGGTGTGTTCGATTCGCACGCATCTCCGCCACAGAATCGCAAGGCGCAAAATGTCAATCTAAGCCTTGCTTGCTGGACCTGGAATGAATCATCGTTCCAGGTCCTCTTGCATTAGGGGGCACCTCATGATGACCACTGGGTCTATTGAACTTGTCATCGTTGCAGGATAGACATCCGCCCAAACCATGAATCCAAACCGTTGAAAAGCAAAAGAGGCAGCCCCACAAGGGGGACTGCCTCTTTGGTACGAATCGAAAAGGTCAGGCCTTACGGTCGCTTGCCCAAGTTAGTTAAACACTCGGGCATGTCAGCTGGCGAACCAGCGCGATCTTAGCGGCCGTAGTACTCCTGTTCCTTTTCCTTTGCTGCAAGCTGAACCTTGCACCAGCGCAGCTTACGAGAAAGCAAAGAACGAGAAATAACGCTGTCCTCACGGAGGTTAGCAAGACGCTCCTCCAGAACAGGAATATCGTTCTTCACGCGCTCGAGATTGATATGGTCAATGGCACGCGTCTTGTCGCAGATGACGATGACGCGGTCCTTGAGAACCTGAACGTAACCACCCATGATGGCCGCGGCAAGAACCTCGCCACCATCTTCCTTGGTGCGCGCCCAAATGACACCGTCGCGGAGGGCCGAGACGAAAGGCTCATGGTTTTCCATGATGCCCAGCTCACCCTCAGTGCCGGGGACCATAACGTTGAAAAGTTCTCCAGAGTAAAGGACCTTGTCCTTTGCTACGACGTCACACCTGATTACGGACATGATTACTCTTCTTCCTTCATCTTCTCGTAGGCAGCGTAGACGTCCTCGATGGTGCCCGTCAGACGGAAGCACTGCTCGGGGATGTCGTCGCAATTGCCCTTGAGGACCTCGTCGAAGGAACGAACCGTATCCTCGAGCTTGCAGTAGATACCGTCGTTGCCGGTGAACTGCTTAGCCACGTGGAAGGGCTGGCCCAGGAACTGCTCGACCTTACGTGCGCGGTTGACGATGATCTTCTGCTCTTCAGAAAGCTCGTCAATACCGAGAATTGCGATGATGTCCTGCAGGTCCTTGTACTGCTGCAGAATCTCCTGGACACCAACGGCCACGCGATAGTGGTCCTCGCCGACGATCTCAGGATCGAGAGCGCGGGAGCTGGACTCCAGGGGGTCAACTGCAGGGTAGATGCCCTTCTCGGAGATAGCACGAGAAAGAACGGTCTTCGCATCCAGGTGGGTAAAGGTCGTTGCAGGTGCGGGGTCGGTAAGGTCGTCAGCGGGGACGTAGACAGCCTGCACGGAGGTAATGGAGCCAGTCTTGGTAGAGGTGATTCGCTCCTGGAGAGCGCCCATCTCAGTAGCCAGGGTAGGCTGATAACCAACGGCGGAAGGCATGCGGCCCAGCAGTGCGGAGACCTCAGAACCAGCCTGGGTAAAGCGGAAGATGTTGTCGATGAACAGCAGAACGTCCTGACCCTTGTCACGGAAGTACTCTGCTTCGGTCAGACCAGCAAGGCCGACGCGCAGACGTGCTCCAGGAGGCTCGTTCATCTGGCCGTAGACCAAGCAGGTCTTGTTGATAACGCCAGAATCGGACATCTCCAGGAAGAGGTCCGTACCCTCACGGGTACGCTCGCCAACGCCGGTGAAGACAGACGTACCGCCATGCTCCTGAGCCAGGTTGTTAATGAGCTCCTGAATCAAAACGGTCTTGCCAACGCCTGCACCGCCGAACAGACCAGTCTTACCACCCTTGATGAAGGGCTGGATAAGGTCGACGACCTTGATGCCGGTCTCGAAGATCTCAGTCTTGGTGGTGAGCTCTTCGTAGGCAGGTGCGGGATGATGGATGGGAGCCCAGTCCTCGATGTCCTCGGGAAGGGGCTTGCCATCAACGGGCTGACCCATGACGTTCCAAATGCGGCCCAGGGTTGCCTGACCAACAGGCATCTTCATGGGAGCACCGGTGTCCTGAACGTCCAGACCGCGAACCAAGCCGTCAGTAGACGACATAGCAACGGCACGGACCAGGTCACCGGGGAGATGAAGCTGGACCTCAAGGACGACATGGATGTCACCCAAATGGGTGGATGCATCAACGGTAAGGGCGTTGTGAATTGCGGGGATGCACTCAGGTGCAAACTCCACATCGACAACAGGTCCGACAATACGGACGATGTGGCCGACAGCGCCCTGGGCGGATGCATTAATGGTTTCTTCAGCCATTTAGTCCTCCAAAGCTGCGGCACCACCGACGATCTCGTTGATCTCGGTCGTGATGGCACCTTGACGTACACGGTTGTAAATACGATTGAGAGACTCAATCATGTCATTGGCATTGTCCGTCGCCGTCTTCATGGCGTTACGACGGGCAGCCTGTTCTGCAGAGGCAGAGTCGATGAGCACGTAGTAGAAGTAGCCAGCGACGTACTCAGGGAGAAGCTGGTTCAGAACCTCGGCTTCGTCCTCTTCGTACTCGATGGAGCCTTCGATTTCAACGTTGGCAGCATCGGCTTCCGTTGCGCCGCTGACGCTGAACGCATAGTCATCGGGAAGGAACGACTTCAGGTCGATAGGCAGAAGCGTGTCGGTGCAGGGAACCTGCTCCGCAGCGTTCTTTGCATGGTTGTAAAGAACGATTGCTTCGTCGATCTTGCCAGAGAGGTAGTTCTCGATGACGTAGTCGGTCAACGCGTCGGCTTCCTCGACACGGGGGTCGGCGGAAAGGTCGCGGAAGGCCAGGACAGGCTCGATGCCGCGGTAGCCGAAGTAGGCGATGCCCTTCTTGCCACACACAGCGACGACGATGTCCTTACCCTCAGCCTTACGTGCCTTCATGATTCGCTCTGCACGGCGAAGGATGTTCGAATTGAAGCCACCAGCAAGGCCACGGTCAGAAACGATAGCGCAAATGAACGTGGTCTTGACCTCGTCGTGAGGCATGGTCAGAGGAGCCTCGGTACCACCCATGCGGGCGATGTTGCCAAGGAGCTCCTTCATCGCTTCTGCATAGGGCGTTGCATGATCCACGCGCTCCTGGGAGTGACGGATCTTTGCAGCAGCGACCATCTGCATGGTGCGAGTGATCTGCTTGGTGGACTCAACCGAGCTGATTCGCCTTTCGATATCGTGAAGGTTAGGCATGAGATACCTACCTTACGCGATGAACTGAAGCTTGAAAGCTTCGACCAGGCTCTGCAGCTCAGCCTCGATTTCGGGCGTGAACTTCTTTGCTTCAGCCAGCTTTGCAAGAACGCCGTTGCCGGAAAGACGCAGGTAGTCCAGCATCTCTGCACGGAAACGAGTGGTGCTCTTGACGGGCAGATCGTCCAGGAAGCCCTTGTTGCCGGCCCAGATGGCGACGGACTGCTCTTCAACGGGCAGGGGGTTGTAGCGACCCTGCTTCAGAAGCTCGGTCATGACGGCGCCGCGGGTCAGCTGCTGCTGGGTTGCCTTGTCCAGGTCGGAACCGAACTGGGTAAAGGCAGCGAGCTCGCGGTAAGCAGCCAGGTCCAGACGCAGGTTACCAGCGACGGACTTCATGGACTTCACCTGAGCGGAGCCACCGACGCGGGAAACCGAAAGACCAACGTTGACTGCAGGGCGCTGGCCCTGGAAGAACAGGTCGGTCTGCAGATAGATCTGACCGTCGGTAATGGAGATGACGTTGGTAGGAATGTATGCAGAAACGTCACCAGCCTGGGTCTCGATGATGGGCAGAGCCGTCAGAGAACCAGCACCGTTTTCATCGGACAGCTTGACTGCGCGCTCAAGCAGGCGAGAGTGCAGATAGAAGATGTCGCCAGGATAAGCCTCGCGTCCGGGAGGACGACGAAGAATCAGGGACATCTCACGATAAGCCATGGCCTGCTTGGTCAGGTCGTCGTAGATGCACAGGACGTGACCGCCGGGGTTCTCAGCGCTTGCGGGCTTGCCGTCAGCGCCGTTGTACATGAAGTACTCGCCCATTGCAGCGCCAGCCATAGGAGCCAGGTACTGCAGTGCAGCAGCGTCAGATGCGGTTGCAGCAACGACGATGGTGTAGTCCATAGCGCCAAAACGCTCGAGGGTCTCAACGATGGTAGCCACCGTGGAGGCCTTCTGGCCAATAGCGACATAGATACAAACCATGCCCTTGCCCTTTTGGTTGATGATGGCGTCAATGGCAATAGAAGTCTTGCCAGTCTGACGGTCACCGATGATCAGCTCACGCTGACCACGTCCAATGGGGACCATGGCGTCAATGGCGAGGATACCGGTCTGCATGGGCTCTTCGACGGGCTGACGCTCGTGAACGCCAGGTGCCTTGAACTCGACAGGACGGAAGCCGTCTGCCTCAATGGGGCCCTTACCGTCGATGGGCTGGCCGAGTACGTTAACAACGCGACCCAGGAAACCCTTGCCGGTGGGGACTTCCAAAATCTTGCCAGTGGTGCGGCACTGGCCATTTTCCTTAATTGCGGTGACGTCACCGAGGATAACGGCGCCGACCTCTTCTTCTTCGAGGTTCTGAACCATACCGAAGACGGTCTGACCATCCTCACCGATGAACTCGAGGAGTTCACCAGACATCGCACCCTTCAGGCCGTCGACGCGAGCAACGCCGTCGCCGATCTGCATGACGGTGCCGGTTTCGCGGGACTCAACGCTGGTATTGATGTTCTCCAGCTGCTTGCGAAGCAGCTCATCAATGGACTGTGCGGTGATTTCAGTCACTAGCATTCACCTCCATCTTGTTCTTTCAGCACCAGACGAGCCCTGTCGAGCTGAGAGCGGACGCTCGCATCGACGTAGCGGTTACGGGTGCTCATGATGACGCCGCCCTTGATCGAAGGGTCAATGTGCTCGACGAGCACGCAATCCCTACCAAGGTCGGACTGGGCTTTGTTCGTGATTACGGTTCGCAAATGGTCATCGAGGTCAACAACGGTCGTGACGTCCACGACGCTGAAACCCAGCTTGGATTCGATGAGCTCTTCGTACAGGTTGTACACACGACGCAGAAGGTCGGTGTCACCACGGGAAGCCATGGAAGCCATGACGTCCACCAGCACGGGGTTGAAGGCTGCAAAGACGTTGCGAGCCATATCGGCGCGCTGCTCTGCGGAGTAGCCTTCATCCTTCAGTGCCAGACGAAGATCAATGTTGGAGCCCATGAAGCCAAGAATCTGGATCAACTGGTTGCGGACCTCAACAACAGCTTCGCGACCGCCAGCGGCTTCAGCGCTGTCGATGGCGACGTTTGCGTAGGCAGCAATCGTTTGGTTGACGACATGACGATTACTAGGCATTTAGGCTACCTGCCTCTTTGACATAGCGCTCGATGAGCTTGCGATGTTCATCGTCGCTAAAGTCCTCGCCGATAATGCGAGAAGCCACGGCGATGGAAGTGTCAGCCATGGAAGCCTGAAGCTCCTTGATGGCGTTCTGCTTCTCTGCCTCGATGGCAACCTTGGCCTTCTCAATCATGGCAGTGGCTTCAGCCTGTGCCTTGACCTTGATGTCAGCCTCAATTGCATCAGCGGACTTCTGAGCATTGGCAAGAATCTGCTGGGACTGCGTCTTAGCGCCCTCCAGCTGCTCCTTGTACTCAGCCAGCAGACGCTCGCTTTCGATGCGAGCCTCCTCGGACTTTTCCAGAGAGTTCTTGATGGTTTCCTCACGCTTGGTCAGCATGCCCTCAAACAGAGGCCAGCCAAACTTGGCACGGACGATCCACACGATGATGAAAGCGACCAGCATGGGGATGAACTCATCCATGTGGGGCAGAATTGCCGAGATGCCGGCGCTTTCCTCAGCGAAGGCGTTAAGCGGGCAAATTGCAGAAGCAGCAGCGAAAGCGATGACACCGCTCGTGCAGTTGCGAACATATTTGCTTGCGTTTGCGATCAATTCGCTTTCCTCCTTCTTCCTTAGAGTGGACTAACAGCTAAAAACTTGTTTGAGCTGACTAGCCGATGAAGAAGAGGACCAGACCGAGCAGTGCAAGTGCCTCGGACATTGCAGCGCCGATGAAGAAGTAGCCCATGAGCTGACCCTTCATCTCAGGCTGACGTGCTGCTGCGACGCACAGGCCGTAGGTAGCGACACCGATGCCGATGCCAGGGCCGATTGCGGCGAGGCCATAGCCAACAACCTTCAAAGCGGCGAGAACGATGGTAAGTTCCACGATTACCTCCTTTGTCGAGCGGGAATCCTTTTATCCCACTCATGCTTACATTCTCCAGCTGCAGATAATTCGTACCAGCTGCAGTTACCAAAGTGATTCGGCAAGCCGCTAACTAAGAGAAGCTTGCCGGGCTCAAACGAAGCAGTTCGACGCTACCCCGCCTAAGCCCAAAGGACCGGTTTCTGGCCGTGCCTACCTTAGTGGGGATGAACCGCCATACCAATGTAGGAAGCGGACAGAATGGTGAAGACGTATGCCTGCAAGAAGGCGACGAGCGTCTCAAGCGCATACATGAAGAAGAGCAGGAAGAACCATGCAATGGCGGGAAGACCGGCAACGATGGCGCCCTGCGTAATAGCAACCTGAAGGAAGATGGTGGTTGCGATAGAGAAGACGGCCAGAACCATGTGACCGGAAAGCATGTTGCCGTAAAGACGAACTGCCAGGGTCAGAACACGGATGACCATAGAAATGAACTCAAGGAACCAGATGATGGGACCCATGGGGCCAGGCACGCCGTGAGGGCACAGCGAACGGAAATATCCGAAGAAGCCCAGCTGCTTCAAACCATAGAAGTTGAAGTAGATGAAGGAGACCAGAGCCAGTGCCCACGTTGCGGAAATGGTTCCGTTTGCAGCCTTGGCACCCGGAATCAGGCCCACAACGTTCGCAATCAGAATGAAGAAGAACAGCGTGGCCAAGAAGGGAATGTGCTTCTTGAAGCCTTCGCCAATGACGTCTTCACCGATGCTGGTCTGAACAAAGCTGTAGCCATATTCGACGATTGCGGGGAACTTCTTGTGAGGGATCATCTCCAGCTTGCGTGCTGCGACGAGCACAACGAGCATGGTCAGCACGAACGCGATGAGCATGTACAAGGTGTACTGCGTGACGTTCCATGGACCGATGGAGAACAACGTTGCCGAGTCGAACTGGGCGGAAAGGCCCTGAGCTTCCTCGACGAACGAATTGAGGGCATAACCCAGACTGTCCATCTCTTCCTTACCTTCCTATCTACCCGCGCTTGCGCTTTGCAAGCACGTTCTTGTACACAACATAGACACTAGTGCTTACCACGAGCGTCAGGATTTCGGCAATGGCGAAAGGTGCCACCATTCCGCGATTAACTACTGCACACACGACGAGAAGTGCGGCAACCACGATCAGGGACACGCAAGAACCGCCCAGACCATACAGACCAAGGGTGATGCTCTGGGTGGACTCGGACTTACGCACCAGACGCGTTGCGATGAACAGCGGAGCAAAACCCAGAAGACCAGCGACGACGCCGCAAATGATTGCGATCAGCATGGTGGTCGAAATCATGTGTTCGGTCCTCCTTTTCTGTGTTCAGGGCGCACTTCGTGCATCAGTAAGCCCCCTGAGGATAGTAATTTCCCGCACGAGGGCAATGGGCAGTTTCCGTTATGTGCCGTTTTGGACTGTTAACGGCATGTAAATACAACCGAGCGAACTCAGTCAGTTTGCATTATAAGCATGCTTCTTAACATTTAACGTGTTCAAGACGTGGCAGTTTAATTCCAATTTTCCAAGCAGACAAGCCCATACAACAACGTACGCTCTACGTGAAGCTTTCGCGACCAGTTAAAAGGCGCTCTGGCTTAAACAAACTGGGAACTACCCGACCACACCCCTTCGTCTGCAGGAAAAAGAGGCACTGGCAGCTCGTAGCAATCACCAGAAACGCAGAGCAAGCTCATGGCGCTTCTACACGCCAGCAACTTCCCTTGGAACCTGCAAGGCAAGCTTCTTTTCCACGAACACGCGGTTGGCTGCTGCCAGCACCATGGAACGCACCAGAATGGTTTCGTCGGTGCGCTTGGTTTCCACGCAGGGCAAGGCCTTACCCGAGAATTCAAAGGCCTCATGCAGGGCATTTTCAAATTCGGTGCAGAAGAAGTCATAGGCAACCTGCAACGGATAAGTAGCGCGCTGAATCTCGAAGAACCGGGCAACCTGCTCTACCGAGAACACAGGCTTCAGGATGGCCATAACAAATAGATGTGCCAAATGCTCGCGGTAATAGCGCTTCCTGACAGCCGGCGGAACTACCCCATTCTTCACATAGTTGCCCATCATGGGCTTGGTGATGGGCTCTGCCACCAGACAATCCAAAGCCGCGTTGACCACCCCAAGCATCTGCTCAAGGTAGAGACCCATGTCGGGAAGCTCTTCATAGCGGGGACAACGGAACGCCTTAATAGCAGCAAAAGGATCGACCGAAGCCGCCTTTGCTGTCTCGTCCTTCGTGCAGGGCGTAGTGGTGTCCATGTCGTGCGTCACCTTTGGTACTCCTTCTTGGTGCAGGCTCTTTCTTTATTAATTAGTTGATGACTTTATCACGCTTTGTGACTTTTCTGCGACTCCAACTTGCTGTTGTGGGTTTTTCTTCATGTCTTTATCGCATGTTCAACATTCTATGCTAGTATGCTCGGCATCGTTTTAAGGAAGTTCGTCTCTGCCAAACCAGAGACCTTTGAAGAGACAATCAAGGAGGAAGCGGCTATGCCACTGCCTACGAAGAAGAAATCAATCGGAACCGCCGCCAAGGCAACGCTTGCGGGCGTAGTGCTGGTTCCCACCCTGTGCGCAGGTTTCTATGCATCGACGCAAGTCACTCCCCTTGCGCACCTGAACGAGCTGCCTGTCGCCGTCGTTAACAGCGACACCGGCGCCACCATTAACAAAGAACAGCGCAACCTGGGCAACGAAGTGATCGAGAAGCTCAAGAGCCAGCCCGCAGACAACAGCCTTGGCTGGAAATTTGTCAGCAAGTCCGAAGCAGAACGGGGCCTGAACTCTGGCGACTACTACATGATTTGCGAGCTGCCCAGTGACTTCTCGAGCCAGATCGCCTCGGCGGACACCAGCAACCCCGAAAAAAGCCAGATCAACGTGACCTACGACCGTTCAGGCAACCTGCTGGTCAACCAGATTGGCCAGATTGCCTGGGAAAAGATGGTCAAGCAGGTGAACGAATCGGTGGTCGAGGAGTACTTCGACACCGTGTTCAACAAAATTGACGGCGCAGGCGAGCAGCTGCAGCCTGCCGTTGATGGTGCAGTCTCGCTCTACGACGGCATGTCTGACGCCCAGGAGGGCTCCGGCACCATCACCACGAACCTCTACAAGGTTGTCGAAGGCTCCAGCGACCTTAAGA
>JAUNOE010000031.1 GCA_030537255.1 Coriobacteriia bacterium
AGGAATCGGGCAAGAGCGGTGACCATGCAAGGCTCTACGTTGGCTATGATGCTATGAAAGCAAACAGCGACTATTCCGATGTCAGCACGGGTCTTTGGTTCACTGATGCCGCATACGGCGACAAGCAGTACCCCTATCTGAACAAGGACACCAAGGGAAGCAATGTCTCTAGTGTCTATCGTCTCTGTGCGTAGCCGTTAGTGTCCTCGTCTTAGTGTGTGAGTCGAGCGGCAGCTAATGTCCTGCTGAACCCAATGGGGTCGCTGCGTCTCTCGCATAAGATCTATTCCAGGGGAATAAAAAAGATCCGTCTCCAGAAGCTTAGAGTTCGAATTCGAAGGTGTTTTCGTCCAGAGGTTCCACCTTCGTTACATGGAGCGTGTCTTTATCCACGGTGAACTTCACGTTATAGCTGGCGAAGGCCATGGCGTATTCCTTTTCGGGGTCATCCTGCAGAGGAGGGCGAGGGTCCTGCTCCAGCGCGCCAATGAGCCCAGCCTGCTTTTCTGTGGCAACTTTGCTGAGTTCTTCTTCGGGAAAATCCACTTCAAGCGCTTGCCAGGGTTCGTGATCGATCCATCCGCCATTGGCTTCGGGGTGGCAGTCGGCGAAGGGGAGATAAGGCTTGATGTCATAGATGGGCGTGTTGTCCCGTAGGTCCGCTCCGAGAACATGGACGTAAGGCACGCCGTCGATTATCTCGACGCGATCCAGTCGTACGCAGGAAAGCCCAATGGGATTGGGTCTGAAGGGGGAGCGGGTTGCGAAGACCCCCATGCGGCGCGAGCCTCCCAGACGCGGAGGACGGACGGTGGGGCGCCAATGATCGCGGTCGGTGTTTTCGAATTGCCACAGCAGCCAGAGGTGGCTGAATTCCTCCAGACCTCGTACTGCTTCTGGGTTGGCGTATTCGGGTTCAAAGACGATGACGCCCTGAGTCTCGGCGGCGAGGCCCGCATTGCGGGGAATGCCGAACTTCTGGTGGTAGTCGGTGCGAATGTGCGCGATGACGTTCATTGGGTCTCCTTGCCAGACGTTTGGCGGGTAGTTGTTCGGTTGCTTGGGTGAGGCGGCCTGCGACCAAGCTATGGGTCCCTGCAAGCCTGCCCAGTGGATGCTTGCTCGAAGGCGTCTGAGCTTGTCCTTCGGGGTCCAGAGAAGCATACGCCTTTTGGCTAGAGCACCCAGAAACCCAGAATGCCACAGATAACGGCAATCGCCATTCCCGTGACGACGTCTGAGGGGTAGTGGACGCCGCCAAGGACACGTACTGCCGCCATGGTCACGCTGGCTAGCAGGAGTGTCACGCCGACGGGAGCACACCAGGCAAGCCACGTCATGGCAATCATGGTGATGCTGAAAGCATGCCTGCTCGGGAAAGACTTCCCCTTCGTCTCCTTTTTGATGATGGGGTCGATGTCGAGCGTTTCATAGGGGCGAGGCTTGTTGCGGATCTTGCGGAAGAGGCTGACGGCAACAAAGCTTATGGCTGGAACGATTACCGCTTGAGCGAGGAAGGGATCGCCCTGCAGTGCCAGCAGTGCGATGAGCAGGGGGTGGATCGCGTAACCGAGATAGGTGAGCGCTTTGTTCGTGGCGAGGATGCAACTTGTGGCTTGAGGGTGGGCGCGAAGGGGTGCCGACCAGCGCTCATAGTCCTGTGCGTTCATTTCTTCCTTTGTATTCTTGTGGTGGGCTTGGGCAAAGGGCCAGATATCCTGCCACATTACGTTTGGGGTTACTGCTTGTGAGAGTGATTGTAGCGTGAGAGGTGCTTGTCTGGTCTTTGGCTAGGTTTTTCACTGGAGCAAGCTCTTTAACTAAATGATATTGAATATCATTTAGAGTACAATAAGAAGCAAATCACGAGAAGACCTGGGGTGAGGTGGTCGCATGGCCGCGGACAAGCAGCCTAAGCAGCGTAATACCAAGCAGCGTGGCTTGGTCCTTGATGTGGTCAGGTCGCATTACGACCATCCTACGGCCGAGCAAATATATAACGATGTGCACGAGCAGAACGAAAAGGTCAGTCATGCCACGGTCTATCGCAATTTGAATCTGCTTGATGACCTGGGGGAGATTCAGCAGATATTTGCGCCGGTGGCCAACCGTTTCGATTTGCGCTGCGACCCTCACTATCATTTGATGTGCGTCAAGTGTGGCTCGGTGGTCGATGCGCCTCTGGAGTATCAGCAGGCGTACGATGAACTCGTTGCTTCTTCGTCGGGCTTCCGGCTGATAGGGCACCAGTCCCTGTTCGAGGGGATTTGTCCTGACTGCCAGAAGCTGGAGGCTCAGCAGTCGGAGTCATAACTCAGCAGTCGGAGTCATAAGCTAGCTCGCTATTAAGCAACCAAGGACATTTTGTGTCCGAAGGATATGGGGGTCGGCTCGATCTATTCGGGTCGGCAAGCGATTCCGTGTGAGGCATCGCAAGATCAGAAGGAGGCCATACCCATGGCAAACAAGTATGCAGGCACCCAGACCGAAAAGAACCTGTGGGAAGCTTTTGCCGGCGAGTCCCAGGCACGTAACAAGTACACCTACTTTGCCTCCAAGGCCAAGAAGGATGGTTTTGAGCAGATTGCGGCATTGTTCCTGAAGACCGCTGAGAACGAAAAGGAGCACGCAAAGCTCTGGTTCAAGGAGCTTGAGGGTATCGGCACCACTGCTGAGAATCTGGTTGCTGCTGCCGAAGGGGAAAACTTCGAGTGGACCGATATGTATGAGGGCTTTGCCAAGACTGCCGAGGAAGAGGGTTTCTCCGAGCTTGCCGACAAGTTCCGTGGTGTTGCCGCCATCGAAAAGATGCACGAGGAGCGCTATCGTGCCCTGCTTCACAATGTGGAAGCTCAGGAGGTCTTCAAGAAGTCCGAGGTCAAGGTGTGGGAGTGCCGTAATTGCGGTCATATCGTGGTTGGCACCGAGGCTCCCGAGATTTGTCCTGTTTGCGCACATCCCCAGAGCTTCTTCGAGGTTCATGCTGAGAACTACTAGGGTCTAGAGGCCAAGGACCGAAGCTAGGAGCTGGGACTTCAGGGGCAGTTAGCTTGTTGTACGGCTAGCTACTAGGGCTTGGATCTTGCCCGTTCGGTCGAAGATTGAGGATAAGACCTGCGGTCTGGGCCCAAAGCCGAGTCAAGAGATGTCTCTGTTGCCGGCGTACGTTTGGTGCGCCGGCATTTTTATGTCGTGGGCCAGTCTGGGTGGCATACGGTTTTTAGGGGCGCCCGTTTTTGGTTGCACACGTTTTCGAGGTGTCCGTATTTAGGCGGTGTCCGCTTCTTGCTGCCCGTATTTTGTCGCATGCGTTCTTGGCGGGATACGTCCTCGGTCATGGCGCGCTAAGACCGCCATGCATGCTCCGAACGGGGAAACGGGCTTGGTTTGGCGCGCCAGGCTCTCAATGCATGGCTGTCAGAAAGAAAATGGCGCGCTAGAAGCTTCGTGCATGCTGTTTGCTCGTAATCGGAGCTATTTGTCATGCACTCGGCTTCTAGCGCGCCAGACCGGTCGCTATTGTGTGATCAATCCCGCTTTCCGCGGGGTGCGCCCCGCTTTGGGATATTGGAGCGCACCCGGCTAACACCTAGGTTGTTGGCCGGTTATTTTGGCGCCCAACAACGACGAGATTGCTTGTGATTTCCAGCCGCCAGCTTTCAGCCGGTTGTGGCTCGGCTGGCCAATCCGGCAAGGGTTCAATCCAGCAAGGGGGCCGAACCAATTTAGGGCCGAGCTACGCTGCACCCGTCTAGGGCATTGACCAGCCGAAACTGACCGCAAGCAGCTCTGTTCGAGTGCCGCGTTGCGGCTATCCAGCAACGTCGGGCGGCCGACTTCCGCCCGACTGTTCGCAGCTTAGTTGCGAGTGAGCTTGCGATGGATGCGGTGGGGCTTTGCGGCCTCGGCACCCAGACGTTCGATGCGGTTCTTCTGGTAGTCATCGAAGTTGCCTTCAAACCAGAACCAGTTGCCAGGGTTTTCGTCCGTGCCTTCCCAGGCCAGAATGTGCGTGGCAATGCGGTCGAGGAACCAGCGGTCGTGGCTGACGACCACGGAGCAGCCGGGGAATTCGAGCAGTGCCTCTTCCAGGGCAGCCAGGGTCTCGGTGTCCAAGTCGTTGGTGGGTTCGTCCAGCAGCAACAGATTGCCGCCCTGCTTCAGGGTGAGCGCCAGGTTCAAACGGTTGCGCTCGCCGCCAGAAAGAACGCCAGCGGGCTTCTGCTGATCGGAGCCCTTGAAACCGAAAGAAGCAACGTAGGCACGGCTGGGGACTTCGGTGTCGCCGACTTGCATGTAGTCAGTGCCGCCAGAGACCACTTCCCACAGCTTGGTGTCAGGATCGATGCCTGCGCGGTTCTGGTCGACGTAGCTGACCTTTACCGTCTCGCCGATTTCCAGCGTGCCCGAAGTCAGGGGCTCCAGGCCAACGATGGTCTTGAACAGCGTGGTCTTGCCGACGCCGTTGGTGCCGATGACACCAACGATGCCGTTGCGGGGCAGCTCGAACGAGAGGTCGTCAATCAGCACGCGGCCATCGAACTCCTTGTGCAGGTGGCTGGCCACCAGGACCTTGTTGCCCAGGCGGGGGCCGACGGGGATATGGATCTCGGAATAATCCACGCCCTTTGCGGCGCGTGCTTCGGCTTCCATCTGCTCATAGGCGGCCAGACGAGCCTTGCTCTTTGCCTGACGGGCCTTGGGACTCGAGCGGACCCACTCCAGTTCGCGCTTCATCTTCTTGGCAAGCTTTGCCTGCTGCTGCCCCTGGGCCTCGATACGAGCGGCCTTGGTCTCCAGATAGGTGGAGTAGTTGCCCTTGTAGGGGAACAGCTGTCCGCGGTCGACCTCGCAGATCCATTCGGCCACGTGGTCGAGGAAATAACGGTCGTGGGTAACGGCAAGCACGGCACCGGGGTAATTCTGCAGGAACTGCTCTAGCCACAGCACGGATTCGGCGTCCAGGTGGTTGGTGGGCTCGTCGAGAAGAAGCAGGTCGGGAGCCTCAAGCAGGAGGCGGCACAGAGCAACGCGCCTGCGCTCGCCGCCAGAAAGAACGTTGACGGGCATGTCGGGGTCAGGGCATTGGAGGGCGTCCATAGCCTGTGAAAGCTGGCTGTCCAAGTCCCAGCCGTTTGCGGCATCGATGGCATCTTGCAGCTTGCCCATTTCCTCCATCAGCGCATCAAAGTCGGCGTCGGGTTCCGCCATCTCGGCACCAATGGCGTTGAATCGGTCAATCTTGGCAAGGATGTCGCCAAAGGCCATCTGGACGTTTTCGAGGACGGTCTTGTCTTCCTCCAGTGGGGGTTCCTGCATAAGGATGCCGACGCTGTAGCCGGGGGTCAGGCGT
This sequence comes from Coriobacteriia bacterium, assembly GCA_030537255.1. Classification (GTDB taxonomy): domain Bacteria; phylum Actinomycetota; class Coriobacteriia; order Coriobacteriales; family Eggerthellaceae; genus Anaerotardibacter. Next base: position 5,354 of record JAUNOE010000031.1, read on the forward strand.
GCATCACCATTGCTGACCTCTTCGATGCCGGCCATGATCTTGAGCAGGGTCGACTTGCCCATGCCGTTGGGACCGACGACGCCGATCTTGGCGCCAGGATAGAAGCTCAGGGTGACGTCGTCGAGGATCACCTTGTCGCCATGGGCCTTGCGGGCCTTGTACATTTGGTAGATAAACTCTGCCATGTGGACTCCTGTCCGGGTAGGGTTTGGTTTTTTCGCGGCTCCTGTGCAATGCAGGTATCTTTTATTGTCTCATGTAATGAAAGTAAGTGCGAACCTTGCCAGGTGTGTTCCTGTGCGTTTGAACTTATCTCGAAGCGGCAGGAGGGCATGCCTTCCGACCCTGCGCTTGGTCGTATACTTCAAGTCTGATGAAAAGGGGATGGGGCCAGGGTCCGTCTTGCCTTGTCCCTTTCCTCCGATGGGACCTACGGGTGGTCGGGCGAAGTTGGCGCAGAGCCGTTTGACGGGTCATATCGAACAAGAAGGGAGGAGCCAGCATGTTCAAGCTGCACCCCAAGCACTACGAGCGCGTGGTGTGCGCCTGCTGCTTTTTGTTCCTGTTCGTGAACATCGGTTTGCCTAGCACGTCTTTCAATGTCTACCAGCCCTATATCGTTGCCGTGCCTGGCATTGGTGATACGGGTGGTTCCCTGGTGCTTGCCGTGCGCACGTTCGTTTCGCTCTTGTGCATGTTTGAAGTGGCGAAGTGGTACCAGCTTCTGGACTGCCGCCTAGGAGCCTTTATCTCCTGCTGCCTGACAGCGTTGGGTTTCTTGGTCTATGGCTTTGCTGACAGTCTGCCTCTGTTCTGTCTGGGTGCTGCTATTGCTGGTGCGGGTTATGGCCTGGGCGGAATGGTCTGCATGACCTTGCTGGTGGGCCGTTGGTTCGAGAGCAACGTCGGCACGGCGGTGGGTATTGCTGCCTGCGGCAGCGGCGTGGCTTCGGTGGTCATGCCTATCATCGCCCATATGCTAATTGAGTCGTATTCGCTTTCCGTCTCCTTCTGGTTCGAGGCAAGTCTGGCTGTCGTGGTGGGCCTGCTGGTGGTGCTGTTGCTGCGTAATCGTCCCCAGGAAGTGGGTGCCGATCCTTACGTCAATCCGCACGAAGCGGAAGATGGCAAGCCTCACGTGCATATGGGTTCGACGCGCCCTCTGCGTCCTCTGGCTCATCACGCCATGTTCCTGGGCATGATCTGCATTGGCGGCATTTCGGTCGGCGGTTTTGGTTACCTGGGCATCTTGATGACCTCATCGGGCTTTGCTCCTTTGTTCGGGGCTTTCGTGCTGTCTGTCGCGGGTCTGGCCTTGACCCTGGGGAAGTTCGTCACGGGCATCGTCTTCGATGCCGTGGGTACGCGCTTGGGCTCGTTGATCTTCTTTCTCATGATGATTACGGGCCTGGTGATGTGCTGCTTTGCTGGCATGCAGAACGAGATCCTCATGGCTTGCGGGGCCATCTTGCTGGGCCTGGGCTCGGCATTGGGTACGGTAGGCATCAGCGTCTGGTCGCTGGATCTGTCTACTCCGCTCGAGCGCACGCGCTTGGTTCGTGACCTGCAGATTGCCTATGCGTTTGGTGGTTTTGCTTTCAACTTCATACCAGGTCCCCTCATGGACCTCTTGGGTACGTATAGCGTTTCCTATGGCATCCTTACGGCTATGGCGGTGGTTGCCTTCCTCGTGGTCATGCTGGTGTACCTGAAGAAGGGCCCTGCGACGGCCATCAGCGCCCGTCGCGGCTAGGGGCTCAGCCTCCGGTCCTTCGTCAACATGGCTCGTTCTGCCCATTAGGAGGCTGGCATGATTCAGGGAACCAGGAAGCACAAGCTGCTGTACTTGTTGAAGATCCTGTTCGAGGAAACCGACGACAAACAAGGCCTCACCATGCCCCAGATCATCGAGCGTCTAGCCGAAGAGGGCATCGACGCCGAGCGTAAGGCGATCTATCGCGATCTGGCGGCACTTGAGGAATGTGGTTTCGAAATCGAAAAGCTCCGCACCTCTCCTGTGCAGTACTCCCTGTTCAACCGTCCCTTCGACGAAGGCGAGCTCACCTTGCTCGTCGACGCTGTGCAGACCTCGCGTTTTTTGACCGAGCGACGCTCGAAGAGCCTGGTTGACTCCGTTAAATCACTGGGCTCCAAACGACAGCGAGAAAAGCTGTCTCACGATCTGAGCATCGAGGGGCGCATCAAGATGCAGAACGAATCGGTGTTCTACAACCTTGATGCCATCAGGCAGGCATTGGCAGCCCGCCGCAAAATAACGTTCAAGTATTCCAAGTATGATGCTCGGAAGAAGAAGGTGCCAAAGCGCGACGGTCGTATCTACGAAGCGACCCCTGTGAAGCTCACCTATACGAATGACTGCTATTACTTGGTTACGTTTAGTGACAAATACCAGGACTTTGCCGTTTATCGCGTGGATCGCATGCTTCGGATCAACGTGAGCGACAAGCCAGCAACTCGTAACGAGCAGGTGGCCAATTTCGATCTTTCGGAATATGGCACGCAGGCCTTTGGCATGTTCCTAGGCGATCCCGTGTCTGCCACCTTGCGTTTTGATGAGGGCATGATGGACGAAATCATCGACCGTTTCGGCACCGGTATCGAGGTGCGCCAAGGCGACGATGGGCGCTTGAGTATCCGTGTTGTCGTTCCGGACGAAGGCCCCTTCTTTGGCTGGCTTGCCACCTGGGGTGACAGGGTGGTCATTGAGAGTCCTGCGGAGCTTCGAGCCAAGTATCGCGAGCATATGCGCATCTGCCTTGCCGAATATGAGTAAGTTCGGGGCCGGCCGCTACTTTTCGTCCGATGCGAAGCGCGGTAGATCGGTGATCTTTTGCCCGATGACTGCCGTGCTGACGGTTGCCTTGACGCAGAGCTCGTTGTTGGGACGGCGGATTTCGACTTCGGTCACGATGACGCGACGACCTGACTTGAGTACCGTGCCCGTGACCTCCAGGTAAGCGTCGTCTACCTGGGCGGGACGAAGGAAACTTGCCGTTGACGACATGGTGGTGTTTTCGTGCCCCAGGGTATCTGCCGCGCCCGTCCCCGCTATGTCTACCAACGCCAGAAGGAAGCCTCCGTGCACGGTGCCAATGTTGTTGCCGCAATCGGGACCGGGATGCGCGTGGATGACGAAACGGCCCTCGTCGGCATCGACAAGTTCTAGGCGGTCGAAGCCACGGATGTCCACCACGTCTTCCTGGCAGTATTCGTAGATGATGGGGTCGAGCATGCCTTCCCTCCTGGCGTCTTGTCCGTTTTGGTTGCTGGTGGGGGCCCTTGGGTCCCGTATCTTGGGACCTCGGGCCCTGTTGTTCTTTCGGCCCAGGGTCCATGATGACCCAAGGCGCTTGCAGAGGGTAGGACGTTTTGGGAAACACGTATGGACAGCAGCGCCTGAGGTCGGGACGGCAGGTGAGTGGGCCTGCCGTCCTTTTTTGTGCAATTTGAAAAAATCCGAAATCTTAGGGCCGCTTCATGCGTCAGATGGGGCATAATGAGTGCAGCGAGCTTAATAGGATTGATTATCGAAAAGGAGATCACCATGCTGTTCGTTTGTCCCGTTTGTGGTTATGTAGAAGAATTCGATGGCGACGAGCTTCCCGCTGACTTCGTCTGCCCCGTTTGCAAGGTTCCCGGTTCCAAGTTCATCAAGCAGGCTCCTGCCGAAGACGGCTCTGAGCTGGTCTGGGCTTCCGAGCACGTCGTTGGTGTTGGCATGCTTGACGAGGTTCCTGCTGACATGCAGGAGTTCCTGCGCAACGAGTACAACGGCGAGTGCTCCGAGGCTGGCATGTATCTTGCCATGGCTCGTGTTGCGTATCGCGAAGGCTACCCTGAGGTCGGCGCCTACTACGAGACCGCCGCATGGGAGGAGGCCGGCCATGCTGCTCGTTACGCTGAGATGATCGGCGGCGATATCGTCAGCGACTCCACCGAGGAGAACCTCAAGCGTCGCGTTGCTGCCGAAAATGGCGCCTGCAAGGGCAAGACCGAGATGGCAAAGAAGGCAAAGCAGCTCAACCTTGACGCCCTGCATGACAGCATTCACGAGATGGCTCGTGACGAGGCTCGTCATGGTCAGGCGTTCCAGGGCCTGCTGAAGCGCTTCTTCGGCTAAGTTCCGGAAATGCACAAGGCGTCTTGGCCTTGCGGCGTGGCTTCGTATCGGTCCGCTGAGGGTAGCTATTTGCCGCTTGTCCTGGCACCATGGCATTGATTGTATGAAGAAGGCATGACTCGCTTGTGGGTCATGCCTTCTTTTTTTGTTTGGCGGACAAGAGCTGTTGGGCCGCGAGGACTGTCGGGTCTGGCGGGCGGGCGTTGACAAGGGTAGGGTTGTACCGCTCACCCGTCCGTGAACGGCACGATTTCCCATCGGAGGTGGTTGAAAGATGCGCTCACTGACCAATTGCCCCCTTTTGAAACTTCTTTGCCTGGGTCGTGGCGCGCGCTTGCAAGAATGGCGCATGGATATTCCCGTTCCAGCTTTACAGGTTGGGACATAAGGCAAGAGACCCCCTTCGCTTGCGCCAAGAGTGCAGAGCAGATACGGGGCCAAGACCATGGAGGTGGTTTCATGACGCTGGACGAAGCTCAGGTTTCGCAGATCAAGCCCGACGCAGTGGCGCCTGCTGGCATCGAGGCAAAGGCCGAGGCACTGGCGGCGGGCAAGGCCAAGATGAGTCTGCCGACCATGTTTGTGCTGGCCATTGCGGCAGGCATGTTCATTGCTTGTGGCGCCACCCTGTTCACCTTGGTTCAGGGCGACGCGGACTTGCCCTTTGTCGCCAAGCGTCTGCTGGGAGGCGTGAGTTTCTCCGTTGGCTTGATGTTGGTGGTGGTGTGTGGATCCGAGCTGTTTACAGGCAACTGCCTGATGGTTTGTGGCTTGGGCAGCAAGAAGGTGAGCTTCGGCGGCATGCTGCGCAACTGGGTCGTGGTATGGCTGGGCAACTTCGCTGGCTCCTTGCTGATTGCCGCCATCGTGTTTGGCTCTCAGATGGGTGCTATGAATTCTGGCATGGTGGGTGATGCCATGGTGAGCATTGCCGCATCCAAGGTGACGCCTGATGCCTTGACCTTGTTCTGCAAGGCCATCATGTGCAACTTCTTGGTGTGCCTTGCCGTTTGGATGACCTTTGCTGGTCGAACCGTCGTCGACAAGCTCCTCGCGTGCGTCATGCCCATCACGGTCTTCGTTGCCTGTGGTTTTGAGCACTGCATCGCCAACATGTTCTTCCTCTTCGAAGGCTTCTTTGCAAAGCTTGCCGGTTATGGCGCTACTGCTGCTTCGGCGGTCGATTTGGGTCCTATCTTCTTTAACCTGGGTATCGTCACGCTGGGCAATATCGTGGGTGGTTCCATTCTGGTAGGCCTGGTGTACTGGTTTGCCTATGCACGCAAGGCCTCTCAGGGCAAATAGCCCCAAAAAGCGCATCTCCTGAGCGCTTTTTGTGCGTTCGTCCACAAACTTCGACACGGTTTGTAAAGCTTGAAGCGCTTCGTTGTTAATCGTGAGTACTATGTACGCAACTGATTAAAAGAGGCGAAGTAGGCTTTGTCTGCGTAGTTTCCGCACGTCACGGGCGAGCGTGCCCTGCGGAAGGCAGACTGAGGAACAAGCCAAGAACCTTGGAGAGGTTTTGACATAAAGGAGGTTCGTCGATGAGCAAGCTCTCGATTGCACCGAGCAGCCACGCCGACGCGAAGATCGCTGACTACTTGGAGCGCTTTACCCGCCGTACCGAGGCTACGCCTCCGGGCATGTGTCCCGTGTCCGTCCAGCTCTCCCTGCTTGAGACCGGTGGTGCCCAGACCTGCGGAAAGTGCGTTCCTTGTCGTGATGGCATTCCTGCCCTGGCCAAGCTTTTGGCCCAGGTGCGAGATTGCGAGGCAGCACCCGAGGTCCTCGATGAAATCCGCGAGTTGGCCACCCTGGTACGCGATGGTTCCGACTGCGCCATCGGCTACGAGGCAGGCAATGCCATCCTTGAGGGTCTGGAGACTTTCGCTGACGAATATGAGAGCCATGTTGCCGGACATCACTGTTTGGACGACGTGGCCCAGAAGGTCCCCTGTGAATCTCTCTGTCCCGCTCACGTGGATGTTCCTGGCTACATCTCACTGGTGGGCGAGGGCCGTTACGCGGAGGCTGTCCAGCTGATCCGTAAGGACAATCCGTTCCCCACCATGTGTGCTCTGGTGTGCGAGCACCCGTGCGAGGTCCGTTGCCGTCGCCAGCTTATTGATGCGCCCGTCAATATTCGTGGCATCAAGCGTTTTGCGGTTGACATGGCTCCTGCCGACACCGTTTCTGTGCCCAAGCGCCTCCCTGATACGGGCAAGCACATTGCCGTCGTCGGTGCTGGTCCTTCGGGTCTTACCTGCGCCTACTACTTGGCTCTGATGGGTCACAAGGTCACCGTTTTCGAGGGCCGCAGCAAGATGGGCGGTATGACCCGCTACGGCATTCCCGCCTATCGTTTCCCCCGCGAGCTTCTTGACCGTGACATCAAGGCCGTCCTTTCCGTGGGCAATATCGATGTCAAGCTGAATACCTTGCTTTCCAAGGAAGACGAAGCTCAGATCATCGCTGAGCACGATGCGGTCTACGTTGCCGTTGGCGCTCAGATTGGCAAGAGGCTCCGTCTGGACGGCATCGATGCCAAGGGCGTCATTTCCGCCGTTGACCTGCTGAGCCAGATCGGTGATGACGAGTACCCAGACTTTACGGGCAAGAAGGTTGCCGTCATTGGCGGCGGCAACGTTGCCATGGACTGCTGCCGTACCGCGGTGCGTCTGGGCGCTTCCGAGGTTACGTGCGTCTATCGTCGCCGCATCGAGGACATGACCGCTCTCTACAGCGAAATCGAGTCTGCGATGCAGGAGGGCGTCGAAATGATGACGCTTCAGGCTCCCGCTCGTATCGAGACCGACGAAGACAACAACTGCGTTGCCCTGATCACTCAACCCCAGTACATCAGTGCCGTGAAGCGCGGCCGTCCCGCTCCTGCGACGGCGGACAAGCCCGAGGTCCGCGTTGAGGCGGACATCGTTCTGGTTGCCGTTGGTCAGGACATCATGTCCACCCGTAACGGAATGCCCGCTTCTTCCCGTAAGCCTTATAAGGCCGACGAATTCCTCAAGGCAGAAGGTTACGAAAACGTCTTCGTGGGCGGCGACTGCCAGACCGGTCCTGCCACGGTCATTCGCGCTATTGGTGCCGGTAAGGTTGCTGCTCGCAACATCGATGATTTCCTGGGCTACAATCACACGCTTGATTGTGGTGTCGTGGCACCTCCGGCAAAGGAAAACGACCGTACTCCCTATGGTCGCGTGAACATCACCGAGCGTCCTGCCCGTGAGCGCAAGAAGGACTTTCTGGGTGTCGAATGCGACATGAGTTTGGAAGAGGCGAAGCAGGAATGCGGCCGCTGCCTGCGTTGCGATCATTACGGATGCGGCGTGCTGGAAGATGGGCGTCATCAGTATGTCTAAGTTTTGTGCCGTCACCATTGATGGCAAACAGGTCACCGCAGTCGAGGGGATGACCATCCTCTCGGCCGCTCGCATGGCTGGCGTTTCTATCCCCACCCTGTGCTACTTGGCTGGTGTCAATGAAATTGGCTCATGTCGTGTGTGCGTGGTTGAGGTCGAGGGTCGCTCTGAGCTTCTAGCTGCCTGCAATTCGCAGGTCGAAGACGGAATGGTTGTTCACACGGCAAGTCCTCGTGTGGTTGCTGCCCGTCGCGAGGCGCTTGCTCTCATCATGAGCAGACACAACTTGGAAAGCACCAACTATTGCTTCAGTTGCCGCAAGAACGGCGCCTGCGAGCTTCAGGGTCTGTGCCGAGAATACGGTGTTACCAGCGAGAGAGCGGGCAAGCACCTTCCTCTGAAGCCGGTCCTCGACGACAATCCGTTCCTCACGTTTGACCCCAACTTGTGCATTCAGTGCCAGCGCTGCGTAGCCACCTGCAATTCTTGCGTCGGCAACCACACGCTCAAGACGGGAAAGCGCGGTGTTCGTACCACGATCGACGCTCCCTTTGGGGCAAACTGGCGTGAAACTGGTTGCGAGTCCTGTGGCAACTGCGCTCAGGCCTGTCCCACGGGTGCCCTGACCGTGAAGCGTCGTGCCGAGTATCGCGAGTGGGAAGTCGAAAAGGTTCTGACCACGTGCCCTCATTGCGCTACGGGCTGCCAGTACTACCTGGTGGTAAGGGATGGCAAGATCGTCGATGTCGAGGCAGCGGATGGTCCCTCGAACCATGGCCTGCTGTGCGTGAAGGGCCGCAGTGCCAGCTTTGACTTTGTGCATTCCGAGCGCCGTCTCACTACGCCTTTGGTACGCAGTGCCGAGACCGGAGAGCTCGAGCCCGCAAGCTGGGATGAGGCCCTTGACCTGGTTGCTTCCAGGATGGGCGCCCTGCGCGACGAGTTCGGTGGCGAGTCTCTTGCTGCGTTTGCTTGTGCCCGATCGGCCAACGAGGACATCTATTTGCTGCAGAAGATGGCCCGCTGCGCCTTCAAGACCAACAACGTGGACAACTGCGCTCGCGTGTGCCATGGTCCCTCCGTCGCTGGTCTGGCTACCACCTTGGGTTCTGGCGCCATGACCAACCCCATCACCGATATTGCCCAGAACGCTGATGTCATCATGCTGGTGGGATCCAATCCCGAAGAAGCGCACCCCGTGTTTGGCATGCAGATTCGCAAAGCGGTCGAGAATGGCACGAAGCTCGTTGTTGTGGACCCTCGTGACATTGGTCTTGCCAAGCATGCAGATATTCATCTAAAGCTTACCCCGGGTACCAACGTGGCCTTTGCGAACGGTATTGCCCATGTCCTGATCAGGGAGGGCCTGATCGACTGGGACTTCATCAGCTCTCGCACTGAGGTCGAGACCTATCAGGCCTTCGCCGATATGGTTTCAGCCTACACTCCCGAACGCGTTGCGGAGATTTGCGGCATCCAGGCAGAAGATCTGGTTGCGGCGGCTTGCCTGTATGGCAAAGCCGGCGCGGCGGCAACCGTGTACTGCCTGGGCGTCACCGAGCACACGAGCGGCACCGAGGGTGTCATGGCTCTCTCGAATCTGGCCATGATCACGGGTAACTTCGGCAAGCCTGGCTGCGGCGTGAATCCCGTTCGTGGTCAGAACAACGTTCAGGGCGCATGTGATATGGGCGCTACCCCAGGCGACTTCCCCGGCTACCAGAAGCTGGCGAACCCTGAGGTTATGGAGCGTTTTGAAAAGCATTGGGGCGTTGAGATCCCCAAGTGGAAGGGCGCCTACGCAACCGAATGCTTCCCCAAGATGATTTCCGGCGACATCAAGGGCCTGTTCATCTTTGGCGAGGATCCCGTGCGCACCGACCCCGACACCAAGCACGTCATCAAGGCTTTGGAGTCGTTGGACTTCCTGGTGGTGGACGATTTGTTCCTTACCGAGACGGCCAAGTACGCTGATGTTGTTTTGCCTGGTCGTAGTTATGCCGAAAAGGAGGGTACCTTCTCGAATACCGAGCGTCGTGTTCAGCGTATTCGTACTGCGGTGACCATTCCTGGCGACACGCGTCTCGACACGGACATCTTCATCGATCTGATGAATCGCATGGGCTATCCTCAGCCCCAACTTACGAGCGCTCAGATCATGGACGAAATCGCCGAGCTTACGCCGAGCTTCCATGGCATCAGCCACGAACGCCTGGACAGCGCGGCAGTGGCGGGTCGTGGTCTTTGCTGGCCTTGCCTGGACGAAACTCATCCCGGAACGCCGATCATGCACGTTGGTTCGTTCAGCCGCGGTCTGGGAACCTATTCCCTTGCCGAGTACCTTCCTTCGGCCGAGCTTCCCGACGAAGAGTATCCGCTGTTTTTGACTACGGGACGTATCCTATATCACTACAATGCGTCGGCGATGACGGACAAGACCCCTGGCATCAATGAGATTGCCGGTTCGTCGTTCATTGAGATCAATACCGAAGATGCCGATCGCCTAGGCATTGT
>JAUNOE010000109.1 GCA_030537255.1 Coriobacteriia bacterium
AAGCCTGGCTACCTCTGTGCAAGGTGCGCAAGTGTCAGGTCGCCAGGTCGTACTCTCTGCAACTGTCGAACTGCCAGCCTAGCTACCTATCTAAATTGTTATACACTATAACAATCTCCAGAGTACCAAAGACACTCCGTTTCAGGCTTTTCCTGACAAGTCGCGCATAGGGCCTCCATGTTTGCTTCAGCCTAACCAAGTTAGCTCAAAGCGAGCTGAAAAGAATGACCCTTGACCTAGAACATCTGTTCGCCCTACGATACTCTACACGAGTCGAACGGATGTTTGTATGGATATCGCTCAAAAACTAGAACTGCTTGCAGATGCCGCAAAGTACGATGTGGCATGCACGTCATCGGGCGTCGATAGAGGAGCCAAAAAGGGATGCCTTGGCACCGCACAGGCTCCAGGATGCTGTCACAGCTTCACGCCTGACGGCCGCTGCATCACCTTGCTCAAAGTCCTCATGACCAACTACTGCTGCTGCGATTGCGCCTACTGCGTCAACCGCGCAGGAAATGACATCCCCCGCACCTGTTTCACGCCTCGCGAACTGGCTGACCTCACCATGCAGTTCTACCGCAGAAACTACATTGAAGGCCTATTTTTGAGTTCAGGCGTCATAGGCTCCCCCGACAAAACCACCGAGCTTATGATCGCAGCACTCGACATTCTTAGAAATCAAGAACATTTCCGCGGGTACATCCACGCAAAAACGGTTCCTGGAACAAGCCCCGAACTCATTACCAAGCTGGGATATCTCGCAGACCGCCTCAGCGTCAATCTAGAACTTCCCTCCGAACGCAGCCTTAAGCTTCTTTGCCCGGAAAAAACCAAGGCCCAGCTCATGGGACCCATGGCTCAAATCTCCAATGCCATTGCCACAGAACGCCAAGAACGAGCCCTCACTCGACGACGAACAACCTATCTCGGCCATTATGCCCGTACGGGCAAGGAAGAGCGGCGTTTTACGCCAGCGGGTCAGTCGACGCAAATGATCATCGGAGCCACGCCAGAAACCGACAACGAAATACTCAAGCTGTCCCAGGCGCTCTATGACACCTGGTCACTCAAACGCGTATTCTTCAGCGCCTACATTCCTGTGGTGGCCGACAACCGCCTGCCTCAAAACGATTCCATCCAGCTTGATCGCGAGCATCGTCTGTACCAGGCAGACTGGCTCATGCGCTTCTATGGCTTTTCGGCGAGCGAAATCGCCAGCGAGTCCCATCCTAATCTGAACCCCAACCTTGACCCCAAGGCCAACTGGGCCATCAACAACCTTGAAGCATTCCCCGTAGAGGTGAACACCGCAAATTTAGACACCTTGATGCGCGTGCCCGGGATTGGTCCCACGGGAGCCCGAAAAATCATCAAAGCAAGGCGCTCTATCACACTACGGGAGCCCGAATTAAGAAAGCTTGGCATTGCCTTCAACCGAGCGCGCTACTTCATTACCTGCAACGGAGCCCATCAGGGAAAAGACGTCGTGCTTAGTCCCGACAACTTGACGCATCTGTTGTGTGCTCCCATCAAGGGAGGCTCACATGGTAAACGAGCCCAACGGGTAGCCCCTGGTCAACTCTCTCTGTTTTAGAATCACAACGAATCCGAGCCGATGATACATCCCAGCACAACACATACTTCAGCCGATTTCTCTAATCCTATAGCAGCCGATGACTACCTGGCCTATCTCTACGATGGCAGCCTAGAGGGGCTTCTTTGCGCCATCTTCGATTCCTACGAACGACATGAGATTCCTTGTGATGTCTATACTGCCAAAAATGCTCAGCCACGACTCGGTCAGGTATTCCATGAAGTCAAAACCGACATCACCAGGGCACTTCGCGTAAGGCAGCGCCTCATCGACATCTGCGGTTCTGACATCTACAACGCGATTCGTGCGGCAAGCCTTTCGGAAGAGCCAAACACGGGAAGCGTATGCGTGCGCTTTGCTCGCTATGCGCTAGATAAAAACAAAGCCCGCTGGAAGAATCCGCAGGCTCGTCGCTTCAACGCCAGTCATGCGCTTGCCTCTCCCGAGGCCGCTCCCTTGCTGGACCTTGAGCGCTATGTCATGAATGAGCGCCACTATATGATGCAGTTCCTACGCTTTGAAGAACTTGAAGGCGGTATATGGTTTGCCCGATGCCACCCAAAAGCATCCGTGGTGCCTTTGCTCATGGACTACTTCAGCGCACGCTTCAATACGCAAGCCCTCATCATCTACGACGAACGGCATAAACTCGCTGGCGTATACGAAGGAAACTGGATCTCACGGCAACCGTTCCTGCCGGCAGGAACGGCCCTACCTGGATCCCCTGAACTGCACACACCTTCCAAGTCGGCTTCAAACAAACCCTCCTCAATAGCGGAATTACAGCCAAAAGCTACTCAGCATCAGGCTCAAGCCCACAGCATTGATCAGCTACGCCCGTTCACAAAGAAGGGTCAGTTCGATAAACCTTCGAGCAAACTACCTCACTGGTACTTGGTAAAGAGCGACCACATTCAGCTTCCCAATAGAACGGAAAACGAAGAGTCAATGCGCGATGCTTGGAAGCGCTTCTACCGCTCGGTGAGTATCGACGAGCGCTTCCACCCTGAACTACGTAGGCAGTTCATGCCCATGCGCTTCTGGGATGATCTCACGGAATTCCAACTGGACTAGAATTTCCCTGCTTGATCCTGAGCAAACTTGGGCGCATTCGTTCTCTCTGTGCCAACTTGCGCTCGAACAGTGCTGCAACCGAAGACGCCATGGCGTAAACCACCATGGAGGCGTGATCAACGCTGTGGCATAACTGCGTTACCACCAGAAGTGCTCTCACATAGAACCTGGTCAGTCGGGATTTTGACTTAGCTTCAACCGAAGCTGCTACCACATCCACAAACGCAACAACAGCGAAGCCGTAATAACGACCACAACCACAGCTACA
>JAUNOE010000110.1 GCA_030537255.1 Coriobacteriia bacterium
AGCTCGTGAGCTTGTGCGTTCATTATACGAGCGAAATGGGCTTATGCCGCAAAAGAAGGGTCGCTTCACCGGGACAACACGAACGAAAAGAGCACAGCAGACCCAAGCCCACAGCGCTATGCCCCGCACGTCTGGTTGAGGAAGGCGACGGCACGATTGAGACAATCAAGGGCCACCACGTCGTTCCTAAAGCGAAGCTGCACGCGCGCTTCAAGGGAGCCAGGCGTACGCCACTGAGTGGTGCCCTGGTAAGAAAAGCTCGAAAGGCCCTCCGCCGCATCATGGCGCACCTGCAGCGTGATCACCAGGTGCTCAAGCAGGTGCGGGGTGCTTGCCTTGTCGATGACACTACCAAAGACGGGGCCGACATCGTTTTTGCAAGCATGTTGGGGCAACTCGGGGAACTGACGCAAGCATGCGGCAAGCAAGCTGGGCGTCACATGCCGAACCGATGCGTCGGCCACCCGAACCAGCACGTCCAGGCGATCAGGCCGAACGACGACCTTACGCACCTCGATCAGGGGCCGTACCTCCCCACCCAAGCTGGAGTGGCCCGCTGGAACCCTATTCATCCGAAGATTCACGCTCAAGCGTGGTAAAGATGCTGGGGTCTTCCTCATTGGTCGCCGAATCTGCGTTTTCTTCCGCAATGGTAAGCGTGTTGCGATTATTGCTGAAGGAATAGACACCGTCGCCCTGCTTGTCTTCGAAGCTGAAGGTGATGCGCTTTTCGTTGGTATCCAGGCTGTAGTTGTAAAACAGAGTGTCGGTCAAGTAGATAGCCGAATCAGTGATCTTGACCTTCTCCTTGCTGCCCTGCACCGTCCACGTACCTTGAATGTCGGCGGCATCGTCGTAGCGCCACCACAGGTTCCACGACATGACCAAGGTAACAACAATGATGATGGCAACGAACACTCCCGAACCGATCCAGATGCGCTTGCGATCCTTGGCCTTTGCGTCCGTACGGCGCTTTTCCTTCAGGCGCGCGGCGGATTCGTCACGCGAATAGGAGGCACCCTCGCCGGAAGGGACACCAGGACCCGAGGCTGACCCCCCGCGAAGAGACGACCCCGAGCCCAAACCAGCCGAACGCCGGGACGACGATGGTCCCGAGATCTGCTCAACCCGACGACGGGAGCGGACGCCCGAGGCGGCACCAGCCGCAGCACCAAGCTTGCGGCCTTCGTTAGCAGCGTGTTCCCGCGAGCGCACCGATACAGATTCCGCCTTACGAGAGCCTCGCTGCGCACGAGGAGAGGCCTCCCCTTGGGAAGGCCTCTTTTGCTGCGGAGTTTTCGCAGATGACGGACTATGTTTGGAGATACGACTACTCATAAGTCCAAGTCTGAGCGCTTAGAGCTCTTCAGGGGTGATGTACTCGCAGCCCATGTAGGGAACCAGAACCTCAGGAACCTTGATGGTGCCGTCAGCCTGCTGGTAGTTCTCAATGATGGCGGCCATGCAGCGACCAACAGCAAGGCCAGAGCCGTTGAGGGTATGGACATAGCGCGTGCCCTTGAAGTTTTCGGGGTCGCGGTACCTGATGTTGGCGCGACGTGCCTGGAAGTCCCAGCAGTCGGAGCAGCTGGAAATCTCCTTGTAGGCACCATAGGAAGGCAGCCAGACTTCCAGGTCATACGTCTTGCAGCTGGAGAATCCGATGTCGCCAGTGCACAGGCTGATCACGCGATAGGGCAGATCAAGCAGCTGAAGGATGTTCTCTGCATCCTTGACCATAAGCTCGAGCTCTTCCTGGGAGTCTTCGGGCTTGGTGAACTTGACCATCTCGACCTTGCTGAACTGATGCACGCGAATGATGCCACGGGTATCGCGACCAGCAGAACCAGCCTCGGAACGGAAGCAAGGAGTGAAGGCGCAATACTTGGTGGTCAGCTGATCGGCCTCGAAGACCTCATCACGATGAAGGTTAGTGAGCTGAACCTCCGCAGTGGGGATCAGGTACATGCCATCAGTGGTCTTGAACAGATCTTCCTCGAACTTGGGAAGCTGGCCCGTGCCCAAAAGGGTCTCACGGTTGGCAATGGCAGGAACCCACCATTCCTTGTAACCACGAGAAAAATGGGTGTCGGCCATGAAGTTAATCAGGCTGCGCTCGAGACGAGCACCCTTGCCGCCCAGGCAATAGAAACGGCTGTGAGCAAGCTTGACGCCACGGTCGAAGTCAATGATGCCCAGTTCGGGACCAAGATCCCAATGAGCCTTGGGCTCGAAGTCGAATTCCGTGGGAGTGCCCCAACGACGGACCTCGGGGTTATCGTCTTCGCTTTCGCCAACGGGCGTGGTGGGATGACAGATATTGGGGGTCGACATCATGATGTCGTTCAGATCAGCTTCGACCTGCTCGCGCTTGGTGGCGAGCTCAGCAATCTTTTCCTTCAGCTCAGAGACCTCGGCCTTCAGGGCCTCGGCTTCGTCCTTCTTGCCATCGCGCATGAGCGCACCAACTTCCTTGGAGGCTGCATTGCGGCGGGCGAGGAGCTCTTCTTCTGAAGCAATGGTGCTACGGCGCTCGGCATCAAGCGAAACGAAGCGCTCGTGGTCCCATGAATGATTGCGGTTCTTCATTGCTTCAGCTACTTCTGCTTCATGTTCACGAACGAACCGAATGTCCAACATGGCTTGCCTTTCGACGTAACGGATACCGCCCTTTGCGGTGTTCGACTTAGTATACTCAAAGCACGATGCAGCGACAGTTGCGCTTTGACGAAAGGAGCCGCATGGACTTCCAGGCTATCTATTCTTTTCTGTTTGAAAGCTACGCTGGCCTTGCGGTGCTTGTTGGTGGCGGTCTGATTATCAGCATCATTGCCGCGGCAATCATGGAATACCGCACCCGCAAGCGCTATGTAGATCGCGCCGACAAGGAACGCGACGCAGAGTACTTCGAGTAGATCCCACTCCCCACCACCCACTCC
>JAUNOE010000032.1:0-9981 GCA_030537255.1 Coriobacteriia bacterium
GATGATGTCCTGGTTCCCCAACATGAGCGGCTTTGTGCTTGATTTGTACGAAGCCCTGGGAAGAATCTGCGATCCGTTCCTTGACCTGTTCAAACGCTTCATTCCTCCTATTGGAGGAATGGTGGACGTATCGCCTATTGTCGCACTGCTTGTGCTACAGTTCGGTGTGCGTGTGATTGTGTCGCTACTGTAGGCGGCCTAACTCATTTAAATTGACTCCAAACATCGCTTTTCTGTAATAGGGGGAAGGTAATGGCGATTACTTCTAACGACATCGCAACCCAGAGCTTTAACATCGAGCGTCGTGGCTATGACGTGGACGAAGTCGATGTGTTCCTCGAAAAGGTTGCTGCCGAAATCGACTCCATGAACCAGGAGATCTCCCAGCTGAAGAGCCAGCTGGCCGAGGCCAAGGCGGCCGCCGAGCGCGCTACCGCACAGCCTACGGTTGCAATGAAGCCCAATGCCGCCAAGCCTGCTGTCGTCACCGAGAGCGAAAAGGACAAGCGCATTGCCGAGCTCGAAGCAAAGCTTTCCGAGCAGACCCTCGATCAGTCTGCCATTTCTGCTGCCCTGATCACCGCCCAGAAGACGGGCGACGAGGTCATCTCCAAGGCGAAGGCCGAAGCTGAGGTCACGCGTCAGAACGCAGAGGACGAAGCTCGCCGAATCCTGGACAAAGCCAATGCTGAAAAGGGCAAGGTCGTCGAGCACATCAATGAGCTCAATGAGTCTCGTGCTGCTATTCGCGAGCAGTACCAGGAAATGCTCAAGGACTTTATCGGCACCTGCACCATGCGTCTGACCGAAATCGGCGGTGAGGCTACCTCCGGCATTTCCGTTGACGCCATTGCAACGGAGTCTGCTGCTCAGTCTGCTGCCAAGTGGGATGCCAGCTCCGCTGCCGCTACCTACACCACTCCCGTGGCCGAACCCGCTGCTACGCCTGCCGCCTTCCGTCCTTCCGCTGCTGCCAAGGACCTCTCCGGCTACGGTGACGCTGACGACACGTTTGCCTTCGACGAAATCGATTAGGACCTATGGCTGAGACAAAATTGGCCTTGCATGTCACGCCCCGTTCGGGGCGTGACTGCGTTTCAGGCATAAGTCACAAGGAGGAACCTCTGGGAACCGAGGTTTGTGTTCGGGTGACGGCTCCTCCTGATGGAGGAAAGGCCAACAAGGCCGTGTGCAAGCTGCTTGCTGCTGAGCTTGGCGTGCCCAAGGGCAAGGTCAAGGTTTTGAGGGGCGACACCAGCCGCCATAAGCTGGTGGTGGTCCCTCTGGACGAGGCGTCATTGAAAAAGTGGATGGATGCCTTGCCCGTTGTCTGACGGATCAGCTGTGCTGTGGCAGGATCTCGGGTCAGGCTGTGGCTTGTGTTCGTGGGTTACATACGAATAGAGAAAGGGAGCTCTCCAAGCGTGGAGGGCTCCCTTTGTTCATGAAAAGGCGAGTGAGCCTATAAGCCGGGTTCTGTAATCGGCAACCATTTATCTCGACCACCTGTCGCCAGATGGCTCTAGCGCGCAACCCGAACGCAGGCCAGGGCGGGCCTCTGGCGTTCCTATTTGCGTTTGCTCCAGATGGGGTTTACCAAGCTACGTTGTTGCCAACGCACTGGTGCGCTCTTACCGCACCGTTTCAGCTTTTCTCCTGCAAGCAGGGGAGTCTTCTTTTCTGTGGCACTGATCCGTCGGGTCGCCCCGCCCAGCCGTTAGCTGGCATCTTGCCCTGTGGAGCCCGGACTTTCCTCGCACGAACGTACGCGATTGCCCGGCCCACTCGCGGTGGTATTCTAGCACGTACGCAAGAGGGGGCAAACTGCGAATATTCTTCGATCGCGGAAGCCCCACTCGTTCGAATGGAGGTTACGTCATGTCTAGCTGCCTTTGTGTGGGTGCAGCCCCTTGCGAGCAGTCGGTCTTGGCCTGGTTGCTTGGTCAGCGTGGCTTCGACGCGATCTACGCCGTCGACGGCGGCTATGCTTCTCTGCAGGCCTTGGACATAAAGCCAAGCTGTGTCTTTGGGGATTTCGACTCTTTGGGCTATGTACCATCTTGCGCCAGTGCCACTTTTGACACCCATAAGGACTTCACCGACATGGATTGGGCCTTGGGTCAGGCGCAAGGCGAAGGCTTCGATGAGGTCTTCATGGTCCAGGCTCTTGAGGGCCGGCTGGACCATACCGTGGGCAATTTGCAGCTGCTGGCAAAGTATGCTCGTCGGGGTCTTAGGGTCTGGGGATTCAGCGGAGAGCAGGTGGTGGTCTGCCTTGTGGGTGGAACCGACCTGGATACCCTGGAGTTTGATGCGGCTGCCCAAGGAACGTTTTCTCTTTTGGGTCACTCCGATTGCGCGAAGGGCGTTGTCGAAGAGGGCCTGGAATGGGAGCTTTCGGGCGCAGAGTTTACCAATGAAAGCATTTTGGGTGTTTCTAACGAATTTAAGGGAAGACCTGCTCGTATCTCGGTGAGTCAAGGAAGCGTTTGGGCCTTTTTCCCAAAGGAATGCCTGACTGCCTCTACGTGGGGTAAAACCACGGCCGCAATGAAGTAGAATTAGCCGTTACATACACGGGGAGCTTGCTCGTCTGGTCATAAAGACCCGCAGGCTGAGAGGAGGGCTTGGCCTTCGACCCATGGAACCTGATATGGATAATGCCAACGAAGGGAGACTGCGATGACGCAGAAGAATCTTGTCACCCAGATGGACTACGCCCGTGCGGGCGTAGTAACGCCCCAGATGGAGCTCGTGGCCAAGAAGGAAGGCCGTACGCCCGAGTTTATTAGGGAAGGGGTGGCTCGTGGTGTCATCGCCATTCCCGCAAACATCCACCACCGCTCGCTTTCGGCCGAGGGTGTGGGCGAGGGCCTGCGCACCAAGGTCAACGTGAACCTGGGTATTTCTGGCGACCTCATGAACGAGGAGATGGAGCTCGAGAAGGCCCGTATCGCCTTCGAGCTAGGTGCCGAGGGCATCATGGATCTTTCCAACAGCGGCAAGACTCAGGAATTCCGCACCAAGCTTGTGGACATGAGCCCCGCCATGATTGGTACGGTTCCTATGTACGATGCCATCGGCTATCTGGAAAAGCCCTTGATTGGCATTAAGGCCGCAGACTTTCTTGAGGTGGTGCGTCGTCACGCTGAAGACGGCGTCGACTTCGTCACCATTCACGCAGGTATCAACCGTCGAACCATCGAGAACTTCAAGGAGACAGGCCGTCTGATGAACATCGTCAGTCGTGGTGGCTCCTTGCTCTTTGCCTGGATGGAGGCAACGGGAAACGAAAATCCCTTCTTTGAGTACTATGACGAACTTCTCGAAATCCTCCATGAGCATGACGTCACGATCAGCCTGGGTGATGCCATGCGTCCTGGATGCAACTACGATGCAACCGATGCCGGTCAGATCAGCGAGCTTATTGAGCTGGGCAAGTTGACGAAGCGTGCCTGGGATGCAGGCGTTCAGGTTATGGTCGAGGGTCCAGGTCACATGGCTATCGACGAGATTCCTGCCAACATGAAGATCCAGAAGCGTCTGTGTCATGGTGCTCCCTTCTACGTGCTGGGCCCTCTGGTCACCGACATCGCTCCTGGTTATGACCACATCACGGCAGCCATCGGCGGCACCATTGCCGCTTCGACGGGTGCTGACTTCCTGTGCTACGTCACCCCTGCAGAGCATCTTCGTCTGCCCGATGCTGCCGACGTACGCGAGGGCTTGGTTGCCACCAAGATTGCCGCCCATGCCGCAGACCTGGTGAAGGGCGTGCCTGGTGCCCGTGCTCGTGATAACCGCATGAGCGATGCTCGTAGGCGCGTGGATTGGGAAGAGATGTTCTCGCTGGCCATCGATCCCGTGAAGCCTCGCGAGTACTTCGAAAGCGCTCCTCCCTCCACCGAGGGAACCTGCACCATGTGTGGCAAGATGTGCGCTGTCAGGACCGTCAACAACATCATGGACGGACTGGTTGTCGACCTCGGTGACGAATACTAAGACCGGCTATTTGGGTCCCGAGCGCCTCGGAGGTGCTCGGGACCTCCTTGCAAAGGAGACGAAATGCCTAAGAACAGAGGGGCTTTTAGTGTCGAGCAGATTCGCGAGGCCCAGTTGCTCTATGCGGTCACGGACAGCACTTGGCTGGCGGGACGAAGCCTCGAGACGTGCGTTGCGCAGGCCCTAGAGGGCGGCGCAAGCTTCGTGCAGCTTCGCGAGAAGGGTGCCACCACCGAAGAGCTGGTGGAGCTGGGTCGTCCCTTGATGGAGCTCTGCCGTCGTGCGGGCGTTCCTTTCGTCGTCAACGATGACCTCGAAGCGGCGCGCATCCTCGATTGCGATGGCGTGCATGTCGGACAGGGAGATGCCTCATGCGAACGGGCGCGTGCCCTGCTGGGCCCCGACAAGATTGTGGGGGTTTCCACCCAGACCGTTGAGCAGGCCCAAGCTGCACAGGCGGCAGGCGCTGACTATCTTGGCGTGGGGGGCGTGGTGGCTACGTCCACGAAGCCTGATGCCTTCAAGCTGGAGCACCAGGATTTCGTCGACATCGCTGCCGCTGTGGACATTCCCGTAGTGGCCATTGGAGGCGTGAACAAGGACACCTTGCCTAAGGTGGAGCATACCGGTGTTGCGGGCGTTGCTGTCGTTTCGGCAATATTTGCCGCCAAAGACATTGCTGTCAGCACCGCCGATTTGCTGGAGGCGGTAAAACGGACGCCCTTTGCGGTGGAGGAATAAACCATGAACCAAGGGAAGGCTTTGATTAAAAGCGCCGTCACCATTGCGGGGTCGGACTCGAGCGGAGGTGCAGGAATCCAAGCCGACATCAAGACGATGATGGCCCAGGGGGTCTATGCCCAGAGCGTCATCACGGCACTTACGGCTCAGAACACCCAGGGAGTCACGGACGTCTTGGACGTTGCGCCTGATTTCGTGCGAGAACAGCTGGATGCCGTGTTTGCCGATATCCGACCTGACGCGGTAAAGGTGGGCATGGTTTCGGACGCCGGGGTTGCACGCGTTATTGGCCAGGGCTTGCGTAAATACGGGGCGGAGCGGGTCGTGGTTGATCCCGTCATGGTTGCCACGAGTGGTGCCGCCTTGTCGAGCGATGCTTCGGTTCTTGCCGTTGTTGACGAGTTGTTCGGCTGTGCTTGCCTGGTCACTCCCAATCTTGCTGAGGCTCGGGTTTTGTGGGACATTGCGTGCGAGCGGGGGGTCAGCGGTGGGCATAGGTGCCCTTCGGAGATCAGCACGCCTGCTCAGATGCTCCAGGCGGCTCGAGCCATCCAGGGTTTGGGTGCCTCTTCGGTATTGGTAAAGGGTGGTCATCTGACTGGCGACGCCCTGGATATCCTCCTCATGAGTGATGGTGGCGTAGTCGAGCTGCGTTCGTGGCGGGTGGAGACGAACAACACCCATGGTACGGGCTGCACTTTGTCATCGGCTATTGCGTCCCAGCTCGCTTTGGGGCGGGATCTCGTCGACGCGGTGCGTGCAGCGAAGGACTACCTTACCGGAGCCTTGGAACATGATCCTTGCTTGGGTAAGGGCAGTGGCCCCCTGAACCATGCCTGGGCACTCCAGGTGCGCATATAGTGCCGGGGTTGTCATCAAACGAAAATGGAGCGGGCCAGATTCCTTCGGGAATCTGGCCCGCCTTTGTTTCGTCGTTTTAGTGCTTAGAGCTTTCCTTCGTTGAGCATGTGTTCGAAGAGCTCCTCGACTTCGTTCGTGATGATGACGCGCTCCATCTGGCAGAAGCTTGCCTTCGATAGCGAGTCTGCGCGCATGAGGTCACAGATGGCATGGAACAGGCGCTCGTTGTTTTCCAGGTTGGCGTACAGACGTCGAACGTCCTCCTCGGTGGCTGCGGGTCGGTCGTCGTGATGCCGGATGACCAACTCGAGTTCATGGGTGAGTTGGGAAGAGAACCTCATGCGTGCTGCAACGTTCTTAAGGTGGTCGATGGAGGCCTCGGGGTGACCTGGCATGTGGCCGCGCCCCTGTTCGTCGATGACGAAGGTTTCCGGTTTTCCAGTGTCATGGAGCAGGGCAGCCCAACGATTGAAGGCGTAGGCCTTGCTGTGGGATACCACGTAGGCCGTGTGCTCAAGGACGTCATAGCAATGGAAGCGGCTAAGCTGGTCGAAGTTCCTCATGGGGAGAAGCTCGGGCAAGATAGCCCCCAGGACGTCGATGTAGTCCATCAGCGTTTCTCGTACGAAGGGTCCGCAGAGGAGTTTTTCTACCTGATGTCTAAGCGCCAGGGCGTCAAGCGTCGGCAGGCGGTGGGCTTCGAGTTTGAGGGCTTGAAGCGTGGTTTCGTCGGCGGAAAAGCCCATGGTTGAGGCAAACCTGAGGGCGCGCAGGGAGCACAAAGGCTCGGTGCTCATGAGCAGGCGTGCGTCGCCGACGCATCGGATCGTTGCGTTGCGGATGTCACGTGCGCCTCGGTAGGGGTCGACAAGGCCTCGTTCAGGGTGCCAGGCAAGGGCATTAAAGGTGAAGTCTCGGCGGGCGAGGTCTTCCTGGATGGTGTCGACATGCGCAAAGCTCAAGGGCTTTCCGGTGCGGTCTCGTTCGATTACCTGGTGGAACCTGTGGATCTGTATCGGCTTTTCGTCCGGGGTTCCCAGGAAGATCGTCACCGAGAAGGGATTCGAGGGGTCAGGCTGGGCATCGAAGCCTCGCCCCCGGAACAGCCTTGTAATGGTTTCGGTGGGTGCATTCGTTGCAAACGTGAGGTGTCCGGCGTGTCGTTGCGCCAGGCAATTGCGTACGTAGCCGCCATCGGCCCAGGTCTGGTGGCCTTCGTCTTCCAAAGCTTCGATGATTTCGAGCGCAAAAGGGGGAAGGGGGATGATTTCTTGGTTCATGGCCACGCTCCCTTCATGCTTGAATTCCTCTTTTGCAACGATGCGTCAAGACGCACGCGGGCTCAGGTGCGCAGAGATGTCTAGCGCCCCTTCCATTGGGGTGCCCGCTTCTGCGCAAATGCGGTAGAGCCTTCGTGTGCGTCTTCGCTTTGTGCTGTTATCTTCTCGTAGTCAACCAGAATGTCCCACGCCTTTGAAGGGTAGATGGTGTTGGAGGCGCCCATGGTTTCGTAGGCGGTTCGCTTGGAGTACTTGATGGCAAGGGGAGCCGAAAGGGCTATCTTTTCCGCAAGGGCAAGCGCTTCGCTGACGACGTTCGAGTCGGGAACCACCCGGTTCACCAATCCCCACCCAAGGGCACAGGTGGCATCAATGGGCTCTGCTATCAAGAGCAGCTCCTGGGCGAACTTCATGGGAATGTGTTGGGCTAGGCGCAGAAGGGCACCTCCTCCTGCTGCGGTGAGTCCTACGCGGGGCTCGGGAAAGCCGAAGAGGGATTCTTCCGAGGCGACGGCCAAATCGCAGGCAAGAACCATCTCCAGGCCACCTCCAAGGCATTTGCCGCGAACGGCAGCGATGAGTGGTTTGTCGAAGTAGCGTTTCGTCATGCCCGCAAAGCCCCAGTCAGCCTTGTCATCGGGGAGGGACCAGGTTCCGGCGGAGATTTCCTTGAGGTCGGCACCTGCGCAGAAAACGGGCCCCTTGTTGGCGATGACGCAGGCCCTCAGGTTCGCATCCCTGTCCCAGACGTCCAGGGCATCGCACATCTCCGCCATCATCTGGCTGTTCATGGCATTGCGCGCTTGCTCGCGGTCAAGCGTAATCAGGTAGGTGCTGCCACGGACTTCCGTGGTGATGAATTCGTAAGGCATGTCCCCCTTGCCTTTCCGGGCTTAGGCCGGTCATGCAGGGGCCGACAGCCCTTCTCCTTGGTTTTTCTGCCTCTCTGACCCCATTCGGAATCAAGGCAGCTCTAGCTTGAGTATACGACCACCCTCTTTGCTTGAGCTTGCTATGGGGCGGCTCTGCGAGGACTTGTCGAGCGATTTGATGCCCGTTTTTGCTTGCGGGTGTGTGGTGCGGCGCCGTGCCTGGCCGTACGCTTCGGTCTTCTTTCTAAACGAAAGAGGGATTCTTGACTAGAATGCAGAAGGAAACAACGCCCAAGGAAGGAAGCCGACCGATGCTTGATGAGCTGCATATCAGCGACGTCGCCCTGATTCGCGACGCAAGCTTTGCCCCTGGCGAGGGGCTCACCGTGATCACCGGCGAGACGGGTGCGGGCAAGACCGCGCTTCTTTCCTCTCTGAAGCTGCTTGCGGGCGAACGTGCCGACACCTCGACGATCCGTGAGGGCCAGTCTGAGCTTTCTGTCGAAGGGCGCTTCTTTTTGCCTGATTCCCCGGAGGAGGGGGACGTCGTGGAGCGTCGCGTCTCTGCTGCGGGACGTTCGCGCATTTCGCTCAACGGGGCGCCCAGCAGTGTGAAGGCGGTCGCGGCACGCGTGGGTGCGAGCATCGATTTGTGTGGCCAACATGAGCATCAGCGCCTGTTGAAGCCCGATGCCCAGTTGGCGCTGTTGGATGCCTGGGCGGGCGATTCGGTGGCCGGTGCCCTCGGTGAGTATCGGCAGGCTTTGGCAGAGGCGCGCGCGGCCGCGGCCGAGCTGGACCGATTGCGTGAGCTTGCGCGGGCGAGCGAAGTGGAGCTGGACCGAGCTCGCTACGTGGTTGACCAGATCGAGGCAGTCGATCCCAAGCCAGGCGAGTACGAAGAACTTCTTTCCGAGATGCCTCGCTACCAACATGCGGAAGCCATCCTGCGGGACCTTTCCCTGGTGCGCGAGTCGCTCGTCGGCGAAGGGGGTGCCC
Source organism: Coriobacteriia bacterium (assembly GCA_030537255.1). Taxonomy (GTDB): domain Bacteria; phylum Actinomycetota; class Coriobacteriia; order Coriobacteriales; family Eggerthellaceae; genus Anaerotardibacter. Next base: position 8,756 of record JAUNOE010000032.1, read on the forward strand.
TCGAGGCGCTCGAGACGGCGCTTGCTGCAGCGGAGCGTATCGCTGATACGGATCTCAGCCGCAAGGACGATGCCGGGCATCTGCGCGACGCTTTCTTCACGGCCGAAGACGCCTGGTCAGAGCTTTCGTCCTATGAGCAGACCATTGAATTCGATCCAGCCGAGGTTCTCTCTCGTCAGGACCGCATTGCGGCGTTCCAGGGCCTTATGCGTGGCTTTGGCCCGCGTATGGAAGACGTGTGGGCCGCTTACGAGGCCGCCCGTGCCACGATTTGCGAATACGACAACCGCGATGACCTGATCGATGTGGCGGAAAGGAACCTCGGTGCAGCGGAGGACAGGCTGGCCGATTGTGCTGGTGTGCTTGCTGATGCTCGCAGCGAGGCGCTTCCTGTCTTCGAGGGTCTCGTGAATACCCAAATGGCACGTTTGCATATGGGGGACGCCCGCATCGTGGGCGAGTGGACGGATCTCCCTCGTGAGCAATGGGGCTCTCAAGGCTCTGCTGCCTTTCAGCTGTTGTTTGCTCCGGCATCCGAGGTGACTCCTCGTCCTTTGGCAAAGATTGCTTCAGGCGGCGAGCTTTCGCGCGTCATGCTGGCCTGCAAGGTGGTCATTGGCGATAGGGACGAGGCCCAGACTCTCGTGTTTGACGAAATCGATACGGGCGTTGGTGGTGCCACGGCTGCGGCCTTGGCGGATGTCTTGGCTGACCTGGCGCAAAGTCATCAGGTGATCGTGGTGACGCACTTGGCGCAGGTTGCCGTTCGCGGAGGGGTTCATTATGCGGTGAGGAAGCAGGGCCAGGGCCTGCCCGAAACCTGCCTCGATCGCTTGGACGGCGAAGCGCGCGTGCGAGAAATTGCCCGCATGCTGTCAGGGGAGACAAGCGCGGAAAGTCTGGCTCATGCGCGCGTGTTGCTAGGCTTGGGCTCTTAGCGGTTCCGCCCTGCGCCAATCGAAGGTGTGCTTGTTGTTGTGTCGTATACGTCGCCAGAGTTGTGCGGCTTGTGCAGGAAAAGCTGTTTGAGTATGATTCAGTGCGTCTATTGAATCCCCTTACATGCACTGTTTTCTCTTCGGGCCTGGAGTCGTCTGCCCTTGGTGCATCGTGGGTGCGCGTCTACATAGGAGGACCGGGTGAAATTCTTCCTGGATACCGCTGACTTGGCCGAAATCGAAGAGGCAGCAAGTTGGGGTGCGCTGGCCGGCGTTACTACCAAACCC
>JAUNOE010000032.1:9991-15300 GCA_030537255.1 Coriobacteriia bacterium
GTTGTATGCCAAGGTCGGAGGCAAGCTTTCTGGCTTTACTGACCACATGAAGAAGATTTGCGAAATCGTCGGCGATTCCTGTCCGGTTTCCGCTGAGACCGTCGCCATGACGCGCGACGAAATCGTCCGTGATGGCCTGGAGCTTGCCGAAATCGCCCCCAATATCGTGGTCAAGGTCCCCACCATGGTGGAAGGCCTTGCCGCTACGCGCGAACTTGCCAACCGTGGCGTGCGCGTGAACATGACCCTATGCTTCAGCGTTCCTCAGGCCCTTCTTGCGGCTCGTGCGGGCGCTCGCTATATCAGTCCTTTTATCGGCCGTTTTGACGACATCTCCGAAGATGGCCTTGAGCAGGTTGGCAACATCGTGGCCGCCCTTTCGAATTACGACTTCACCGAAAGCACCGTGAATGGCGAGCAGGTCGAAGTCATCGCAGCTTCTGTCAGGTCCGCCAACCACGTTACGCAATGCGCCCTCATGGGTGCTGACATCGCCACCGTTCCCTTCCCCGTGCTGAAGAAAATGGTCCAGCATCCTCTGACCGACCGTGGTCTGGAGTCCTTCATGAAGGACTGGCAGAAGGTTACCAACGCCTAAAGACTCTCAAAAGAAAGAGCTAGAACCTAATGAGTGAAACTCCCGAAGAGCTTTCCTTCAGCGAACCCGCGAAGGACGAAGCTCCCTCCTTGGCTCCCGAGGCTCCCGCACCCAAGCGTCGTGGTCGTCCCCGTAAGAAGCCGGTCGAGGAAACCACGGGTTCCAAGGAGCCCGAGGGTGCCCAGGATGCACCAACGCCCGTCGAGGAGGCCCCCGCACCCAAGCGCCGCCCTGGCCGTCCTCGCAAGAAGCCCGTAGTCGACGAGTCCGTCGACGCCGTCCCAGGCAACAAGTCCGAATCAACTGAGGAGACCGCCGAGATCCCCGCACCCAAGAAGGCTGCCGCCAAGCGCGCTTCCTCGAAGAAGGCCGCTTCTCAGGAAGGGGCACCCAAGGCAGATGCCTCGGATAAGTCGGATGCCGAGGTGTCCGAGTCTGGGGAAAAGCCTGCCAAGCGCCGTCCTGGCCGTCCCCGCAAGAAGCCGGCCGAAGAACCTTCGGTTACGCCCGAGGTCTCTACGGCTCCAGTGTTTGACGATGCGGCCACGCCAGAGGAGCTCGCTCGTATTCTCGAGCAGGCCAAGGCGGAGCAGTCGGGCGACGAGCCTGAGAAGCCTGCGCCCAAGCGCCGAGGTCGTCCCCGCAAGAAGCCTGTTGAACAGGATTCGACCCAGGGTGGCCCTGAGTCGGATGAGGCACAGGCCAAGGAACAGCCGTCTTCTGAAGGCGTTGGGCCTAAGCCTCAGTCTGAAGGTGAAAGCAAGCGCAAGGCCGCCACGCCTGATGCGCCTGCGGAGGAAGCGGAAGCTTCCGACGCATTGCCTGCATCCAGGCAGGAGGGCGAATCGGGAGGCCGCCGCAAGCGCGTCCGTCGTGACGATCAGGGCGAATCCCGTGAGCGCCGCGAACGTGGCGGTCGTGACGATTCTTCGAAGGGCGAAGGACGTGGCGGCAACCGACGCGAGAAGTTCGAGCAGCGCAAGAAGGACAAGCGCGACCGAAACAACAACGCCAACAAGCCCCAGCAGCCCAAGACCTCACGTGAGGAGCTCGCTGCCCTCAAGGTGGCGGAGCTGCGCGCCAAGGCCGATGAGCTCGGCGTTGAGCACAAGGGCCTCCTGAAAGCCGCGCTTGTCGAGGCCGTCTACGAGGCTGCCATCAAGGCCGAAGGCTTCATCGAAGTCGAGGGAATTCTTGATATCATGCCCGACGGCTTTGGCTTCGTTCGCACCAATGGCTACCTTTCGGGTCCAGGGGATGCCTACGTGCATGCCTCCATGGTGCGCCGCAACCATCTGCGCAAGGGTGACAAGGTCAAGGGCCAGACGCGCCCCGCGCGCCGTGGTGACAAGTTCCCCGCACTTCAAACCATCGCGTCAGTGAACGACAAGCCTGTCGAGCTTTCGGCCCAGCGTCCTCGTTTTGCCAATCTGACCCCCGTCTTTCCCGACGAGCGTCTGGTCATGGAGCATGGTAAGAGCACCATCACCGCCCGCGTCATAGACTTGGTCGCTCCTATAGGCAAGGGCCAGCGTGGCCTGATCGTGTCGCCTCCCAAGGCGGGCAAGACCACCGTGCTGAAGAACATTGCTGCGGCCATTGCAGCCAACAACCCCGAAGTGCATCTCATGTGCCTGCTCATTGACGAGCGTCCTGAAGAGGTTACGGACATGCAGCGCTCGATTCACGGCGAAGTCATCGCATCGACCTTCGACATGCCTTGCGAGAACCACATCAACTGCGCCGAAATGGTCATCGAGCGAGCCAAGCGTCTGGTGGAAGAGGGGCAGGACGTAGTCATTCTTCTTGACTCGTTGACCCGCCTGGCCCGCGCTTACAACCTGGCGCAGCCCGCATCGGGACGCATCTTGTCTGGTGGCGTCGATTCCACCGCCCTGTATCCGCCCAAGAAGTTCCTGGGCGCCGCACGAAACATCGAGGGTGGCGGCAGTCTGACGATCCTGGCGTCGGCTTTGGTTGAGACGGGGTCGAAGATGGACGAGGTCATCTTCGAGGAGTTCAAGGGCACGGGCAACATGGAGCTCAAGCTTGATCGTCAACTGGCAGAGCGCCGCATCTTCCCCGCAATTGATCCCGTTGCATCGGGCACGCGTCGTGAGGATTTGCTTCTGGATCCTCAGGAGGCGCCGCTCATCTGGGGCGTTCGTCGCATATTGTCGAACCGCAACAATACCGAGCGCGCCATGGACACGTTGATCAAGTCGCTTCATGCGACTCGCAACAACCAGGAGTTCCTGATGCGCACGGCAAAGAAGGCCCAGGGTCGTTCCCTGGAAGAAAACGTGGAACTGTAGCAAAGGAGGAAGCACCCTATGGCAAAGAAAGAACACATCACGCCTGTCTGGCCCAAGCGTGCCGTTGTCACTGCGGGCATGCCTTACGGCAACAAGTCACTTCATTTCGGTCACGTTGGCGGCGTCTTCGTCCCCGCAGACGTCTTCTCCCGCTTCCTGCGAGACCGCATTGGTGCAGAAAACGTCCGTTTTGTTTCGGGTACCGACTGCTTCGGCAGCCCCATCGAAGAGGGCTACCGCAAGGAAGTGGAGGCAGGCACCCTCGATGGCTCCATCTTGGATTACGTGCAGCGCAATCACGACCGTCAGAAGGCCACGCTTGACGCTTATGACATCAGTCTGGACCTGTACGAGGGAAGCGGCCTGGGAAACTGCGGTGAAATCCATCAGCAGGTAACAAACGCTTTCATCGAGAAGCTCCGTGCCAAGGGCTATCTGCATCTTGAGGAGACGAATCAGTTCTACGATGCCCAGGAGGGCATGTTTCTGAATGGCCGTCAGGTCCAGGGTCATTGCCCCGTTCAGGGCTGCAAGAGCGAAAAGGCGTACGCCGACGAATGCGATCTGGGCCATCAGTATGAGCCCGAGGATCTGATCAACCCCATCTCGAACGTCTCGGGTACGGTTCCTGAGATGCGCAAGGTGGCTAATTGGTACTTCGACCTACCCGGCATGGCCGACGTGGTTCGTGATTACGTCGAAGGACTGGCCGATGACCCCCAGACCAGGCCCGTGGTCACCAAGACCATCCGTGAGTTCCTTGTTCCTCCCATCATCTTCGTCAAGGTGGAGCTCCATGACGACTACCTTGCTGTGGCCGACAAACTCCCTGCGCACGAGTACCGTGACGCCGCCAAGGGCAAGCAGTCCTTCGAGCTGGAGTTCAAGAACGTGGTCGATCGCGATCTGGCACGCACCGTGCTCACCGAGGCCGGCATTCGTTTCAGGACCGGTAAGGCTCTGGTGCCCTTCCGCATCTCTGGCAACGCAAGCTGGGGCGTTGCCTGCCCTGTCATGACTGACGACGAAGGGAACAAGGTCGAGGGCCTTACCGTTTGGTGCTGGCCTGAGAGCCTGATCTCGCCTATCTCCGAGACCATTGCCGCCAACGACAAAATGGGCTTGCCCCGCTCTTCCTGGCGTGACTTCTGGTGCAGCAAGGACGCAGGCGTCTATCAGTTCATCGGCCAGGACAACCTGTACTTTTACGGCGTTGCCCAGCCTGCATTGTGGGCGGCCCTGCAGAAGGATCAGCCCATTGCGTTCCCTGCCGAAGGTGAGCTCCAGCAGACGAAGCTTGTGGCAAACCATCACATCCTGTTTGGCGACAAGAAGGCGTCGTCTTCTGGCGACGTGAAGCCTCCCACGGCAGACGAGTTGCTTGAGCATTACACGGCCGAGCAATTGCGCGCACACTGGCTGGCCCTGGCCCTGGGCCAGAAGTCCGTCGGCTTTAAGCCCAAGGTGTTCGAGGCCGACGAGGCCAAGCGCAACGATCCTCGCGTGGCGGACCCTGCACTCAAGGAAGGCGCCCTTTTGACCAAGGTGTTCAACCGCCTGGCTCGTAGCTGCCTCTATGAAGCCGCAAAGAACTTCGACTGCCTTATGCCCCTGGGTGAGGTTTCTACCGAATGCGTGACCGAGGCAAAGAAGGCCTTGGCCGCCTATGACGAGACCATGTACAAGGTGGAGCTCCATGCCATCATGCCCCTGGTTGAGACCTTCATTCGCTATGCCAACAAGTATTGGTCGAGCGGCATCAAGGCCGTCGAGGCCTCTGGGAACGCCGAGGAGCGCAGGCAGGTGCTCGTGGACTCGTTCTACCTGCTTCGTGTGGCAACCCTGCTCATGCATCCGGTTGTTCCTGCTGGTTGCGAGAAGATCTGCGACTACTTGGACTTCGATGCATCTGCCTTCTTTAGCTGGGAGTATGGCTTTGGGGGCATGGACGAGCTTTGTTCCGAGGATGAGCGCGCTGCCAAGTCTCATCGCGTCAAGGAGCTTCCTCCTCGCACTGACTTCTTCCGAGCTCACGAAAGCCAGTTCAAGAAGAAGTAGCCTTCGTGCTTCTTGTTCGTGCATGGTCGCGAATTGAGCATTGCGCCAAGATCGTGCGAATGGTAAGCTACTAAGGCTTTTGTTCCGTCTTGGTCGGTAACCAAGACACCGAAAAGGAGATCCATTAATGAAGCAGAACATTCATCCCGAATACGTTGACTGCACCGTCACTTGCACCTGCGGCAACACCTTCCAGACTCGTTCCACCAAGTCTGAGCTGCGTGTTGACCTGTGCAACGCTTGCCACCCCTTCTTCACCGGCACCCAGAAGCTGATCGACACCGGCGGACGCGTCCAGCGCTTCTCCAACAAGTTCGGCTCTGCTGCTGCTAAGGTCG
>JAUNOE010000033.1 GCA_030537255.1 Coriobacteriia bacterium
CAGCATCGCACGAAACGGTTCTCTCAGAATCCGTCAGAACGGGGTCTGAAGACACAGCTAAACCATCAAAGCTCAAGCCTTGCGCAGCAAAAGAAGGGTCCCCGCAAGGACCCTTCTTAACGCATTTCTCTGCCTGATTGCGCACGCCCACGAACTAGTTCCAGTCGTCCACTTCGTCAACGATGTAATCGCTCGTGGAGGGGGTGCCGTAGCCACCAAACTCGTTGTAGTTGCCTTCTTCGTCGAAGGCATCTTCGTCCTGGTGATGATGATGTCCCACGCCCTGATCCAACTCGTCATCATGACGATGGTGATGATGGCCGCAGGAGCACTCATGATCGGGATCATCCTTGTCGGCGCAATCGCACTCGTGGTCGTGATCATGCTCGGCACGAGACCAATCCAGGCCAGCGGCCTTGCCAGCTTCCTCGTCGGCAAACAGCAGCTTCAGCGCAGCGGGAGTATAGTTTGCGCCGCCAACGATGGCCAGCAGCTCAAACAGATGGAAAGCCGCATCGCCCAAGGGCAGCACCATCTCCTCGTCCTCGACGGCAGTGAGCGCAACAGCAAGCTCAGCCATCATCAGGCCCAAGGTATAGCTTCCTTCGAAATCGCCGGCATTGAGCGCCTCGACGAAGGCGACTTGGGCGGGAGACACCAAGCCAGCAGATTCCAGCGCATCCAGATAGGCTTCGCCGTCAAAATCAGCCTTGGAAGCCTGCGTACTAGCAAAGGCCTCGACGATGCCCATGAGACCTGTGGCGTTCTGCAAGGTATGGACCACCTTGGCGGTCTGCGCAGCACCAATGCCACCGACGAACTCGACCATACGGGCAAGGGCAGAAAGCTGAGGCTCCACCTCGTCGAAGGCACCTTGCTCTCCAGCCGCAAACACCAACAGGTTGCCAGGCTCGGCAAAAGCATCTTCCACGGTGACGTCACGGACCACTAAGGGGGCCTCGACGTAATTGCACTCATATACCGAGCACAGCTGATAGAGCTCAGAAGAGAAGCTGGGTGCAGCGGGGCTCAAGTTGACGAACACGGTTCCTGCAGCCACCTGGGCTACGATGCCATCGTCCCCGAAGTACAGCTCTTCCAAGCCAGACTGCGTAGGATGGTAGGTAAAGACCACGCCAGCTTGCGCAAGGTCCGCCGCGGCCGTAAAGCCCGCACGGGCCAAGGAGCCAACGATGCCCTCGCCTACGGCCGTATCACCGGCAAATACATAGCTAGTGTTATCAGACATTGGAAAGTTCCTTTCACGAAATTAAGGAATCTTAGTTGCTTGCCTTCATGCGGCTGGCAATGCGATCGGAAACGGATGCGGAATTACGGCGATCCTCGCCCCAGTACACCACGGCCACCATACCGGGGCCAACATGGCTGCCAATGACGGGACCGATGGAGGATTCCAGAGGCACCGCGCCTTCGTCTTCCTTTGAGATGAGCTCCCAAAGCTTTTGAGAGTCCTTGGGGCAGTCAGCGTTGCCCAAAAGCACCGTACGAGACTCCGAGCCCTTGTCGCATCCCTTCGCATATCGCTCAGCCAAGGCCTTGAAACCCTTCTTGCGACCGCGAGCCACACCAATCATGGAAAGCTTGCCGTCCAAGTCAATGGAAAGCAGCACCTTGACGTCGAGCTTGCTACCAGCAAATGCCACGGAAGCAGGAATGCGCCCGCCGTGCTTCAAGGCATTCAGATCGTCCACCATGAAGCCGCAGTTGACGAACCACTGCGCCTCGTTTGCCCAGGCGGCGAGCTCAGAGGCAGTCAGGCCGCGTTGACGCTGACGCAGCGCCTCGAAGACCAGGAGACCCTCGGCAACGGAGGCGAGCTTGGTGTCAACAACTTCCAGCTGAAGGTCGGGGTTTTCCTCGCGCGCCTGAGACACCAGCATGTCAATGGTATTGTACGTGCCAGAAAGGCCGCTGGAAAAGGAGAGCCACACGCAGGGCTTGTCCTGAGAGGCAGCCCAAGCGATAGCAGCCTGAAGATCGGGATAAGGGATCTGCGCCGTAGAGGGCATATCGCCTTCGCGCATCTTGTCGTAGAACTCCTTGGGGGTCACGGACTGATACAGATCGTCCATATGCTCGCCATCCTCGGCGATATATGGGAACTTCAGCAGGTAGACGCCTTCGTCCTTCAGGATTTCATGGGGCAGATCGCAGCATGAATCAACGATGAGGTTGCACTTGATGTCCACTACGGCTCCTTCTAGTCAAAGCAAACCAAGCTCAGGGGGTCACCCGTGATCTTGCCTTGCAGGGGTTTGTTGCACTGATAGCAGAATCCGACGGCCGGACCCACATGAGCACCCACCACAGGACTCACGGGGCAGATACGTACCTTGTGGCCTAGGAGAGGTTCGATCACTTCGTCCTTCCAGCGCTGCGCAGGCGCGGAATCACCGATGTAGTGAACCACCAAATCCTTGAGTCCGCCACAATCCCGGGCGTCTTTCTGCATGATTTCCACCATACGCGCCAAGGCCTTCTTGTGAGTGCGGACCTTCGCCATGGGACGAGGCGACCCGTCGGTCACGGTAAGCACCGGACAAATGCGCATCAAGTTGCCCAGAAGCGCCGAGGCCGCACCAATGCGACCACCCTTCTGAAGGAAGGTGAGGCTTTCGGGCGAAAACACGAAACGCGTGCTCAGGATGCCATCGATGACCGCTCGAGCAGCTTCCTGAAGCGTCTTGCCCTCCTGCACCGCACGAACGCCCTCAAGCACCGGCAGCGCCTCGTCGAAGCCGCACGATTGGGAGTCGATCATGGCATAACGGAAATCAGCATGACGTTCCTTCACGGAGCGCGCGGCTCGCAGGATTCCCTCATATGCCCCCGAAAGGCCTGTGGAGATCCAAACACCCAGAACCTCGTCTCCCCTCTTGGCGCAGTCCTCGAAGAGCTGCTCGAGATAGGCAGGGGAAGGCTGGCTTGAGGTAGGAGGATTGCCTGCCATGTCAGCAATGTTTCGATAGAACTCGTCGACGTCCATGGTCGCGTCTTCGTATTCCTTGCCATCGTGACGCAGATACAGTGACACCACCTCGACGCCGGTTGCGTCAATAAGGTCTTGCGGCAAGGAAGTGACCGAATCGGTCATGACCTTGATCATTTCTTCCTCCTCAAACAAACGAACGAAACAAGCAGGGCTGAGCACCACCCTCATGAGTTTGGGGTGACGTGCTCACAAGAGCAATACCGTATGCGCATGCCACCCCGAACCAGGGACTATTCTTCCAGCCCCCGTTGACGGGCAGCTAGGTCGCGACGGCGCTTGAACAAGCTGTATTCAAGGCCGACCGGATAGGAATGCGGGTTCACCAGGCGCTTCTGGGAATCGTCCAGGAGCTCAAGCTGCTCACGGGCGCGTGCCTGGGCACACATCGCATCGCGGAACTCGGGTTCGAGCACCACCTTGCCATCACGAGCCAAGGGCGACAGCAGGGTAACGAAGCTCTTGCCAGACAAGTCCTTCTGACGCAATTCGTCAGCTGGATCGACGATGGTCTCGCAGCAGACGCCACGGTTGACGTCAAAGACCATGTCTCCTGCCACCTTGCCATTCTCATGGAAGTAGCGACGCACATCCAAGACGCCCGGGAAAGTAAGCTTGCCAACACTACCCGTGACCTTCAGGCAATCCTGCCAAGAACCGGCACCCTCACGCTTGGCGCCCAGCTTGTAGACACCGCCAAGTGAAGGCTGGTCGAAGGCCGTCGCGAGCTTTGTTCCAATACCCCAGCTATTGACGGGAGCACCGGAATCGCGGATAGACTTGACCGTATATTCATCCAAGTCGTTGGAAAGCACGATGCCAACCTCGGGAAAGCCAGCGGCGTCCAGTGTTGTACGAGCACGCTTGGCTTCCCAAGCAAGGTCACCTGAGTCAATGCGGACGGCCACCAAACGCTCGCCCGCCTCACGCATCTCGCGAGCCACGGTAATGGCGTTCTGAAGACCCGTCTCGGTGTTGTAGGTGTCGATCAAAAGGACACAATTGCGGGGGAAGGCCTTGGCATAGGCGCGGAAGGCTTCCAGCTCGTCATCGAAAGCCATCACCCAGGAATGGGCATGAGTTCCCGATACGGGAACGTTGTACAGCTTGCCCGCAAGCACGTTTGACGTAGATGCACAGCCACCCACGATGGCAGCACGGGAGGCCTTGTTGCCACCCGATTCGCCCTGAGCGCGACGCAAGCCGAATTCCGCTACAGGAGACTGAGCCTCAAGACACACGCGCGCAGTCTTGGTGGCGACCAAGGTCTCAAAGCTGACCAGGTTCAAAAGGGCAGTCTCGAGAAGCTGGCACTCAAGAACGGGGCCAATCACGCGGACCATGGGATCGTTCGGGAACACCACGGTACCCTCATGAACGGCATCCACCCGAACCGAAAGCTTGAGCGTGGCCAGATAGTCCAAAAAGCCCGCTTTGAACAGCTTGCCGCCGCCCGGTGCGTCAAGGCTGGCCAGATAGGCAATGGCCTCGACATCGAAATGAAAGTTGTCGATAAGCTCTGCGAGCGCATCCATGCCACACGCAATGGCATAACCGCCCTTGAAGGGGTTTTCGCGGAAATACATATGGAAGCAGGCCTGTTCGTCAAGCTTGCCACTTTCCCAGTATCCCTGCGCCATGGTGAGCTGATACAGGTCAGTCAACAGCGCATACTCATTCGCTTGCATTGGTAGATCCTTCCTGGCCGGCTCCACGACGACGGCGGGGGCGACGGTGGTCGCCGGAGGAACGACGGGCACCCTCCGTTGACCGCTGTGCAGAACCCTTTGCATCCTGCTTCTTCGATGGGGAAGCGCCCTGAGGCTTAGAAGGCCTGGTCGACCCTGCGCTCCCCTGTTCGGGTGCCCTCAACCCCGAGGACTTCTGACCGGGACGAGGACCCTTGCGCTGAGGCTGGTCCGTCGAATCGGACTGAGAGCGACGTGTCGAACGTTCCTGGGACTGAGGCTGGGCGGCCTTGGAACCCTCGCCCGAGGAACGACGACGTCGTTTGCGGTGGGACGAAGCGGGACGGCCGGATGCAGAACTCTCCTTCTGACGGGAGTCCGCCGCAGCCCTTCGTGAACGACGTTGCTCTTCGGTGGACTTGGGCTCCTGCTTGCCAGAGCGCTCCTGCTGCTTGGCAGAGCGAGACGCAGACGGACTTGCAGCCTTTGTCTCCTGCCCGTCACGCGTCCTGCGACGAGGCTTACGCGACGAAGACTTGCGGGACCGAGACGAAGAGGACTCGCGCTCTTCGCGCTTCTGGTCCTTGCCGCGACCCTTGGGTTTGCGAGAGGGGTCGGCCAGAGCGTCTTCTCCCGTAAAGTTGGTGGAACTCTCGAAGATGCCAGTGCCCAACTTCTCCAGAGAGGACTCCTGCGTATAGCGCTCAAAGACCTCCTCGCTAATCACGTGAGGCCTGCGACCTTCCTCGGGTTCCTCGAATTCCGAAAGGGGCACGCGAATGGTCTTTCCATCCTCAAGGCGCAAGGCGATGGTCTCGGTAGGCATGCTGACGTCAGTGACCTTGGCGATGCCACCCGGCACTTCCACCTTGGCGTTGAGCTTAGGAGCGCGAGAGTTGAATTCCTTATAGGTGTCGAATTCGTAGCGCAGGCAGCACATCAATCTGCCGCAGCAACCCGAAATCTTCTGGGGATTCAAGGAGAGGCCCTGCTCCTTTGCCATGCGGATGGTGACGGGATTGAATTCGCCCCCCATGCGCTTGCAGCAAAGTTCCTGACCACAGTGACCCAGGCCGCCAATCATGCCCGCTGCGTCACGTACGCCAATCTGACGCATGTCAACGCGCACGTGAAACTCGGCGGCCAGTCGACGGACCAGCTCGCGGAAGTCCACGCGCTCTTCGGACTCGAAGAAGAACACGGCCTTGTCGCCATCGAACAAAAACTCGACCGCAACGGGGTGCATGTCGGTATGCGTCTCCTGGGCAAGGCGTTTGAATACCGTCAGGGCTTCTTCACCACGCTGTTCGAGCTCGATCAACAGCTCTTCGTCTTCGGGCGTAGCTTTCCTCAAAACGGGCTTCAAGGGAGACTTCAGGCCCGCCACCAGTTCTTTGGACACGTCGATGATGTCCGAGGTAGCGTAGCCGAACTCGTGACCCCGCTCGGTGCTGACGATCACGCTGTCGCCGCACGCAATGTCAAGACCCGCAGGATCAAACCAGAGGACCTTGGGACCTACCTGCAATTTAATAGGAGCAACCTGAACCATAGATTGCCTTTCTTATCGTAAACAACAGCACGTCGATGCATGTTTCAGGGGAAACATTATAGCGAATGGCCTCGTCAGTCCTCTGCGCCTCACGAAGGGCATCAACCAGAGAAGCAGGCGTAGCCGTGGAGGCTGCGTGCCGAATAGCCTCCAAATCATCCAAATTAACGACTCGATCGGGTGCACCTGACGAAACGGCCAAAACGTCACGCAGCCAAGAGCGGACAATGGACGTCAATTGGAACAATGACTGAACCGTGGCAGCCGAAAGCGCACGTTTATGACGTGCTTCGATCTGCTTTAAGGCCGCAGAAGCCAAGAACTCGGAAGAATCAGCAAGCTCTTCGGCCTGGGCGGTCCTGACCTCGTCAAGCGGAGCACGAGCCCTCTCGATCAGGTCTTGCGCGTATTCCAGCACGTCACGTTCGTCAGCCTGGGGAAGAAGGCGCAGCACTTCAAGTACGCGGCTCCTGAAGGACATGCGTTCGGAAGATGAAGCAAACTGAATAGCCTGGGTAAGCGATCCACCGCAAGCCTCGATGGCAATGCGGGCGCGCTCAATGGTCACGCCGGTGTTCTGGGACAGAATGCCTGCCGCTTCCGATGCCGGAATGAACCGGAAAGGCACCACCTGACAACGTGAAACCAGAGTGGGCAGCACGGCGTCACGCGTACGACCCAGCAGGATGAAGGTGACGTCACCTTCGGGTTCCTCCAGGGTCTTCAGAAACGCATTGGCGGCCTGGGTGCCAAGCTGGTCGACACGGTCCAGGATATAGACCTTCCTGCAAGCACGAATGGGAGCCAAGGTGGCATCCGAGACGATTTCGCGGATTTGGTCGACAAGGTAGCCATGAGCGCCCGCTGGTGCGTAGTAATGCACGTCAGGATGCGTACGCCTGCGGATGCGTATACAGGTATCACAGGAGCCACAGCCACCCTTTTCACACAGCAGGGCCTGCGCAAAAGCATAGGCAGCCGTCGTCTTGTTGGAACCCGCCGGACCCGTGAACAGATAGGCATGGGTTGCCCGGCCATGCGCAATGGTCTGCCGCAGGAACTCACGCACCTGCGGCTGACCGAGGATTCCTTCGAAGACATCAGGCATTGAGGCCTAGCCTTCCAAGGAAATGGTTGCCTTTTCGTCGGTGTTGCGACGCAGGATGGGCTCGTAGAAGTCGCTTGCCCACACATTCGAATCTTCGCCCCAGCCAAAGATGTCCTTCAGCTCGAAGAACACCAGACGGGCGGTTTCATCCTTGGGGCCCGCAGAAGAGACCACACGAACTCGCTCGGGGTTTTCCGCAGCGATGCGCATGAAACCATTGTTGACTCGAGCATGGAAGTCGGTGCCCGCCTGCTCCAGACGGTCGGCGTCTCCGTGATGGGTAGCCCTAAAAAGGCCTTCTTCTACAGAAGCTTCCGAGGTCAAGAGGATGGTGCGGCAAGGGTGCACGCCCTGGCAGGCAAAGGCATTTGCCTGACGAACGAAGGACTCGGACAGGCCACGACCATAAACCTGATAGGCAATGGTGGAATCATAGAAGCGGTCAAGCAAGACAACGGCACCGCGCGCCAAGGCAGGAACGATGGTCTCCTTGACGATCTGTGCACGAGCGGCCTCGTAGATCAGAAGCTCGGCTTCGTCGGCCATGGCCGCATTGCCAGGGTTGAGCACGATCTCACGCAGCTGCTCACCAATGGAGGTTCCACCAGGTTCGCGCAGGCACAGCACTTCATGCCCCATGGCGCGAAGGCAGGCTGCCAAAAAGGTGATATGGGTGGTCTTGCCAGCACCTTCACCACCTTCAAAAGTGATCAGGATGCCAGGGCCTACCTGTTCTTCTGCAGCACTCATGCCTGGTGCTCCTTCAAATCGTAGATGTTGTTACCAAAGGCATCGATGCCAACGAATACGGGGAAGTCCTTAACCTCGATGCGACGCAGGGCTTCAGGTCCCAAGTCCTCATAGGCGACAATCTGCTCAGAGACCACGCATTTGGCCAACAGAGCTGCCGCCCCACCCGTACACACGAAATAGACGGAAGAGTAGTCGACGCATGCCTTGCGAACCTCTTCGGAACGAACGCCCTTGCCGATGGTGCCCGTAAGACCACGGGAAAGAAGGGTGGGTGTCGCAAAGTCCATACGTGAAGCCGTGGTGGGCCCGATGGCACCAAAGGGACGCTCCCCCTTCGAAGGCGTGGGGCCTGCATAGAAGATAAGCTGACCGGAAAGGCCATAGGGAAGCAGGCCCTCCTTGCCAATCTCGTCCAGAAGGCGCATATGTCCCGCATCACGCAGAGTGTAGATGACGCCGGAAAGCAGGCAGGCTTGTCCAACGTGAAGCTGATGGGCTTCGGCCTTGCTCAGGGGAAGCTGAATCTTCTTATAGTTCAACGGTGATCCTCCTCATGGCAGAGCAGCCCATGTTCACGGCAACAGGCAGAGCCGCAATATGGCAGGGACGCGTAGCCACGTGCACGGCAAGCGCCGTGGTATTGCCGCCCAATGCCGCAGGGCCAATTCCCGTGGCATTGACTGCTTGGAGAAGCTCCTGCTCGAATTCGGCCACACGGGGATCCCTGTTCGGAGTTCCCACCGGACGCATGAGCGTACGCTTGGCCAAGCTGGCAACCTTGTCAAAGGTGGTGCCCACGCCCACGCCGATGATCAGCGGAGGACAGGCGTTGGCCGCCTTTTCGTGCACGCACTCCAGAACGGTATCAATGACGCCCTGCTTTCCGGCACTGGGAGTCAACATGACCACGCGGCTGGCGTTGTCGGAACCACCGCCCTTCAGCATGATATGCAGACGGGCACCGGGTTTGTCGGTGTAGTGCATCTCATGAAACGCAGGGGTGTTGTCGCCGGAATTGCCACGGTCAAACAATGCATCGCGAACCAGGGACTTGCGCAGGCGGGCACTCTTGTAAGCAGAGGCAACGGCGGCATCGACGCCAGCGAACACGTCTCCATCGAGCTCGACGTCGGGACCGACCTCGAGACAAACCCAAACGGTACCGGTGTCCTGGCAGATGGGCATATGATCTTCACGCGCGATGTCAGCGTTTTTGACGAGCTGATCCAAAACGAACTGAGCGCGCTCGTTGGTCTCGGTCTTGCGGGCCTCGACCAGCCCTTCGTAGATGTCCTTGGGCAACACCGACGCGATATGCGGAATATTGAGCACCACCGCGCTGGAGATGTCGTAGGAGTTGATAGTCTTCATTGATTTGAGTCCTTCGATGAAAAGGAAGCCTTGCCCCTCCCCAGGAGCAAGGTGGACCACCCCATCCAGGGATGGCGTTCCTTCCATTCTACTTCTTGCTTGCCGTCGTGGACGAAGCCTTTTTGGTGGTCTTGGTACCTGCGGTCTTCTTTGTGGTTGTCGACTTCTTTGCCGTGCTCTTCTTGGCAGCAGCCTTCTTGGCCGCGGCCTCCTTCTTTGCGGCAGCACGGGCGGCCTTTTCCTCGGCGGCACGGGCCTTGCCGGGGCAGTCGAAGTTGGGACAGAGCTTCCAAGGGCCGCGGTTTGTCGTCACGATGACCAACGGAGCGCCACAATCCTCGCAGGTCTCTTGCGTAGCGGTAAGCGCACCGTACTGCGGCAAGGGGTATCCTACGCCGCATTCGTCATAGTTCTCGCAGCGAATGAAGCGCTTCAGGGTTCGCGGGTTCTTGTGCGCCACCAGGTTGCAGGTACGCCCCTGCTCCTTGCAGGTGGGACACTCGCCCACCACCACGTCGGGCTCCTTGTTGGTCTCACATTCGGGGTCGATGCACAGCACGCGGGGCTTCGACCTAAAGGCCGTGACCTTGATCTGGGGCATACCGCAGGTGGGACACTTTTCCTCCATGGACTCGACCTTGCCCTTGGGAAGGGGGTAGGTGACGTCACAATCGGGCCAACCGGCACAGCCGATAAACATGGAACGCGTCTTGTTGGAGGTGCGCAGCTGCAGGTCCTTACCGCACTTGGGGCAGGGACCCACGTAGGCATCGGCAGCAACGGCATCGGCCAGTGCGTCCTTTACCTCTTCCTGATGCGGAATCAGGTTGTCCAGCTCGTGGGCCAAAAGGTCACGCGAGTGCGACACGACGTCAGTCTTGGAGGACTCGCCCTTTGCGATGGAGGTCATTTCGCGCTCCAGATCGGCGGTCATGTCGGGGCTCGTGACATGAGGAGCAAACTTGCCCAGCGCATCAATGACGGCAATGCCCAGTTGAGAAGGCTCAATGGGGTCGTTTTGCACATACTTGACCGTATAAAGGCGCTCAATGATGGAGTGTCGGGTGGACTTGGTGCCCAGGCCAAGCTTCTCCATCTCCTGAATCAAGCGTCCCTGCGAATAACGCGCAGGTGGCTTGGTCTGGTCCTTGGTTTTGGTCGCACCGTCAAAGGCTAGCGTCTCACCCTCTTCAAGCGCAGGAAGCTGCTCGTCCTTCTTCAGGCCATACGGGTAGATGGCCCTAAAGCCTGGGGTCTGCAGCACGTCACCCTTCACGACGAAAGGCTCGGTGTTGACGTCTAGGGTGACCTTGGTGCCCTCAACAGTGGCCGCGCCCGAAAGCGTAGCCATGAAACGACGGGCAATCAGGTTATAGAGCTTGAACTCTGCAGGAGGAAGAAGCTCCGGCGAAGCCATGTTGGTGGGATGGATGGGCGGATGGTCCGTGGTCTCAGTCTTGCCGCGCGTTGCGACAAGCTTGTCCTGAGACAAAAGCTTGTTGGCGTATTCGCGGTAGGCGGGGTTTTCGGAAATGCGCTTCAGGATGCCCCGAAGGTCGAGCGATGCGGGATACACCGTGTTATCGACGCGGGGATACGAAATATAGCCATCCATGTAGAGGCTC
Organism: Coriobacteriia bacterium; assembly: GCA_030537255.1. GTDB lineage: Bacteria > Actinomycetota > Coriobacteriia > Coriobacteriales > Eggerthellaceae > Anaerotardibacter. Next base: position 11,108 of record JAUNOE010000033.1, read on the forward strand.
TCGGCCAGGCGCATGGTACGCGCAGGACTGATACCTTCGGCAGATGCGGCAGCCATGAGGCTGGTGGTGTTGAAGGGCACAGGAGGTTGCACCTTGCGGCTGCGCTTTTCAATGGAGGTAACCGTGGCCTGGGTCTGGCCGTCAACCTTCGTCATGACGGCATCGGCCAGGGGCTCTTCCTTGAAACGACCTTGCGCATGAGCTGCCGTGAAATCGATGCCCTTGTGGTTGAAAGCACCCTTGATGGTCCAGAAGTCCTCGGGGACGAAGGCCATGCGTTCACGCTCCTTGGCCACGATGAGGGCAAGGGTGGGGGTCTGAACGCGACCCGAGCTACGTACGTTGCCATAGCCGGCAAACTTCACGATGGTGAGATAACGCGTCAGGACGGCACCCCAAATCAGGTCAATGTCCTGACGGGACTCGCCCGCCTGCGCCAGGTTGGTGTCAAGCTGGTCCAAGTCGGCAAAGGCGCGATTGATTTCCTCCTTGGTGATGGCCGAGTAACGCGCACGGGAAATAGGCGCCGTATCGTTGACTTCCTTGACCATTGCCAGAGCATCAGAGCCGATGAGCTCGCCCTCACGGTCGAAGTCGGTTGCGATCACGATGGAATCGGCCTTCTTGGCCAAGTTCTTTAAGGAGCGGATGAGGTCCTTTTCCTTGGGCTTTTTCTGGATGGGCGCATACACCAGGAAAGGGAGTGCCTCCATCTTCCAAGCAGAAAGAGCAATGCCGTCTTCCGTGAAGGGCTTGCGCTTGCGCTTGTAGGGAGGCTTGGGCAGATCGTCAGGAATGGAGACGTCGACGATTTCGCCGTCTTCGGTAACGCCCGACCAGCCCTTGCGCTTCTTGTATACCAAGTTTGGAACAAAGTCGGGCTCCAGGATGTGACCACGCAGACCGATGGTCACCCAGTCTTCCCCGTCCTTCTGAAAACGATAGATAGGAGTGGAGTACACCTTGTCGGCCTTCGGGTTGGTTGCGCCGAGAAGTTCGGCGATGCGCTGGGCCGCAATGTTCTTCTCCGTGATTACGAGCTTCACACGATGCCCCTTCCTAGATTTAACGTGCGTGGGGATGAAAGGGGCACTTTGGCCCCTGGCGACTCGGTCCATGAGCCACCTAGGGTCGATAGGATACACGAACACACGCCAGCACCCCAAACCGATTTCAAAGCTCGGCTTGTGGCTTCAGGCATCCTTCGAAAAAAGAGACCCACCACGACGGAAGCTCCCGTCGTGGTGGGTCTGCTGCGTTAGAAAAGAACGAAGATCCGCGATTACTTCAGGCGCACCTTCAAGGTGACGACCTTCGAGGTTTTGGCATAGTTGCCGCTCTCGGCTGCCGTCACGCGAATCTTGGCGGAATAGACGCCCTTGGGGGTCCCCTTCTTAACCATCAGACGGCAGGAAGTGGCACCGTTGACCTTCAAGCGCTTGGAGCCGCCGACCTTGGTAAAGGTGACCTTGCCCTTTGCGCCCTTCACGCGATACTTCGCAGTTGAGTGGTTGGCACCCAGGGTGGAGTTGTAGCTCTCCTTCTTGATGGAGGTGTCGACGGTAAAGCTTTGAGGCTTCTTCTTGATGGTGAAGGTCTTGGTGATGGCACCCTTGTAGTTGCCCGTGCCCGTTACCATGACCTTGCCCGTGCCAGCATTCAGGTTGTTGGCATAGGTAAGACGGTAGCCGCTCTTGAGCTCCTTGGTCGAACCATTGCAGTCCCAGTACACCTTGACCGAAGGCTTCTTGTAGGAACCATCGTAGGTGGTTGCGCCATAGGAAAGCACGACCTTTTCCAAGGGTGCTGCCTCGATGGTGACGGGGACGTTTCCAACGGAGATCTGGTGACCATCAACCGTTGCCGTCACGCTGGTCTTATGGGTCCCTGCATTTGGCTTGGAGATCTTGGCTGCGCTTGCCGAAAGCCTGCTGCCGCAGTAGTAAACGAAGGCATGGTTGGGAGTGATGTCTCCACCCGTATAGACAGAGCTGCCCTCAACCTTGGCAGAGGCATACTTGGCGCTATAAGCGCTATCCTTCAAGGTGATGGACTTGATGCGGAAGATCTTGTAAGAACCAGGATTGTCCGCATCAGCCAAGAAAAGGGCCGGAGCATACTTGGAATTGATGATGCCCTTCTTCAGAAGCTTTTTGTTGGCCTCCTCGGCCTTTGCCTTGTCAGATTCCGCAGAGGCAGCAAAAGACAGCACGATACGCTGCTTCTTGAAGTCGGCAAAGCTACCCGTCACGGTCTCCTTGTCGATGCTGTCGATGGCGCAAGCATTGATGGCGCCCTTGGTGACCGGCTTGGAGGCCTCGTCATCGGTGGTCACGTATTCGCCCTTGATGGTGACGGAGTCATTGTCGGCAGCAAAGGAAAACACCTTGGAGAATTCAAAGCTGCTGTTGGTGGTACACCACAGGGAACCCACCTGGTAGCTTCTGATGGCACCCTTGCCCGAGTCGGAGACCTTCTTGAGGGACTTGTACGTCAGGCTGGAGGTCTCAGACTTCAGCGACGACGCGGTAGGGGCCTTTGTGACGTCAACCGAGTTAAGCGCATGAGCTTCCCCGGCGAACGCACAGCCAAAGCCGAAGGCCAGAACCGCAGCAGCGGCAAGTGCAACAATCTTTTGGCTCAGGCGACGAGATACGTAAGACATGGGCAAAGACGTCCTTCCTTGAATGACGTACTTGAATCCTTCTTTGAACCTTTTGAGTATAGCGCTATCGGGCATCAAAAAAAAGTCAAGGCAGGCACCCAGGCCCGCCTTGCCAACAAATAGCGCCAGCCAGGGACTACTTTTCTTCTTCCTGAGCAAGCACCGTGCGCATAGCGGCGATGGCGCATTCAAGCATACCGTCGTCGGGCTCATTGGTGGTCAGACGCTGCATCTGCATACCTGGCCACAAGACGATGCGAACTACGGGATTGTCGGGATTCGAGCCAGCCCACCTCACCGTAACCTCGTAGGTAATGCCAGCGATGACAGGCATCAAGGCAATGCGAACCAGCACCACCAACAAGAACTTGGCAGCAGAATCGGTCACGCCCCAGGCATAGATGAGCTGATCGACCGGAACCACGGTATATACCAGGATCGCCAGCACCATGACCATGACCATGAAGGCCGTTCCGCAACGCACGTGCAAACGAGGGAACTGACGCGCGTTTTCCGGCGTCAGGGGCAGACCATGCTCGAAGCAGTGAATGGTCTTGTGCTCGGCGCCATGGTACGAAAACATGCGTTTGATGTCGGGCAGCAAGCTGATCAGCCAGATATAGGCAATGAAGATGGTGACGCGCAGAACGCCATCAATCACGTTCCATACGAAGGGATTGACGTCGTAATCCCCTACTAGAAGGTTGGAGACAAGCGCCGGGAGCAAGATAAACAGACCAACACCCAGACCGACGCCCAGCACCACGGAAATGAGCATCTCGGCCTTACCGAAAAAGCTTTCCCCGCTCGACGTCGACGCTTCTTCCCGTTTCGGCCCAGCCCCATCAGATACACCAGTCAAAGACTCGTTCGGCTCAGGGTTTTCAGAGGCCAGATTCCCCTTGCCAGTACCCCGGGGCCGCCCCTGGAGCGACTCAAAGGTCTCGCCCTCTTCGTCATAGGCATGCGAGGCCGCAACTTCCAGCGCCTTGAAGCCCAGGGCAAGCGAGTCAACCAAGGCAACACAGCCCCGAACAAGGGGCAGGCGCATCCAGGCGGGACGCTCCCCCTTCTTGGACAAGGGGTGCTCCTCGACATAGATGCCACCCGATGGCTCTCGCACCGCCGCGGCCCATCCCAGCTTTCCCCGCATCATCACGCCCTCAATCAGGGCCTGACCACCGATATGCGTCTTGTTCGCACCATCTTCCGAAAAGGCGCGGCGTGCTTCAGAAGGCATTAGTCCAGCGTCACTTTCGGATAAGGCTTACCGCAGCACATCTTGCCTTCGGGGCAGGGTCCGCTCATGCAGGGTGCGCCTGCATTGGCAAACACGTAG
>JAUNOE010000111.1 GCA_030537255.1 Coriobacteriia bacterium
GAAGGAGCACCCCCTGGGAGCAAAGCTGGGCGTTCCTCAGAAGATCTGCTACGTGCTGATTCCCTGGTTGATCTTCTTCCAGGTGTTCACTGGTCTGTGCCTGTGGGATACCACCGCAGCACTGCCTCTGTTCTCTGCCTTCACCGGTTTTGTTGGTGGCACGATGTCTCTGCGCATCATCCACTACTTCATGATGTTCGTGTTCATCCTGTTCACCTTCATCCATCTGTACCTGGTGTTCATCGAGGGCACTGCCAATGCCAAGCTCATGCTGTTCCGCAAGGAGCATGGCGGCCTGGTCTACGACCCCAACCGCATGGTTATGGTCGGCGAGGACAACCTGGGTCACGACGAGCACTAGTTGCTTGTAGGGCCTGGTAGCCTCTAAGCTCATCTGAGCATATGAGAGCCCCGGAGTTTCTTGCTCCGGGGCTCTTTTTGTCTCCGTCTGCCTGGTTGCTCGAGGACTTTGCCTGTTTGCAGGAAAGTGAACTCGTTTCCTTGTCTACACTCCGTGTTGAAAGATTGCTAAGAAAGGTTTGCCATGAGCAAAAAGCCAGAAAAGAAGAAAGAGGGAATTACGCGCGAGGAGTTGATGGAGGGAGTGCCTTTCTTCAACATTGGCGCCATGTTCATGCCTCCTGTTTGGGGTCCTGCCCATGGCATCTGGATGACCATCGTGTTCTATCCTCTTTGGTGCGTTGCTGATAGCGCATTTTGGGATGCCTACTGCGACCCTACGCCCCTTTCCGTTGCGAGTGCGGTGGGTATCTTCGTATTGGGCGCTGCTGCCACGCTCATGTTCGCGCATACCTGTCAGTGGCATGGTTTGGTGCGTGCGTTTGAACAAGGACACGACAAGGAGTGGTATCTGAGGCGCCAGAAGGTTTGGGCTGTTGGCTGCGTTCTGTTTGCCTTGCTTTTGATTGGTGTTGCGACCTGGTTCAACCTTACTATGCGTGCAAATCTGGGAATGTAGGCTTGTATGGAACCTGTTTCTACGGAAGCTTCTCAAGGTGTCAATCTTGCAGATGCGGCTCCTTTGGAACCCTCCTCTGAGCGCATCTGCGTCCTGTTTGTTGGCAATCGTTTGATGATGGACGACGGTGTGGGCCCTGCTACCTATGACTACATTCTTGAACATTTCGAACTGCCAGAAGGTGTGGACCTGTTTGACATCGGTTGTATGAGCATGGACATGCTGGGCTATGTTGACCGGTATGACTTCATGATGACCGTCGATGCAGTGGGGGAGTCCGGTGAGGCTCCTGGTACGGTATTTCGGTATGAGCCGGTTGACGTGGCGCGAAACGATGGCCCCACGGCGTCCATTCACGACCTTAAGCTGGCCAATCTCTTCGATGCGGCAAGTTTGATGGGGTATCACTGCGAAGGCTTGTGTTACGGCATGCAGGTCGAAAACCTGTTTCCAGCCGAATATGCCATGGAATTGACCCCTGCGGTTGCCGATCGCGTGCCCTATCTGGCCGAATCGGTGTTAGCTGAGTTGTGGCGTCACGGCGCTCGAGCGCGCCGACGGGATGGCAAGCCCTTTGGCCCAGACGCATATAAAGCTTAGGCTGGATGGTCCGGAGCCACTTGAGTGTGGTCCCGGGCCTTTTTGTTTTGGTTTCGTTACCCAATACTTTGAACTTGTCCACGTTTGTACAGGGCGACTCAAACGGCGTTCGATAACACCGAACCCGCCTTGGACCTTAAGGGGTGATAATGACCTTGTTGTAAGAAGCAAGAAGGGAGTTACCCCATGTCCCAGTCTCATCCCATTACCGTCAGCTCTTGGACGCTTGGCGATCAGTGCACCTTCGAGGACCGTGTCGTTGCTGCTAAGGAAGCCGGCTACGAAGGCATTGGCCTGCGTGCCGAGACCTATGTTGATGCGCTTGCGGAAGGTCTGCATGACGAGGAGATCCTTGCCATTCTTGCCAAGCATGACATGAAGGTAACCGAAGTCGAGTACATCACTCTGTGGGCTGAAGATGAACGTTCCTACGAGCAGAAGTACAAGGAGCAGATCTGCTTCCATATGTGTGACCTCTTCGGCGTTGGTCATATCAACATTGGTTTGATGGAGACCTATTCAATTGAGCATGATGCCAAGAAGCTTGCCGAGCTGTGCCAGCGCGCCGGCGATCGCATTATCGGTCTGGAGCCCATGCCTTATTCTGGCGTGCCCGACCTGGCAACTGCTTGGGCTATCGTTTCCGCTTCTGGTGCAGACAACGCTTACATGATTCTTGACACCTGGCACTGGGTGCGCGCAAATCAGTCCTTTGACCTGCTGACTCCCGAGCAGGCAAAGAAGGTCATCTCCATCCAGATCAACGATGCCTATGAGCGTCCCTATGCTGCGTCCATCCTGCGTGACGAGTCCATGCATGACCGCCTTGTTCCTGGCATGGGCGCCAAGGATACTGCTGGTTTCGTAAAGATGATCAAGGATGCGGGCGTCGACCCCAAGGTCATTGGTGTTGAGGTCATTTCTGATGCCATCCTGGCAAAGGGCATCAAAGAGGCTGCAGCTGAGACCTTCGAGGGCACCAAAAAGGTGCTTGGCGAAGCTTGGCCCGAGATGCTGTAAGTGTTTTCAATGAGGGGTCAGTCGTTAGGCTGGACCCCTCGTTTTGTTTATCGGCCTATTTGGGCCGGGAGTACCATTGAAACGAGGGCGTGACGCCGTGTAAGGCAGGTCGCGCGATTGCCTACCCGTTTGCACGAGGGCAAAGAAGAGGACAGGGACCTACGTGGTCTTAACAAGGAGGATGTTCATGAAGTTCGAAAAGATGTTCGAACCCATCCAGATCGGACCCATGAAGGTGAGGAACCGCTTCGTGGTGCCGCCCAT
>JAUNOE010000034.1 GCA_030537255.1 Coriobacteriia bacterium
ATCGCTCCGATACGCAGGGCAAACTGTCTTTTGCTGGCATCGATGAAGGTACGTACCGACTTGTAGAGACGCACTCCCCCATCGGATATAACAAGCTTGACGAAGAAGTGAGCGTTTCGATCGAAAATTCGCCAAGTTTGGAAGAGGGTTCCGCAGCTCGTTTTGCTGCCAAGGTAAGTCTCAATGGATCGCAGGAACATATAGCGGTTGAAAACCGAACAGGTGCTCTGCTTCCCGGAACTGGTGGTGCCGGCGTATATGGGATTTATGCTGGGGGCTTGATATTCCTGCTGGCAGCAAGTGTCGTTATCGTCATTAGACGAAGGCTGCGTGTTGCCGAACTGCTTGACAAGCCCCGCATTTGACGATGTACGTGTCTCGCGAAGGCGTGCTTGAGAAAAAGAGTCGTACGTTTGGCGCAATTGCGCTGGTCCTTGCTCTGGCCGGTTTAGCGCTGATGGCATATCCCAGTGTGGCAAACCTGATCAATGGAACCATGATGAGCAAGGTGAACGCCGAATACTCATCGGCGGTATCGAATTTGTCGGACACCAAAGCGAAGCAAATGCTAGCCCAGGCAAGGCTTTACAACGAACAGCTCGCAAATGGCTCGGCTTCCTTGTCTGATGAGCCTGAGGGCTACAGCGAGCAGCTCGCCTTGTCCGAAGACCAGGTCATGGGCCGATTGTCAATTCCCTCAATCGAGCTGGACATTCCCATCTATCACGGAACCTCCGATTCGGTTCTTATGCTGGGCGCTGGTCATTTGTCCGGTTCTTCGCTTCCTGTAGGTGGAATAGGGACGCATTGTGTGCTCATGGGGCATACGGGTATGCCGGAATCGAAGCTCTTTGGAGGCCTGACGAAACTCAAGCAGGGAGATGCCTTCTATCTGCACGTACTTAATGAAGTGATTGCCTACGAGGTTGACTCTATCGATGTCGTTTTGCCTGAAGAATTGAAAACTCTTGGAATCCTGCCAGAAGAAGATCGTTGCAGCTTGGTCACCTGTACCCCATATGGGGTCAACTCCCATCGGCTGGTCGTAAAGGGGCTGAGAAGCAGCGACAAGTCTTCAGAGGAGTCCTTGATGAGGCCTTCTTCCAGTCTGGTGATTTCGGCCGTTGCCCTAGGGGGTTCGCTGGTTGTCTTAGGAGCGTTCTTTGCGGGAAGAGCTTTAAGAAGAAAAAGAAAGGAGGAACGCATGAGGGAGAAGATCATGAGGAGGTTAAACGATGACTAGATCAGGGCGCAAAACAACCTACCTTCGTTGTCACCTGACCCTTTTGCTTCTCTGCGCTTTGGCTTTGTTGGCATTGTCCCCTGGCTTTATGGGTTCGATACGAAGTGCTCTTGGTTCAGAATCTGAAGAAGCTCAAAAGGCCATGACTGGAGAGTTTGAAAGCGGTCTTATAGAGGTCGAGCGTCTAGGGTCCCTCAATCTGAGCCTGAAGAATAAGGACAGGCCAGTTGAAGCGACGAACCTGTACCTATATCGTCTTGCAGAGTTGAAATGGGGTGAGGAAGGTAGTCTCTGGTCTTGGGTTCCAGGGGAGAAATTCGTCGACCTTGATCCCGAGAAATTGAAACAAAACGACGAAACAGAGCTTGCTCGTGCGTTGGAGAGCACTCGCGGGGGTAAGCCACTTGCTCAGCAGACCTCGGATTCTCGGGGAAACGTTACCTTTGAAAAACTGCCAACGGGCATGTATCTGGTGACTCAGGGAAATAGGCAGGATTCCACTACAAACATGAGTCCCTTCTGCGTTTGCATCCCCATGCTTGAGGACGAATCCTATGTGTATGACGTGGATGCAACTCCGAAGGTGCTGGTCAACTCCAATGAGGTAACTAACCCAAAGAATCACCAAGAACTATCAGAGAATGCAAGGGGTGACTCATTCGAGCTTCCTAAGACCGGAGACGTCGCTCCCCTTGCATTGGTTGCCGTCTTGCTACTGTTGTCGCTTGGTGGTTGTTGTGTCGCTCGAGGATGGCCTTCAAGAAAATGCAAACCCCCCTTCCACTATTGGAAAGGGGGTTTGTAATGAGCCAGATGAGCAAACAACCAAGATCTTCCTTCGCCATGGTAAGACTGATTTCAATCATCTTGCTCCTATTGTTTGTATTGGGTGCGGTTTGCCTGCCGTCCGATGCGCGGGCGGTAACGCGTACCGACATACCCACGTCGCAAGGAGTTACCTCGGCTACGGCTTTCTTGTTGGGTACCTCGAATTCACCTCAACTGGTCATGCGCAACGGTACGGACAAAGCCGACTTCGACAATCATGAGCGTCGAGAAATCGTTGCAAAAATCAGTTCAGGAAGCGGATCGTGGACGGTAAAGAACCCAGCAACAATCACCTATGCAAATTCGGCAAAGATCAATGGTCGTGGAGTTGATGTCAAGGTCAACATCGATTCGGTCACCTTCAAGAAGGGAAAGAAGGACTCAAACAACGGCTTCAAGCACTCTACCTATGTGACCTTCGCCCATATGTCGAAGACGGGCCTCTTCATAGGCACTCGCAGCCGCGACAGCAAGTATGGCATGACGAATAACGCGAACGGCTACACCATCAAGACAAGCATCACCTTCACCTGGAATGGCACGAACACCACTGTCCCCCTCCCCTTCATTCAGGGCGTTTACGACATTGACCAGCAACCAGCTGGTGAAGCTTGGGAAGCTAACTCGGGTTATTCGTCGTACATCGTGTATCAAGGAACCAATCTCAGTCAAAGTGGAAATAAGTTCTTTCTGAAGAAGGATTACGGCGACTTGAACGGAACGGCCTCGCAGTACAAGGGCGGTCTCTATGCGACAACTTCCTCGGGGACGTTCTCAAGTACGTTCTATGGCGGTAATTGTGATTCTCAAATTGTTCTTTACAACCAGTTCAAGCAATTGAATCCACCAAACAAGACCGCTTCGGCCTCGAAGGTTCAGCCGGGAGATAAGCTGGATTGGAGCGTAACGCAAAAGATTGGCACTTACATCAAGGATAGTTTTACGGGTTATTCGGAGTTTTCGTTCAGCGACACGTTGGACCAGAGACTCGAGTACGTGTCAGCGTGCATGTACGATGGCGATAAGGACATTTCCACAAATGCTGGAACCTTGAAATACGACGCTGAAACGAGAACCGTCTCCTTTGCTTTCAAGGCGGACTGGCTGGCAAATATGGCCAACTATAAGGGGCAAAACATCAAGCTGGTCATCAATACCAAGGTCAAAGAAGGTGCTGATGGCAGCATTACGAACACGGCTTTGATCAGGAATTCCGGAGTTGAAAGCAAACCGAGCGCAACGGTAGTTGTCGAAGAGGCGCCTCCGTATGCCGCGACGGGTACGTGGATACCTGCAGCTCAGAAAACCCTTGAAGGCGCTGATTTGCAGGCGGAACAATTCACTTTTCAATTGAAGGATGCTTCGGGAAATCTCCTACAAACAGCCCAGAACGATCCTTCAGGCCGCGTTTCGTTCGAGGGCATCACCTTCGATTTGAATGATGCTGAACGCACCCACGAATACACGATTACCGAAGTGAATGACAACCAGGAAGACATCACGTATGACGAAAGTTCCCATCGGGTATCAGTGGCACTTGAAGACAATAAGGATGGCACCCTCAAGGTGGTGTCAACTTACCCTGATGACAAAGGATCAGCTGCCGAGTTCGTCAATTACGCACTTGCCTACGAAGACGACCCTTACCCCGTTACAGGGGGACCTGGTTCCGATTGGTGGCTTGTCGGCATCGTCTTTTTTGTGCTGGGCGTTGGATTGGCTGCAATAGTCCATAACTCAAGCAGACATAAGGCTTGATTCCTGCTCACTCACCTTGAGCTAGGCAAGCTTTGCATTAGCTTCAAATGTCAAAATGCCCCGAAACCCATAAAAGGGTTTCGGGGCATTGGCAAAGCCGAGACTTGCTTTAGACCAGCCGATTTACCTTAGCCATGGCATTGACAATGTTGCGACGACTGAGCATTCCAACAAGTTTGCCATCGCTTAGAACGGGCAACTTCTTGATGCGGCGTTCGGCCAGAACCTTGCAAGCAGACTCCAAGCGGTAGTTTGCGTCTACCGTGATGATCTTCTTCGTTGCAACATTCATGACGTTCTTGGCCAGGAATTCGGTCACATGCTCCTGCATATTTTCATCATCAAGCAGGACGATGAAGTTGATGCCGTCAGAGAAGGCCTTTTCTTCGCGTGCAATGCCGTTCATGATGTCGCCATCGGTGACGAAGCCAACCGGTTCACCATCGTTATTGACGACCACGAGACCACTGGTCTGATGTGCGGAGAGTTTTGCGACAACCTCAGCAACAGTGGCGCCATCTCCAATAGAGAGGGGCTCCGGGTTCATGACGTCACGAACCAGCCAGTTGCGCTGATCCTTGGGCAGAGCATCGTTGACTTCGGTGCTGACCATGCGGGGATCGGCATCCGAAGCCTTATCACGAGCATTGAGCAGAATGATGAGGAATACGGCAATCAACAGGACGACGATGACAAGGAAGGACAGGTGCTGACCAGCCATGATGAGAGAAGTCCCCACAGCATCGGGAGCGATCATGTTGCCATAAGCGGAAACGGAAATGATCAGGGCCGTACCCATGGAGGCGCCCACCTGGTTCAAAGTGTTGGTGACGGCAGTCGCATGCTGGACCAGCTTGTTGTCAAGCGAGTTGACACCCCAGGTGTTAAGAGGCGTGGTGATGAACTGCAGGCCGGTAACGACGAAGGCATTGATCACGATGACCACAATGAGCGGAGTGCTCTCGCTGAAGAAGAACATGCCAACACCAGCTGCAAGCATGACCAGGGAACCAAAGAGAGCCAAACCGCGGATGCCGAATTTGTCGAACAAACGACCAGAGATTACGCCGCAGATAGCACCGATGATGGCGCCAGGCAGCGTAACCAGACCAGAAACCGTGGCAGTAGTTCCCAGGACGTTCTGAAGATACATGGGGAACAAAACGCCAGTACCAACAAGAACGGCCTGGAGAATAAAGACCGTGCAAGCAGCAGTGCGGTACCTGCGGGACTTAAGAACCTCTATGCGTAGCAAGGGCTCTTCGAGTTGGTTCTGACGACGAACAAACAGGACGACAAAGAGCAGGCCACAAGCAACGAAGGCCAGGGTGATCAGGTGGTTTTCTGTGGAGGAGAAGGTGGAAAGGCCATAAAGCAGGGTTGCCAGACCAATGGTGGACATGATGACAGAGAGCAGGTCGAAGGCACCGCGGGCAAAGCCCTCAAAGTTCTTCATGACAAAGATCGAGAGAATCACCAGAATCATGGCGATGCTTGCCACTACGACAAAGAGAGCTCTCCATCCGATAGAGTCGGCCAGCACACCACCCAAGGAGGGGCCGATGGCAGGTGCAAAGCTGATAACCAGGCCGACCAATCCCATTGCCATGCCGCGCTTTTCCTTGGGGATCATCAAGACGATGACCGAAAAGACCATAGACATGATAAGGCCAGCGGCAGAAGCCTGGATCATACGACCCAGCAGCAGGAAGGCAAACGAGGGGGAAAGTGCGGCGACCAGCGAGCCGATGGCAAACAGGCCGATACCGCCGATGTAGAGCTTTCGAGTGGTAAAACGGCCAAGGAAGAATGCCGTAAGAGGAACGATGATGGCTTCAACGAGCGAGTAGCCGCTCGTAAGCCACTGAACCGTAGTAGCTTCAACCCCAAGGTCGGACATGATGACCGGCAAAGTCGGGGTCAGCAAAGTTGCGTTCAGCACCACCATGAAGGCACCGAATAGCAACAGGGCAATCATGACATATTGTTGTCGAGTTAGATTCATGTAGTTCCTTTCGATCGTTTGGTACTGTTTGAGAAAAAAAGAGAACGCGAGACAAACGCTCGCGTTTCTGAGGTGATCGGTATTCGATGTCGGCAATATCGAAACCCGACTATGATAGCGGATGCTTTAAGCTATTTGATTTAGCTGATCTGCAAACGGCACAAGTGCTCCATAAATGAACGACGAAGCATTAATCGTCGGCCCCTTTAGATGCAGCTTCGTTGTCCGCAATGATGCGCTTATAAGCATCAAGTAGCTCAGGCATCGTGCGCTTGAGACTTAGGGGCTTGAAATCCTGGGCATCAACAAGGCAATGGGTGCTGCTTCCCGTCACGCGTGGACGGGCCGTTTCCGGATCTTCGCCCTCCAAGAAGACTCGATAGGAATACTCAGTGCGAACGGGAGTGGTCTTCGCTACAGTGGTGTACACAACAGCGGTATCTCCGTAGCGGCACGGCAGTCCATACTCTACGTTTACCGAAAGCACGGGACTCAAGTAACCTTGAGTTTCCATCTGCGCATAGGGAAATCCAATTTCCTGCAAAAGATGCGTGCGGGCGATTTCGAACCAAGGCAAATAGTTGGCATGATAGACGATGCCCATGGCGTCGGTTTCGCTATAACGTACTTCAATTGTGGTCTTAAATTCCATAAGGGATACTCCATGATAAGGTTCGTTGAGTCAAAAAGTGAGTATACGCTGTTCACGTTGATGCGCATCGAGGGGTAAGGAACGCCATGGAAGAACCAAACCGAGCACATAATAGTGCCTATGAGCTCATGTGCTATGGATCTCTTCCTGCCTTGATTCCACCTGAGCCACCCGCTCGCCCTGAAGAGCGCACGATGACGGACTACCTTCGTTTTCAGCAGGCGTCTTTCGAAGAGATCCCCTTCAATCCCGTCGATAGTCTGATCTTGTCTTCGCTTGTCTACCTTGACTACGAACTGGTTGACTTTGCCCCCGTGCACCGAGCCGACCCAATTCCCATAATCGACGTTTTGCGCTTTTGTGATTTCGATGAACTGATTGCGCGATGTTGGATGAAAAATTGCGATGACATCTCGGAATTCTTTAACGCCTTTGCCCGTAACCGTCGTTTTGCCAAGTTGTGCGTATGTCTCTATGCGAACGAGCAGAGCGAAAATATCGACAAGCAGTTTTCGGCTATCACCTTTGTTGCGCCTGGTATGGGCACCTATGTGGCATTTAGCGGAACTGACGGCAGCGTGGTTGGCTGGAAAGAGGACTTCGCTCTTTCTTACAAGGACGTCATTCCTTCTCAGCGAAGTGCCCAAGCCTACCTTTCGGGCGTTGCATCCTGCTTCACTGAAGGCGTGCTGCTCGTAGGCGGACATTCGAAGGGCGGTAACTTAGCTGAATTCGCAGCTGCTACGATTCACAAGGATGTCTACGAACGCGTTGGCGCCATCTTCAATCATGACGGCCCGAACTTCCTTAATCCGCCTTCCCCTCGCTATCTTTCCACCGAGTACCAAGGTAAGAGGCACAAGTACGTTCCCGAATCGAGTATCTTTGGCATGATTCTGGAGGACTCAACTCACTTGCGCTACGTAGCTTCAAATGCGGTTTCGTTCTTTCAGCACCGTCCCGTTACGTGGCTTGTAAAGGATGACGATTTCCAGTACTGCGATGATCAGAGCCAAAGTGCCCAGTTCTTTGACGAGGCACTTGATGCCTGGCTGAGAAGTTGTACCACCGAACAACGCGACGCATTCTTGGGGGCCATCTTTGAATTGGTCGAAGAGACCGATTGCCACACCTTTGCAGAATTCCAACGTAAGTTGCCGCAAAATCTTGCAAAGGTCCTAAGGGGTACGCGTAATCTGGACAAGCAGACACGTGACGCTCTCACTCAGACTTTTAGCCACCTCGGAAGAGTCCTGAAAATGATGACAGCAGAACGCCTGCAAGGTGCCGTCGGAAGGCTGCTGCCGGGAGTGGGTCAGTAGCCCGAAAGACCTGCGCTGAATTTAAAGTGGCAACTAAGCAACCCGTTTAGACAAACGGGGCCGGGTTGAGCTTGTTCGGTGGCAAGGTCGGGAACCAGGGAAACACCAAAGCGGTAAGCTGCTGATTATCCCTGTGGAATTTCTAATTATTCGCGTTTGACAGGCTGCTTCTTTATAATCGAACGAATTCAACGCAGATACCAAGAAGGAGACCATATGGCTCATTCAATCGAGCAGATTGAAAACCGCATCCCTACCGTGCTGAAGGTCTTCGGCGTTCTTTGCATCATTTCTGGCGGAGGCACAGCAGCCGTCGCCGTGCTTACCGCCTTGGCATATAGCGTGATGTACCTTTCCGGCCATCCAATCGACTTCTCCATTGATGCTTCGGTTCAGGCCTTCGTACTGAACTCGGCTTTGACCTTGGTGCAGCTTGCCATGGCGATTGGTTTCTTCATCTTTGGTGTTCGCCTTGTAAGGAACAAGCGTACTGGTGCTGCCACGCAAGCATATGTGTTGTCTGGCATTTCGGTTGCCGCTATCGTGCTTGACCTTATGTGTCGTGGCGTCGGTCCCTTCTTTGCTTGGGACTCAGTCGTCATGGTGTTTCTCTTGGTGGTGGCTTCATATTTGGACCCCACGTTGATGGAAGAGCGTCGTCTACGCATCAAACTTGCTCAGCTCGAAGACAAAGAGGCTGCCGAAGAAGGGACGCTTGGCCGCGACACGACGGGCAAAGGATACCTTTCACTCAACTTCTTTAACTTGTTCTGGATCTTTGTGGTAGCTTCCATTCTTGGACTGGTGATGGAAAGCTTGGTCTGCCCCATCCTGAACAATGGCGTGTTTGAAAACAGGACCGGCATGCTCTGGGGTCCTTTCAGTCCTATCTACGGTGTTGGCGCCGTTTTGATGACTGTGGCTCTGAACCGTTTTTATAACAAAAACGCATTCATCACCTTTGTGGCAGCAGGCCTGATTGGTGGTCTTTTCGAATTTGCCGTGAGCTGGTTCTTCCAGTTCGCTTTCGGTATTTTGGCTTGGGACTATTCGTCGGAACCCTTCAATTTCGACGGGAGGACCGACTTGTTCCATATGGTTTGCTGGGGCATTTTGGGTATCTGGTGGCTCAGGGTCTGCCTCCCCAAGATGCTTACCCTTATCAACATGATTCCCTGGAATCGCCGCTACGTCGTGACCATCCTGTTTGCCACGTTTATGCTGGTAAACGCAGGAATGACCATGCTGTCATTTGATTGCTGGTTCCTTCGTTCAGCCGGCGAAACGCCCGAAACTCCCGTGGCGCAGTTCTTTGCCGATCATTACGGCGACGATTACATGGATCGCCATTTCCAGACCATGAGCATCGATCCCTCACGCGCAACCCGTTCTTAGCATCCATCCAAGATGAGCTTTGCTTGTGCATTCGCTTGGTGCTCCATATAAGCGGTATCCTATCGAGAATGATGTAGAGCGACTGACACGTATTGTTTCAGCAGCTGAGGCAAGCAGCATGTATGAACCTTGGCACTATCGTGTCCATGTCGTATAGACGGGAGTCTTGATGTTTGTCTTTGCAGCTCGTTCTCAATGTGGCGCACGTCATGTGCGCAACGACGATCGCATCTTCGTGATGGATGATGTCCTAGTGGGAGCAGAAGAGCCAGGAAGTTATGTCGAACGCCAAGGTACCTGCGATTCCGACCGCATGATTGTCTGCACTTTTGACGGGGTTGGCGGAAGCGTTCGTGGCGACCTTGCAGCTTTAAGTGCCGCAGAGTCCCTGAAGACCACTGTTCGGGAGCGCTCAGACCTTTCGTTGGCAGAAACTCTTCAGACCTGCTCTGATGAGGTAGCTGAAGGCCAAGAAGGCATGGCTCATAATGAACGAGCCTATACGGTTGGCGCTGGCTGCCGTTTCAAGATTGACGATGACGGCACTCCCCTAGCGACGCCTTTTCATATGGGCGACTGTCGCGTATATCACTATCGTGCGCCAGGATTTGGCTCACTTACGCGTGACCACTCTTTGGCTAATCGTTATCGCGATGAACTGGGTCCTGACGTTGAGATTCCTCCCAAGATTGCCCATGTGGTAACCAGCTACGCAGGTGGAGATATTCCGAGTCCTTTTGAGCTCGGCGAAACGTTCCAGATCTCTGAGGCCGATTTATTCCTCTGTGCAAGCGATGGCTTGTGGGAGCACATCGATCAGGATCTTTTGGAAGGTTTCCTCTCTCTTGCGGATCCTCGCGACAAAGCCAGCTTGGGTGTTGCATTGCGAAGCATTTGTCGAGCAGCTCTGGAAAGCGGCTCTCCCGACGATATTAGTGGCGTTCTGGTGGGCTACGTTCAGGATGTTGCAGCCGATGAAGACTGCGACGAAAGATAGTGTTAACTCCTGGAGAGCTCGAGCGAAGCGATTTCCTGCGCGCACTCAGAAATAGGTGCTTCCTGATAAGTGGCTGGACTATTCCTGAGTAATAGGCGCGGAATGAGTTGCATGCATGCTTCAAACGCGATTTTGGAGTCGTTCGGGCGCGGAATACTCTGAATGCATGCTTGTCTTTTCGAAAATGGCGCGCTAGAAGCTATATGCATGATTATCGGGTCTGAACTCGCCAAAATACCATGCACCGATCTCCTTCCGCGCCAAATTAGACCATTATTCCAGGTCGGCCATGCATTCAGAGTCCAACGCGCCACCAGCTTCAGTAAAGAGCGCTCCTCATTGGAGTCTTATCTTCGTCGACTGCGTGATGTTCGGCTCGCGGTTTCAGTAAGGGGCGCCCATTGGTGGAGTCCCATTGATCTTTGTGTCTCCAAACAACGAAACAACGAGCCGCTTTCCTTTTCTTGAAATCGAGAAATGGAAAGCGGCTCAAATTTCAAACTGGAGATTGTTTGCACTATCAGGCATCCCAAAAAACTGCAGGTCAAGCGGCGATAGCCATTCCTGCAATCATTCGTCTTAGGCGTTTGACGAATCTTGTGCCTTGCGACGCAATCGAGCGGCAAAGTGTACATCGGGGCCACCAACCGTAGGATTAACGAAGAAATACTTTGCCTCACCTGCAATAGGCTCGATCTCGAATTCAGCCCCTGCCTCAGATGCAAGGAATGCCTCGACGACATCTTCATCTTCACGCTTGAACACGCTGCAAGTTGCATACGTGATTACGCCGCCTGATGCAAGTTTGCTAGCTGCTTCGGTAAGAAGAGCGAATTCCAAACGAGAGATTGCCTTTACTTCATCTTCGGTGATACGCCACTTGATTTCAGGATGACGTCGGGTGGTGCCACTACCAGAGCAAGGGGCATCAAGCAGGATTGCATCAAAGGTACACTCAAGTTCGGACAAATTCGTAGCATCGGCAACAACGACTTCAGCATTGGTGTGGGAACGCGCACAACGTTCTTCAAGAATACGCGCTTTGTGAGGGCTGAGTTCTACTGCACAGAGTTCCATCTGGCTACCAAAAGCATGCTTTGCGGCACTTTGAATCATGAGGGTCTTGGTACCACGACCGGCACCGATCTCAAGGAAGCGCTCAGGCTTATTGCTGGAGACGCTCAGAGCGGCAATGGCTTGGGCAGAGTAGTCGCTGACAACCAGAGCGCCTTCTTTGAGCAGGCCAGAGAACAAAGGATCAGAAACGTCCTTGCGATTCTTGAGTCGGAACACGGAGGGCTGATAGCTCAAAGCAGACGCCTCAGGGGCGACATCGATACCGCGCTCAACAAGGCTCTTCAGTGCAGCAGCGCCATCAACACGGTTTTCATTGAAGGTGAACCAAATGGGAACAACGGACTTTGCCTGGGTCTGCTCGCCAGAGTGAGCCAAGAAGGCACGAGTCCAATTCTCGCCACGAGTTTCCGTCAAGGTCCGAACCATCCATGCGGGGAAGCCCGCCAACAGGGCGTCATCTTCCAAGGTTCCTTCGCCAAATGCAGGAAGCGCCTTGCGGAACTCGTTGGCACGGCGCAGGACGAAGTTGGCCAGCTTGCTGGCGCGAGGAGCCAAGGCCCTTACAAGCTCAACTCCCTGATCAACTGCCGCATGGGGCGCCTTCTTCAAGAAGACGATCTCATACACGGAGATGCAGAGTGCATCGCGCACTTCGGGGCTCACATCCCGAGGGTCGCGAAGAATGCGGTTCAGAATGAGGTTAAGGGTGCCATAAGTGCTGATCACGCCCGTGGCCAGCAGCTGAGCAAAGGCCTTGTCTTCTGCAGACAGCTTTGCTGCAGACAGAATCCTGCGGCCAGCCTCGTGGACGCTCATCGACTCGTCACGAACCATACGAACAAGCTTATAAGCCGTCAAGCGAGCAGGGGTAACCAAAGACTCGGCGTTGTTGGGACGCCGGCGGCCATGGAGCTCGCCGGCGTAACCAGTCTTTTCCTGGGATTGGATGGCAGCGTCAGCATCCTTGGACTCAAGGCCCTCGACTCGCTTGGGCTTAGCCTGACGCTTGTCGAGGTCTTTACGGGAACCACGATTGTCGTTGAACTTACGGGGCCCACGACGATCCTCGAATTTACGTCCGCCCTTGGGACCATCAGCGCGACGTCCGTCGCTGTTTCTGCGGTCATTGTGACCATCAAAACCGCCCTTGCCGCGGGTGGAACGCTTGTCGCGGAAGTCGGAAACCTTGCCTCCCTTGCGATCGTTACGATCGTCTCGATTGTTGCCACGGTAGGAACCGCGCTTTGCGTCATGGGAACCAGGACGCCTGTCGTCACGCTTGAAGTCTCGAGAACCTTGAGGACGAGAGCCCCTGTGATTGGGTCGACCGCCAGCGCGGTAATTGTTCTGTTCTGCCATTCTTTAGCATTCCTCCCAGGTGTGGGTTCCTTGTTTGATTCCCTGAATGCCGGCCGCAAAGGACTTTGCATCCATTTCCTTCTTGCCATCGGGCTTCACCGAAAGCAATTCATAAGCTCCGTCAGCTGCACCCAGGAATAGGCGCTTTGCTTGGAACCTGACTCCTCCAGGCACAAGGCCTTCCACCAGAGCTGCATCTTCTTCTTCGACAAATCTGCCCTTGAGCAGAGTGACGCCCTTGCCCGCTACGATGCAGCGACTGGGATGACTGGCACCTGATGCCTGCACTTTGCGCGAAAGGACAAGCACAGTATCGGAGGGAGCTGGGTCTAGCTCGCCTTTTTCGATCTTGTGTGCATACGTAACGAGCGATTCGTTCTGTTTGACCCAGGTGGATACTCCAGCCTCCTCGTGTGAGAGTGCGCACAGAATGGCCGAAGCGCCAAGGTCGGCAAGACGCATAGTTAGATCGTCTGCTCCCAAGTCGGCGATATCCATGGTACGGCTCACGCAGAAGTCACCCGTGTCCAGGCCCTCCTCCATACGCATGACGCAAACACCGACCGCGTCATCGCCAGCAAGGATGGCACGCTCGATAGGAGCAGCACCACGCCATCGAGGTAGATCAGAAGCGTGTACGTTCAGACAGCCATAAGGAGGTATATCTAGAACCTCCCTAGGCAGAATGCAGCCATAGGCAGCAACGACGATGGCCTCGGGGGCAAGCTCCCTGAGCTGATCCACCGAAGCGGGATCCTTGAACGAAGTACGCTCGAAAACCCTGAGCCCATGCTTGAGGGCTTCCTGCTTTACAGGACTTGGCAAGGTCTTGTTGCCCCGCTTGCTTACGGCATCGGGACGGGTATAGACGCCAATCACTTCGTGCTGCTCTGCAAGGTAGGAAAGAATGACGGACGCAAAGTCGGGCGTGCCCATGAATACGAGTCTCATCTAAACCCTAGCTCCTTACGTAATGAAATCGTTTTGGTCTAGGCTGGCTACTCGGTGTCACCGGGACGGGCTCCACGCGCCAAGGCCTCTTGATATTCCTTCATGGCTTTGATTCGATCTATGGGCGAGCAGGACTCAAGCAAAGTGATGCCATCAAGATGGTCCAGCTCGTGCTGGAGGCAACGACCAAGAAGTCCATCACCTTCGACGAAACACTCGTTTCCGTCAAGATCGAAATATTTGACGCGAGCAAAGGGCTGGCGCTTGATGGGCACCGAGATTCCGGGCAGGCTCAAACAGCCTTCCAGGTCGGTTACCGGATCGCCCTCTAGAGCAACGATCTCGGGGTTAACCAAGCAATAGGGCTCTTCCTTTTCGATGCCGCAATCGATGACGACAATGCGCTTTTCCACACCTACCTGAGGACCAGCAAGACCGCAGCCGCTGTTCTTGTACATGGTGTTGAACATCTTCTTGGCAAGCTTGTGCAAGGACTTGTCACCAGGGGTGCAAGGCTCGCAAACCTGGCGCAGGCCAGGGTCAGGGGAAAGGACTATCTTCAAGGTTCCAAAGGGTGCCATGCGATCCTCCGTACGGTATAGGAACTCTGTTAGTTTCGACCTTTAAGTATACCGCACGAAGATGGGCTTATTCGTGCTTAGTATGCACTCTGCGCAGGTGGTTGAGTTCCTGCTGAAGGACCATGATGGAGTCGAAAAACTGGCGCTGGGATTCGTCGTCTACGCCGTCATTGAGCCTCATGGCCTCGCGCATGTCGGAAATGGTGTGCTCGAGGTCCCCGATGGTCAGTTCCTCGGAAAGGAAACAGAGGGACTCATGGGGATTTGCCCGCCCCATGGTCACGGCACCCGTAAGAATGCGTGTCGCAACGGGACAGCTTGCCTCTGCCTGGTGAATCAACTGAGCGGGCGTAATGGCCGGATCCGCTGCAACGGAATCCAAGATGCAGTTTGCCAAATCCGTATGGCTCTTAAGGCTCCATTCGGTTTGCCCCAGCGTGTCAAAGAATTCGGGCACCAAGCCTGTGTTCTGAGCGCACAGAGAAAGAAACTCCCGTTCGCTCTTGATGCGGTTGCGCTCTGCAGGCGGGTAATCGTCCAGGCTGCGCGTTTTGCGTACAGGTGCCTGCGCTCGAGCACGTTCGTCATAGTCGACCCTATTGGGAGCCTTGAGCTGAGCTAGGCGGTCGAGCAGGTCTTCTTCGCGAGTGCGTACCCTTGAGGCAATGTAGACGGCGTAATCCTTCGCTAAGAGAGAATCCTTGATGGGTGCCAAGACCGACAAAGCGTCAACCGTTCCCTTGGAGCGTCCTTCGGGTGTGCTGAGGTCATACTTGGCAAGTCTGCGATCGATGCCATAACGAATTAGAGGGACAGCAT
>JAUNOE010000035.1 GCA_030537255.1 Coriobacteriia bacterium
CGCGCATGGGAGCCCATTTCCAGGGGCCGATCGCATATCTCCCGATTTGTAGCGCCGCATGTGCGCTGCATGGGTGGTCGCTGCGCGCTGCATGTGCATCAATGACGTTCGATGCGTCGCATGTCTTCCGATTCGCAGCATCGCATGGGTTGCCCGCGGACCAAATTCACCTCCAGCCGTTTGACTGCTTGATTTGCGATGACGTATGGATGCGGCGGAAGCTTGGAGCGATACGACTTAAAGCATATCTCCCGATTTGTAGCGGGGCATTGATGGTTCCTGGGTGGTCTGCCTGTTTGGTGATCGCCGCATACGTTGGGTCTTGCAGCAATTGGGTGCGGCTCGGGGTGGTCAGTTTGTTCGATGGGAATGCGGTGCACGTTTTCCTTTTGCGCCCATGCGACGGTATCGCGTTTACACGGGTCTCGTGAGGTGCCCGGTGTCCTATCCTTTTGGCCGTTCGTATAATGTATTCATGCGATTGAGGGCGGCATGAGCCGCTTTGGTTTGGGAGAAAGGACCTCCTATGTCTTTGGCCGACATGCTGAATCTTGAAATTGTCGAAAGCACCCCTGAGCGTTACGTCACGCGCATGCTGGTGACGAAGGACATGCTTCAGCCTCATGGCGTGCTGCACGGCGGAATCAGCGCTGCCTTGGCTGAAAACGCGGCCAGCGAAGTGAATACCGATCACTGTGATCCCAACGAAGTGCACTGGCTTGGCGTCGAGGTAACCAGCAAGCACCTTCTTCCCGTCTTCGAGGGCGACACGGTGGAAACCGTCGCAGAGCCCCTGCAGCTTGGTGGACGCATCCGTCAGTGGGAGGTCAAGCAGTACCGCCTTTCCGATGGCAAGCTGTTCAATGTGTCCCAGATGATCATGTACGGACAGAAGCAGCACCACTAGCTTCTTCGTTTAAAGCCCAAACGTGGCTATTCGTGGCGAAGTGAGCTATACTTCGTCGGTACATCACGAATGTGGTGTGATTGCGATGACGAAGACAGTGCACGTCGTATCGTGGCTCCCAGAGAGGGTCCGGTTGCTGAAAGGACCTAGCCGCAGAGGTGCAATTCACTTCACCAGCAGCAAGCTGAACGTAGCTTGGTTTTGCAAGTTCGGCGTTTGAGCCTTAAGGGTTCCAAGCGTTGGCCTTGCGTGACGAAGCAGCCAGTAGGCAAGCCGGCTAGCCCCCGACATCAGGCCGAATGAGTGGGCGTCTCGCTCAGGATTCCATAGGGAATGCTGGCTTGCCGCCAACCAGGGTGGTACCACGGGAGTCCCTCTCGTCCTTGGAAGTAAGGATGAGAGGGACTCTTTTTGTATTTGGAAAGGTATGGAGGATATGGCAATCATTGACGACATCACTGCCCTCCACCACGAAACGCTTGAGCGCATTGGCCGCGTCAGCGATTCGAAGGAACTGGAGGCCATCCGCGTCGAGGTGGTAGGCAAGGCAGGAAGCCTGACGGGCTATCTGCGATCCATGGGCCAGGTGGAAAAGGAGCATCGTGCCCAGATCGGCAAGAGCGTGAACCTTGCCCGCAACGAAATCGAGGCAGCGCTTGAGGCAAAGAAGGCCGAAATCGCTGCACGCGAGCTTGACGAGCGCATTGCAGCAAGCGCCGTTGACGTGACGCTTCCCGGTCGTAGCCAGCAGATGGGTACGCGCCACCTGATCAGCGCCATCAGCGACGAGGTGTCCGAGTTGTTCCTGGGCCTGGGTTACACCGTGCTGACTGGCCCTGAGGTAGAAACCGACTGGTACAACTTCACGGCATTGAACGCGCCCGAGGACCATCCCAGCCGAGGCCTGGCCGACACCTTCTACGTGAAGGACAACACGGGTGCCGAGACCGCCGTCAAGGGTGAGTCCGCCGTATTGCTGCGCACCCAGACCTCTGGCGTGCAGGTGCATGCCATGGAGGACCGCGAGCTGCCCATCTACATGATCGCTCCTGGCAAGGTCTATCGCCGCGACGTGGCTGACCCCAGCCATCTGCCCCAGTTCCATCAGTGCGAGGGCCTGGTCGTGGACAAGAACATCACCTTCGGTGATTTGAAGGGCACGCTGGACTACGTCTGCAAGCAGCTCTTTGGCCCCGATCGCAAGACGCGCTTCCGTGCGCACTACTTCCCCTTCACCGAACCTTCCGCCGAGGCTGACGTCAGCTGTGGCGTTTGCGGCGGAACCGGTCACCTGCACGATGGCGAGAAGTGCCGTATGTGCAAGGGAACGGGCTGGATCGAGATCCTGGGCTGCGGCATGGTTGACCCCAACGTTCTTGAGATGTCGGGCATCGACCCCGAGGAATATTCCGGCTTTGCGTTCGGTATGGGCATCGAGCGCATCGCCTGCCTGAAGTACGACGTTCCTGACCTGCGCATGCTCCTTGAAGGCGACATGCGTTTCCTGCGTCAGTTCTAGGAGGACACATGCGCGTTTCTTTGAAGTGGCTCGGCGAATACGTCGAGCTCCCCAATGACATCAAGGCTCTGTGCGACAAGTTCGATCTGACCGGTACGGGTGTCGAAGGCGTCGAGCGCACGGGCGACAACCTGGCGGGCGTCGTGGTGGGTCACGTGATTTCCTGCGAGCCTCACCCCGATTCCGATCACATGCACCTGACCAAGGTCAACGTGGGTGCCGAGGAGCCTCTGCAGATCGTCTGCGGCGCTCCCAACATGAAGCTGGGCATCAAGGTTCCCGTGGCCACCATCGGCACGGTCATGCCTGAAGGCTTCAAGATCAAGAAGTCCAAGCTGCGTGGCGTGGTTTCTTGTGGCATGTGCTGCTCCAAGCGTGAGCTGGGCATGGGCTCGGAAAACGAAGGCATCTGGATCCTTCCTGACGACGCTCCTGTGGGTATGGGCATCGCTGACTACTTGAAGTTGTCCGATACCATTCTTGATCTGGAGATTACGCCCAACCGTCCCGACTGCTTGTCGATGGCCGGCATGGCTCGCGAGGTTGGTGCCATGTACCGCGTTCCCGTGAGCTATCCCACTCATGACCTTGTGGTCGATGAGACCCTGCCTGCTGCAGACGAGCTGGCCACCGTCACCGTGGAAGATGCCGAGCGCTGCCCTCGCTACACCGCTCGCGTCATCAAGAACGTCAAGGTTGGCCCCTCTCCTGAATGGCTCGCTGAGCGCGTCCAGGCAGCTGGTGCTCGTTCCATCAACAACATCGTTGACGTGACCAACTACATCCTGTTCCTGTTGGGCCAGCCTCTGCATGCCTTTGACTACGACAAGCTGGTCGATGGCACGGGCAAGGCCAACATCGTTGTGCGTGCTGCCAAGGACGGCGAGGTGCTGACCACCCTGGACGAAGAGAAGCGTGAGCTCACGTCCGACATGACCGTCATCGCAACGCCCGAAGAGGCCGTTGCCCTGGCTGGCGTCATGGGAGGCTTGGATACCGAGGTCACCGAAGGCACTGCCACCATTCTGCTGGAGTCCGCTACCTTCGAGCGTGGTCGCACCAGCCGCACCAGCCGTAACCTGGGCCTGATCAGCGAGTCCTCCTTGCGCTACGAGCGTGGCGTCGACGACAACACCTGCGCTGATTACTCTGCCTTTGCAGCTGCCTTGATGGCCGAGGTTTCCGGTGGCTCCGTCTGCCCGGGCGTCATTGACGTCTATGGCAAGAAGACCGAGCCCGTTGATTTGACCCTGCGCGTGAAGCGCTGCCAGGGCATGCTGGGTGCCGAGATTCCCGCTGAGGAGATGACCGATATCCTGGAGCGTCTGGGCTGCAAGGTTTCCGCCACCGACGATCCGTCTGTGCTTTCCGTGGTCGCCCCCACCTTCCGTCCCGACCTGGAACGTGAAATCGACCTGTACGAGGAAGTCCTGCGCCTGTATGGCATGGACCGCATTCCTGCAACGCTGCCTGGGGGTCGCGGTCGCCTGGGCACCCGCTCCGATGAGCAGGTCAAGACCGACGTCATCAACGACACCCTGCGCGCAAGCGGCATGAACGAGACGATGACCTACTCCTTCGTCGATCCCGAGGACCTGTCCCGCCTGCGTATGCCTAGCGAGGGTCTGGGCATTCCCGTGGAGCTCCTGAACCCCATGACTACTGACCAGTCGGTCATGCGCCAGACCATCATTCCTGGCCTTTTGCGCTCCATTGCCCACAACCAGGCTCGTGGCGTGAAGGACATTCAGCTCTACGAACTTGGCACTGTGTTCTTTGGTGCCGAAGGCAAGAAGCAGCCCCGTGAAAAGCAGAAGCTGGCAGGCGTGCTTGCCGGCACCATGGGCAATGGCTCCTGGTGCCACAAGCCTGTGGCCTTCGACTTCTTCGATGGCAAGGGCGTGGTGGAGAATCTGGTGCGCGAGCTGTGCATCCAAAAGGTCCGCTACAAGGCCCTCGATGCCGAAGAGGCCCCCTTCCTCCAGCCGGGCCGTGCAGCTCAGGTGTTGGCAGGCGGTGCCATCCTGGGTTGGGTCGGCGAGATTCACCCCCTGGCCGTCCAGGCATTCGAGGCCGAGGCCCCTGTGGTCGCCTTCGAGCTGGACGTTGAGGCATTGCTGAAGGCAAGCCAGCTTTCGCGTCCCTACGTGGATGTTCCCGTGTATCCTGCCGTCACCATGGACCAGGCCTTCGTCGTTTCCGAAGACGTTACGGCCGAGCGCATGATGCAGGTCATCACGTCTGCTGGTGGCAAGCTGCTTGATTCCGCAAAGCTGTTCGACGTCTACCGTGATCCCATTCGTGTGGGTGAGGGCAAGAAGTCGCTGGCCTTTGCGCTTGAGTATCGTGCGGCTGACCGTACCCTGACCGCCGAAGAGGTTGACAAGCAGCACAACAAGCTTGTTGCCAAGGTGGCCAAGGCAACGGGTGCCGAGATTCGCGGATAAGCACAAGCAAACCGAGGCCAGGTTTCCTTTGTGGGACCTGGCCTTTCTTTTTGTCTCATCGAGATTCCAAGAAAGGATCCCCATGTCGCAAGAGACCTCTCCTTCGCGCGAGCGCTTTAGTTCCCGCATGGGCTTTCTCCTGATCAGCGCTGGTTGCGCGGTTGGGCTAGGCAACGTCTGGCGTTTTCCTTACATCACCGGCGAATACGGCGGCGCTGCTTTCATCGTTTTGTATCTGGTGTTTCTGGCGCTGTTTGCACTGCCGATTCTGGTGATGGAATTCTCCATTGGCCGCGCCTCTCAGAAGGGCGCCGGTGCTGCGTTTGAGGCTTTGGAGCCCAAGGGCAGCAAGTGGCACCGTCTGAAGTGGCTCAATTTCGCTGGCACCTACATCCTTATGATGTTCTACACGACGGTTGCAGGCTGGCTTCTGGCCTTCACCGTCAAAAGTGCGCAAGGCTTGTTCGTTGGTCTTTCCGCCGAGCAGGTGGCAGGTGTGTTTTCGGACATGCTGGCCAATCCCGGTGAACAGCTCATCTACATGGCGCTGGTCGTCGTCATTGGCTTGGTCTGCACGAGTGCGGGCCTGAAGAATGGCGTGGAGCGCGTTTCCAAGGCGATGATGAGCTGCCTGTTCGTCATCCTTGTTGTCCTCGTTGTCCGTGCGGTAACCCTGCCTGGTGCCGGTGCTGGCCTTGCCTTCTATCTGATTCCCGACTTCTCGGTGCTTACCAGCGGCGGCATTGCTGGTTTGTGGGAGGCCGTTTATGCGGCCATGGGCCAGGCCTTCTTCACGCTGTCCATCGGTATTGGCGCCATGATGATCTTTGGTTCCTATATCGATAAGGACCGCAGTCTTCCTGGTGAGACCATGCGCATCTGCCTTATCGACACCTTCGTTGCCATCATGGCGGGCCTGATCATCTTCCCTGCCTGCTTCGCTTTCGGCGTGGAGCCGGGCAGTGGTCCTGCGTTGGTGTTCATCACCCTGCCCTCCGTCTTCGAGATGATGCCCATGGGCCAGCTGTGGTGCACCTTGTTTTTCCTGTTCATGACCTTTGCGGCTCTGTCGACGGTCATTGCGGTGTTCGAGGCCATCATGGCGTTCACTATGGACAGCTGGGGCTGGGAACGTCGTCGTGCCGTCGTGGTCAATGGCGTGTGCATTTTTGCTCTGAGCCTGCCTTGCTTGCTGGGCTTTAACGTCTGGTCCGACTTCACCATTCCAGGCATCGGCGACATTCAGTCCATCGAGGACTTTGTGGTTTCCAACAACCTGTTGCCCATCGGTGGCATGTGCTACCTGCTGTTCTGTACCCGCAAGAAGGGCTGGGGCTTTGACAAGTTTTTGGCCGAAGCCGATGCAGGCACGGGCCTGAAGTTCCCCGCGGCTGCTGGCGTGCGCATCTACATTTCTTACGTGCTGCCCATTCTGATCGCCATCGTCTTGATCATGGGCTGGCTGCCCGTTCTGTGCACCTGGTTCCCGCCCCTGGGCGCTGTTCTGGGTATTTCCTAAGGAGTGCTTGTGAGTGATAACGAGATGAAGGTAACTGCTGGGGCTGCCGATGCCGCCGGGGCTGCCGAGACGGGTTCGTCCCGTGAGCGCTTTGGTTCGCGCTTGGGCTTTCTGCTGATCAGTGCCGCATGCGCGGTGGGCCTGGGCAACGTCTGGCGCTTCCCCTATATCACGGGTGAATACGGTGGAGCCGCCTTCGTGCTGATCTACCTGGTGTTTTTGGTGGTCTTTGCGTTGCCTGTTCTGATCATGGAGTATTCGCTGGGTCGCGCCTCGCAGCGTGGCATCGCGCGGGTGTTCGACGTGCTTGAGCCCAAGGGTTCAAAGTGGCATGTCTTCAAATGGCCGTGCGGTCTAGTGGGCAACTACCTGTTGATGATGTTCTATACCGTGGTCTCCGGCTGGATGCTCATCTTTGCCGTGAAGAGCGCCACGGGTGCCTTTGGCTCGCTTTCGCCTGCCGAGGTCAGCGGCGTGTTCGCGGAGATGCTGGGCAACCCCACTGAAATGGTGGGCTACCTGGCCGCCGTTGTTGCGTTGGGCGTCTTCGTTACTAACGTGGGCCTACGTCGCGGTGTCGAGCGTGTGACCAAGGTGATCATGAGCTGCTTGCTGCTTTTGCTGGTGGTGTTGGTGATTCGTTCGGTCACCCTTGAGGGCGCGCAGGAGGGTTTGTCTTTTTACTTGATGCCTGACTTCGACAAGCTGTTTGGCAATGGACCTGCTGGATTCTTCGAAGCTTGCTATGCGGCGATGGGCCAGGCTTTCTTTACCTTGGGCCTGGGCGTTGGTTCCATGATGATCTTTGGCTCGTATCTGGGTCGTGACCGCAGTCTTACCGGTGAGGCCGTTCGTGTTGCGGGCATCGACACCTTCGTTGCCATCATGGCGGGCCTGATCATCTTCCCCGCTTGCTTTGCCTTCGGCGTGGAGCCTGGTAGTGGCCCTGCGTTAGTCTTCATCACCCTGCCTTCGGTGTTTGCTCAGATGCCGATGGGCAAGCTGTGGTGCACGCTGTTCTTCCTGTTCATGTCGTGTGCGGCGCTGTCCACCATCATTGCGGTGTTTGAGAACATCATGGCGTTCAGCATGGACCAGTGGGGGATGAGCCGCCGGAGCGCTTGCATCCGCAACGGCATCATGATTTTCCTGTTGAGCCTGCCGTGTCTCTTGGGCTACAACCTGTGGTCCGACTTCGTGGTTCCCGGAATCGGCGACATTCAGTCGCTTGAGGACTTCATCCTGTCGAGCAATCTGCTGCCCCTGGGCGCTCTGGTGTTCGTGTTGTTCTGCACGCGCAAGCAGGGCTGGGGCATGGAGAACTTCCTGGCCGAAGCCGACCAAGGACGAGGCTTGCGTTTTCCACGTTGGGCGGCGACCTACGTGAAGTACGTGCTCCCCGTGCTGCTGATCGTGGTATGGGTTGGGGGCTGGATTCCCGTCATCATGAAGTGGATGGGGATGGCGTAGCCTTCCTGCTTTGCGGGTGTGGTTCGCTTACTTTCCTGCTTTTCCAAGCGGCATCCGGGGTCAAATCCGGGTGTCGCGTTTGTTTGTTCTGTTTTATGGGCCTGCTAAAATCAGGGACATAAACGGTGCCCCGACTGTTTCGGGCGACATCGTGGCTTAAAGAGCCGGGAGACTTCCTAGGGTACCCCGGCTTCTTTTGTGTCTGACATCGTTCGCTACTTACAGGGCGTAAAGCGCAATGGCCGGAAAGGCGTTTGATCAAGCTGGCATCGGGCCTGGTGGCATACTCATTTTGAATGGGCGTCTGTCGTTGGTTTGGCAGGCGCCCCTTTGTTTTCGCGAGCGGGTGGGGTGTGGAACCAGGGAGGTTGGTTTCGTTGGGCTGGATTCTTTTCGTGACGAGGGCTCGACGGATCTGGGGCAGGATACAAATGAGCGCCTGTGCGTTTCTTCCCTGGAAAACGGGACTCATGCACGATTCATCGGTTCATTTTTGTGCCAAATCGTGCATGAGCGCCAGAAACTAGTAACTAGATGGTACTGATTATCAATAAGAATGAAATTCAAGGCATTTCGCCAAAAAATATCGAACATAGGAGTCGTTTTCCAGGAGCGGATATCACAAGTTCCAAAAAGTAGCTGAACGGCCTGCCCTCTGTTGCGATCGAGGATTTCACCTGCATTGTCATCGAGGACTTCATCAACAAGCAAGGTTAAGGGCACTTTACGCAAGCGAAACAAATACCTCACGGCAGGGAAACAGAGACCTCATGATGGTGTAACAATCGCATCACGGTGCCGTAACACCGGCTTCATACCATCAACAGTACAAGGGAGACGAATCCCTTTGCGAGCTTGATGAAAGAGGTACGAAATGACCCTTCTGCGCGAGGGCGAGGTCCGCATTCCTGCTGGCTGCGCCATTTCGGGCATCATGGATCGCAGCGGTGGCAGGCACGATGGCACTGATGTCCTGAAGTCCATTTCGCTGATGCATGACCGAGGTAACGGTCTGGGTGGAGGCTTTGCCGCCTATGGCATCTATCCTGACTACAAGGACCTGTTTGCGTTCCACATGCTGTACGAGACCAAGGACGCCCGTCTCATGGCGGAGGCATACCTTGATGAGTGGTTCCTGATCGAAAAGCAGGAAAAGATCCCCACCGACTACGTGCGCACTATCCAGAACCCACCCCATATTTGGCGCTACTTCATGGTTCCGCATCCCATCAAGCTTGCCGAAAGCGAGCTTGACGAAGCGGAATACACCATGCAGCGCGTGTTTCACATCAACTCCCACATCGATGGTGCCTTCGTTGCCAGCTCGGGCAAGAACATGGGCGCTTTCAAGGGTGTGGGCTATCCCGAAGAAATTGGCGAGTTCTACCGCATCCAGGATTACAAGGCATGGTTGTGGACGGCCCATAACCGCTTCCCAACCAATACTCCGGGTTGGTGGGGTGGCGCCCATCCGTTTACGCTGCTTAACTGGTCGATCGTTCATAATGGCGAGATTTCCTCCTATGACGCCAACCGTCGTTACGTGGAGCAATTCGGCTACAACTGCGACCTGCAGACCGACACCGAGGTAATCACTTACCTGTTTGACCTGCTGATTCGTCGACATGGCCTTTCTGCCGAAACTGCTGCGCACATCATGACGGCTCCTTCTTGGGAAGAAATCGACCGCATGGAGCCCGGCCTTGCTGCTTACGAAAGCGCCCTGCGCACCGTCTACTCCAGCGCGCTGATCAACGGTCCCTTCTCGGTAATTCTTGGTTCCGAAGAAGGCCTGCTGGCGCTGAATGACCGCCTGAAGCTGCGTGCTCTCATGGTGGCCGAGAAGGGCGACATGGTGTACCTGGCCTCCGAACAGGCGGCCATCGAGGTCATCTGTCCCGATGCCGAAAACATGCGCTCGGTAGAAGGCGGTGTTCCCTTCGTGGTGGAGCTCAACGAAGTTGCCGAGCGAAAGCGTCGCGAAGGCGTGGGCACCAATGTTCCCGTCGTCGAAGTTCCCGGTGCTGCCATTACCGAGGTGGCGGCCACGCGTACGTATCAGAGGGGTGTGTAGCCAATGTTGGATTACGTTTTGCCCAGGTATCGCGTGGAGCGCGACGAGGCCCTGTGCATCCAGTGTGGCGTCTGTGAGCGTCAGTGCTCCAATGGCGTCCATGATGTCGACACCGAGCTGGGAAAATGCTTCGAAAAGCACAGCGCCTGCGTCAACTGCCAGCGCTGCGTGACCATGTGTCCCACAGGCGCCTTGACCATCACCAGGTGGCCCCAGGTGGACAACGGCACCAACAACTGGAATCTGGAAGCCCAGCAGGAAATTGCCAAGCAGTCCCAGACCGGTTCTGTGCGTCTGGGCTCCATGGGCAATCCCAAGCCCTATCCGATCTATTGGGACCGCTTGCTCCTGAACGCTTCTCAGGTGACCAATCCTTCTATCGACCCCTTGCGCGAGCCCATGGAGACACGTGTGTTCTTGGGTTCGAGGCCTACGGTCATCAAGGTCAACGAAACGACGAAGACCGTCGAAACGAAGATGCCGCCTCAGCTGAAGCTTGACGTCCCCGTGATGTTTTCCGCTATGTCGTTTGGCTCCATTTCGCTGAATGCGCAGAAGGCGTTGGCAATTGCCGCACGTGAGTTGGGTACCTACTTCAATACGGGTGAAGGTGGCCTGCATCGTGACCTGGAGCAATTTGGCGCAAACTGCATCACTCAGGTTGCCTCGGGTCGTTTTGGCGTGGATCCCCACTACTTGAACGCTGGTTCCTGCATCGAGATCAAGATCGGCCAGGGCGCCAAGCCTGGTATCGGCGGCCATCTTCCTGGTTCCAAGATCAATGCCGAGGTTTCGCGCACTCGTATGATTCCCGAAGGCACCGATGCCATCAGTCCTGCTCCGCATCACGACATCTACTCCATCGAGGACCTTCGTCAGCTGATCTTTTCGCTTAAGGAAGCAACCCGCTATAGCAAGCCTATTGCGGTGAAGATTGCGGCCGTCCACAACGTTGCCGCCATTGCGTCGGGCTGTGCGCGTGCAGGTGCCGACATCATCGTGGTTGACGGCTTCCGCGGTGGTACGGGCGCGGCTCCGATTCGTACTCGCGACAACGTGGGCATCCCCCTGGAGCTGGCTTTGGCTGCCATCGACCAGCGCCTGCGTGACGAAGGCATTCGCTCTACCGTGTCTGTGGTCGCGGCTGGTTCCGTTCGTCATGCGGCCGACGTGGTCAAGGCCATCGCTTTGGGCGCCGACGCTACCTACATCGCATCGGCTGCCATCATCGCCTTTGGTTGCCATCAGTGCCAGTCGTGCTCTTCTGGTACGTGCAACTGGGGCATTGCAACGCAGCGTCCCGACCTCACCAAGCGTCTGAATCCGGAAATTGCTGCCGAGCGCGTCATTAACCTGGTCAGGGCCTGGAATCACGAAATCCAGGAAATCATGGGCGGCATGGGCATCAATTCCATCGATTCGTTGAGGGGCAACCGCCTGATGCTGCGCGGCATTGGCCTGAGCGAAAAAGAGCTGCAGATTCTGGGCGTCCAGCACGCAGGGGAGTGATGAGGCATGAAGAAGATCTATTCCATTCCTGAGCTGTGCATCAACTGCGGTCGCTGCGAAGTTGCCTGCAAGACGGCTCATTCGAAGAGCAAGAACCCGGTGAAGGCCTACAAGTACGAGAGCTGTCCGGCGCCGCGCATTCGCGTTGAGGGCACCAACGACTTCTCGTTTGCTTCGAACTGTCGTCATTGTGCGAAGCCCCTGTGCGTGGAGGCCTGTATTGCCGGCGCCATGCAGAAGGATCCAGAGACGGGTGTTGTGTTTGTTGACGAACGCAGGTGCGTGGGATGCGGTACCTGTGTGGTCACGTGTCCCTTTGGCGCGGTGCACGTGGAGCAAACCGCCATCAAGTGCGATCTATGCGGCAGCTGCCAGGGTCAGCCAGGGAACCCCAGTTGCGTGGCCGCTTGTCCCAACCGCGCGTTGGTCTACGTGGAAAGCGAGGATGAGTAATGGCTGAAAGCAAGACTTCCCTCACTTTGGGAACCGAACATTTCCGCGCAGCGAACGAGCAGGTCAGGGCCGCTTTGGAGTCGGCTGACGTGCTGGAACTCAATGAGGTGTTCGCGCAGCGCTACCTGGGCAGTGCTCTGCCTGAGGGCAAGAGCCTGCTGATCAACGGTACGCCTGGCAACGACTTGGCCTGCTACATGGATGGCGGCTATATCGAGGTGTTCGGCAACGCGCAGGATCAGATCGGCAACACTATGAATGCCGGCAAGATCGTGGTCCACGGACGCTGTGGCGATGCGGCTGGTTATGCCATGCGTGGCGGCGCCATCTTCGTCCGTGACGATTGTGGCTGGCGCGTAGGCATCCATATGAAGCAGTACGAATCCAAGTGCCCCTGCGTGGTCATTGGCGGAAACGCGGGCAACTTCCTGGGCGAGTATCTTGCCGGTGGCGTGATTCTGCTTCTGGGCAAGCCGGGCGAGTACCTGGCAACGGGCATGCATGGCGGCGTGGTGTACCTGCGCAACAAGCTGGAAGACTACGAAGTGCTGCCCGGATTGATGCAGGAAGAGGCAGGCGAGGCGGACAAGGCCGTCATTCATGCCTTGTTGTCTGAGTACAACGAGCACTTCGCAGACGAGCTCGGTGCACCTGTCGATGATTCGGGCGAGGGCTTCTGGTGCTTGCGTCCCATTTCGGCCAAGCCCTATGCGGCCATGTACACGGATTAGGAGACGCCCATGAAACGTTACGACTACCTTATTTTGGGCAACTCGGCAGCGGCCATTGCTGCCGTCGAGGCAATCCGCGAAACGGATAAGCGCGGTTCGGTGCTGATGGTCTCGCCCGAGCCCTATCCCGCTTATGGCACGCCCCTGATCTCCTATGTGTTGGAAGGCAAGATTGCCGAAGAGAACATGTGGCTTCGTCCTTCTTCGTTTTATGAGGACCTGCAGGTTGAAACGCTCTTCGGCCTTGACTATGCCGCCACGGCCATCGATGCGCATGCACACGAGGTGACGCTGCTTTCGGGTGAGTCCATCCGCTATGGAAAGCTGCTTGTTGCCACGGGTTCCACGCCTACCCAGGTGGACATCCCTGGTTTGGCAGGCGCGAAGAATGCGGTGAACTTTCTGACGCTTGACCAGGCAAAGCAGGCTGGTTCCATGGTGGATGCGGCTACCGAGTGGGCTCACGCGGAAGGTCGTAAGAGCCGCGTAATGGTGCTTGGCGGTGGCCTGATTGGCATGAAGGCGGCTGAGGCACTGTCGTTCCATGCTGACGAAGTGGTGGTCTACAAGCGCAGTTTCCCCATTTTGGATGGCGTGCTTGACCTTCAGGCAGGAGCCTTGCTAAGCGGGCTTGTTGAGCCTCATGGCATTATTTGCAGGCCAGGTGCCACGGCATCGAAGTTTGATGTGGTTGACGGCTCGATCACCCACGCTTCCCTGACTGATGGCACTGAGCTTGACGTCGACTTCGTGGTGGTCGCCGTGGGCGTGCGACCTAACAGCTTCGTTGCGGTTGCGGCTGGTGCCGAAGAGGGCAGGGGCTTGGTGGTTGACAAGCGGATGCATACCAGCCTGCCTGACGTGTATGCCGCGGGAGACGTGACCCAGACCACCAACGTGCTCGATGGCACGGACAAACCCCTGGCCTTATGGCCAAATGCCGTGCGTCAGGGCCGCATCGCAGGTGCTCAGATGGCAGGCAACGGCAGCGAGGGCGTGTTTGTGGGCAACTTTGCAGTGAACGCTACCAACTTCTTTGGGGAGGTATCTCTGCTTACGGCGGGCATCGTGCGCCCCAAGTCCGATCAGGGCTTCGAGGAGCGCGTGTTTGTCGAGGGCGATCGCTACCGCAAGTTTGTCATCAAGAACGATCGTTTGTACGGCTTCATCCTGATGAACGCGCCCGAGGCAGCCGGTATTTACTCCTTCATCATTGATAAGAAGATTCCTCTGTCGTCTTTGGGCGAGGATCTGTTTAGTGGAGCTCCTGGCAACTTGTCGTTTAAGAATCCCGACCTGCAGTGGTTCCGCATGCACGTGGGCTATCCCCATGAGCTGGATCGCAAGGGCAGGGGAGCATCCTATCCCTGGCACGAGGAGTAGACGTTTCGGGAGGGTGTCGCCGCTGGCTGCTTGTTCAGAGGCCGCTCGCGTTCTGGCTGGCTGCTTGCGTTCTGGCCGCTAGAGCTAGCCAAGGGGTCACTTGCGTTTTGGGCCGACCGCTTGGGTGTTCATTGGCTCGCTGTTTGTCTATTTGTTCGATCTGGGTTGTTCGGGACCGAAGGCGGGCTGCCTGCTGGCTGCTTGTTCGATGACGGTTTGCGTATCGCCCGTTAGATTGCTTGCCTCGTCTGCTTTGCCGGTCTTGCCCCTTATTTGATTTGAGGCACGAAGAAGGACCCTGGAAGAATCATTCTTCCGGGGTCCTTTGCTCGCCTGGGGTTTCCAGGGGAAGGTTTGTGTGTCTAAGAAGCGCGTGCTACTTGACGGAAACCTTCTTGCCAGCGTTGCCTAATTTGGGTGACTGTTTTCTCGTGGGTCGTTTCCTCAAATTGCTTTTCCTTTGCTGGTTTCCTGTCTGATTCCCTGGGTTGATTCCTTGCTCGCTTTTGGTTTGAATCTCTATTTGTCTGTTGGAGGGCTTTTGGGTTAGATTTCGCTTTCCAATGGCTGTCTGTCGATTTTTGTGGATGTCTGCACGATGTCTGCCCAGCATAGATTGCGCTCGAACCACAATTTGGGCTCTGAATGGCAAAAAGAGCATCAAATGTACGACGAATCCCGAAGAAGAGGCTCCCTTCAGGACTCGTCGTACATTTCGGGCTGAAGCTAAAGATGTCTGACCTGGGGTTTTGCTCTGCCTTGATTTAG
>JAUNOE010000112.1 GCA_030537255.1 Coriobacteriia bacterium
ATCTTGGCGCTAATGAGCCAGACGCTCCTTGTTTGCCTTGACGCAGAAGTAGATGCCCAGAGCCAGAACCGCCACAACGCACACGGCAAGTGCGGCTTCATCGGACAGGTGAATCATGGGCATGCCCAGCATCATGCCCACGCCGTAGGGGATCAGCCAGAACAGCCACACGCCAATGCTCAGACGATGAAAGTTCGCCTTGGAACGGTCGTTGCCACGAATGATGACAAGGGTGGCCCAGACGGCGTGGAAAAGCATGAGGGACAGGGCCAGAACGCCGGTGATTGCGTGTAGGGGAGAGCCAGAGCCACCGCCTCCTGCCACCTGCGACATGATGGTGGTGCCTGCCGTGTCGAACACGAAGCCTGTCCAGAAGAAGGCAAGATGCTTGGGCCTAAGGACGCCTGACTTGCGCTCGGCAAAGACGCCGATGGTGTAGAAGACCAAAGCAAGAGTGATGATTACGGCTGCGACCATCACCATTCCCATGTTGGAGCTGATTGCCGTTTCCATAGTTTGATTCCTTTCAAGTGAGCACCATGAGGCGCGGGATCTCTTTCTGATAAGACCATCTTGAAAGGGGGCCACCTGAACATCCACGGGCTTATGTTCAGGTGGAGATAGGGTGAATCCCTACCAATTAATAGAGTGTGCTTTCAAGCAGAGTGAAGAGGACGGAACAATCAGGCTCTTTCTGGCGTAGCTCCCAGAGAATGTTCCGAAGCGTGAATTCGGAAACCGCCTGCGCACTGAGCGCTCCTGGAAGATCGACTTTGATGGCTGAATCATTTTCGAACACCTGCACAAGGCCCCTGCAGATATGCTCGAACTGCTGTTCTTCATGGAGACGAGCTGCTGCCTTTTCGGCAGAGGGGAGTGCCTCCGAACCTTTAAGCCAATGGGTGCGGTAATGAAGGATGACCTGGGTCATGCTGGCAAACATGCGCTTGCAAAAGGCAAGGTAGTTTTCATTTTTGACAGGGTGGCAGAAGTTGTCGTAAAAGGCTCGCCTGAAGTAGAGCAGAGCGGTTGCTGTGGTGAGCTCGCCCTTTGAAGCAAACCGGTTATAGATGGTGCCCACGCTGACTCCGCAGGCAGAGGCCAGTCCTCTGATGGAGAGTGCTGCGAGGCCGTATTTGTCGGCAATTTCATAGGCACAATCAAGCAGGTGGTCCGATGACTTGGGGGCTTCCATACGACTCCTTTCGTTGCTGCGTAGTAGTGAAGAGAATAAAACACGGGTCCGCATTTCTGCGAACCCGTGCGAAAAAGGCATTTGCCTAAGCGTCGCTGCGGCGCATGTTGATGTACTCGATGAGCTCGCTGCGCTTGTGGATGTCCACCTTGTCATAGATATGACGGATGTGGGTGTTTACCGTGTGGGGGGGAAATGACCAGTTTGTTCGCAATGTTCGCCGCCGTGTTGCCGCGTGCTACGAGCTTTAGGATTTCGCCTTCGCGTTCAGACAGGCCAAACTCTTCGATGATTTGGTTGCAGACCACATCGACTTCGGCGGGGCTAGCAGGTGCGCTGATCAGGTTGATGATGAAGGACTCGCGCTTGCTGATGGGGATCAACATGGCGGCCATCAGGCAGATGAAGATGAGGCTCGTGTAGATGACGATAGAGTCATAGGCGAGGTTCGACTTTTCGTAGAAGACGGCAAGCGCGTTGCCTGCTGCGATGCCCAGACGCACAGAGCCGATGGAAAGGGCGAAGGAGAAGGCGGGCGACAAAAAGCCGCGTTGAACCAGGGTGCCAAAGTATGAAATCAGGGCAATTTCCAGAATGCTGGCAACAACCAGGCCAATGAGGAAGGCGGGCAGATTGAGCACGTCGTCTGCGATAAAGATGCAGAAGGCCACAATGGTGAGAACCAAAAGCCAGGGGAACATTTTGAAGATGCCGTGTTCCTGCTTGAGAGCTTTGGTTGCCAGGGAAGCGGCTACCAGTACGATGGACATGCAGATGATGCCTATTGCGAAGGAACTCTGTTCAAGGGGGAGGGTTTCCCAGGGGATGATCGCCGCCAAATAGTAGGTGGAGGCGCCTGTGAGGAAGCCAATGGCACACACAATTAAAGTATTGACGGTTGCCGAATGGACCGTCTTTTTAGGCAAAAGCGTGGGATACTTTTTATCTTCCGATGAGTCAAAGAATACGAGCAGTGCTCCGGATGCCAAAACAAGCACCGTAGTGAGGGGTCGTACCAGCATATCGGGAAGAACTGTTGCGGTGCCTACTGAAATCAGCAGGGTAAAGCCAAACACCAGTCCAAGGTGGGGCATGGAGAACTTTGCGTTCATGCGCGTAAGGCATTCGCCCCAAAGGGTAATCATCAGACCTTCAAAGCAGCCCGCCATGGCCGAAAGGGAGCAGATGATGATCTCCTCCGAGGGAAGGCCGGGCAGATACTGCAGCATCAGGGTGCAGAAGGCTACGCCTAGGGTTGCACCAACGCTAAGACCTTGGCTGTCGGACAAATGACGCTTTCTTTTTACTATCAGCGCCGTAATGAGCATGGTCATAGACGTAACACAAAGGCTTACGAGCCAAGCATCTGTGATTTCTGTGTTTAAAAGCTCGGTGCCATAGAAGGAGCTTGGGGCGAACCAGAGCACGTAATGGTAGGCCAGCAAAAGGGAGAGTCCCAGGTACTTAAGGGACGTATCATGAAGCACTCCTCGTACCGAAAAAGTAAGTTTACGGCCTTCGGAATCGCTAGTGATGGCATCACTAGTTCTTTCTACTGCCATAGGCTTGCCCTTCTTTCCTTTTGTTGTATCCATGAT
>JAUNOE010000036.1:0-8657 GCA_030537255.1 Coriobacteriia bacterium
ATGTGCGCTCCTAAGGGCCCTGGTCACATCGTTCGCCGTCAGTACACCGAGGGCTCCGGTGTGCCCGATCTGGCATGTGTCGCACAGGATGCTACCGGCAACGCTTGGGACATCGCTCTGTCCTACTGCTGGGGCGTCGGCGGTGCTCGTTCCGGCATCATCAAGGCAACCTTCGCTCAGGAGACCGAAGAGGACCTCTTCGGTGAGCAGGCTGTCCTCTGCGGCGGTCTTGTCGAGCTGGTCAAGGCTGGTTTCGAGACCCTGACCGAGGCTGGCTATCCTGCTGAGCTCGCATACTTTGAGTGCTACCATGAGATGAAGATGATCGTCGACCTGATGTACGAATCCGGCATCCACTTCATGAACTACTCCATCTCCAATACCGCTGAGTACGGCGAGTACTACGCTGGCCCCAAGGTCATCAATGAGCAGTCTCGTGAGGCCATGAAGCTCATCCTCAAGCGTATTCAGAATGGTGAATTCGCCAAGGAGTTCGTTGCTGACTGTGAGAACGACCACAAGTGGCTCCTCGAGCAGCGTGAGGCCATCAATACCCACGAGATCGAGACCACGGGCGCAAAGATTCGCTCCATGTTCTCCTGGGTCAAGGCATAAGTCGATTGACGCAAGCTTGATTTGGCGTAACAGCACTAATAGGGGAGGGTTGCCTTCGGGCAATCCTCCCTTTTTGCGTAATTTGGTTTTGGCGTTCTGATTTGCATTGGACACTGAATCCGTTCATCCCTTTAGTGCGCTAGCAAACCAATTTGTCGGTCTTATGGGTGCCTTATGGGGATATTCTGATGTTCTCTGTTTTTGCCTGGCGAAAGCCACCTTGTTTCTTCAGGCAAAAACAGAAGATTTTTAACCGAGTGAAAGCGAGATATTATGCCCAGCAACAAGGGCTCTCTGCCTCAGGTCAACGATATCAACGGCCTGACTCTGCCTCACCTTATTGCTGCCGTCATCACGGCGGTCATTGGTGGTGGCGTGTTCACCATGGCTGGCGACATGGCGGCCGCTGGCGCTAATACTGGTGGCGTCCTTATTGGTTGGCTCGTTAGCGGCATTGGCGTCTTCAGTTTGATGATGTGCTTCTTTGCCCTTTCGCGCTATAAGCCGGAATTGGTTGGTGGCAT
Source organism: Coriobacteriia bacterium (assembly GCA_030537255.1). GTDB lineage: Bacteria > Actinomycetota > Coriobacteriia > Coriobacteriales > Eggerthellaceae > Anaerotardibacter. Next base: position 1,140 of record JAUNOE010000036.1, read on the forward strand.
CTACAGCTATGCACGTGCTGGTTTTGGTAAGTACATGGGCTTCCTTTCGGCCTATGGCTACTGGATCAGTGCCCTTATGGCTAACGTGTCCTATACCACCCTTATGTTTGCCAGCCTTGCTTATTTCTTCCCAATCTTCGGAGAGGGCAACAACCTCGAGTCCGTCATTGGCGCCTCCCTTGTTATCTGGGCTTGCTACTTCCTGGTTTGCCGTGGCGTCAAGGAAGCTGCGAGCGTAAACATTCTGACCACCATTGCCAAGATGGTGCCCTTGTTTGTTGCCATCGTTGCAATCATCTTCTCGATGCATTTTGATCCTGCGATCTTCTTTGACAACTTCTGGGGCGAGCCCGATGGTCCTTCCCTGTTTGACCAGGTCGTTGGCATGGTTGGAGTCAGCGTCTGGATCTTCTTGGGTATTGAAGGTGCTGTCGTTATTTCCGGTCGTGCCCGCTTTAGCAAGGACGTTGGACGTGCGACCATCATTGCCTTCGTCGGCATTCTCGCTATCTATTTGATGGTGTCCATTCTTTCCATGGGCGTCATGCCGCGTGCAGAGCTGGCTGAGCTTTCCAATCCCTCCATGGCAGGCGTGCTTGAGCATGTCGTTGGACCCTGGGGTGCCACCCTGGTGAATCTTGGTGTCGCATTGTCACTTCTGGGCGCCATGCTTGGCTATACCATCATTTCTTCCGAATGCCCTCATGAAGCTGCCTGCCAGGGTGTTTTCCCCAAGGCTTTTGCGAAGAAGAACAAGCACGGTGCTCCTATTGTGACCCTGACCATCACCACGTTGATCGTTCAGCTGTTCCTGGTTCTGGTCCTGGTTTCCGAGCAGACGTATCAGTTCTTCTACAGTGTGTCGGTTTCCATGATTCTGATTCCGTACTTCTTCAGCACCCTGTTTTTGCTGGTGTGCGTTATGAAAAAGGACGGCTTTGAGGAAGTCAGCCAAAAGAAGCTCACCTTCTATCGCATCATTGCGGCAGTTGGTTTCTTCTATAGCGCATTCTTGATCTATGCTGGCGGCATGATTGGTCTGATGATCACCACCATCCTGTTTGTCCCAGGCATCTTCCTGTATGTCTGGGGTCAGAAGGACCGCGGCGAGGCAATCTTGCCTGATCCCGTCGACAAGGTGGTTACGGCACTCATCTTCTTGTTCTTTGTTGTCAGCGTTTACAACATCGCCACAGGTGCCATCGTCGTTATCTAGGGCATGTGTACTGACCGGTGCCTAGCGCCGGATGGAATCTAACATTCCTTGCCTTTGCCTCGTCCATCGCTTTGGGCGGGGCAAAGGCGTACAATAGCTAAGTTTCAATTTGTGAACCCAATGAACCGCTACCGAAAGGGGAGAGACGTGGCTAAGTTTTCCCACGTTATCGTTCGTCGTCCTGGCAAGTCCCTGTGCGACGGCATCACCAGCGCTCCCGAGCTGGGCAAGCCCATTTACGAAAAGGCCATCGAGCAGCATGATGCCTATATCGAGGCCCTGAAGCAGTGCGGCGTCGAAGTTACGGTCCTTCCGGCTCTGGAAGAGTATCCTGATGCCTGCTTTGTCGAGGACACCGCTGTTATCACTCGTTGCGGCGCCATCATCGACAACCCCGGTGCTGGCTCTCGTAACGGCGAGTCCAAGGAGATGGAGCCTACCATCCGTCAGTTCTTTGACGATGATCACATTGCTCATATTACTGCTCCTGGCACGCTTGAGGGTGGCGATGTCATGATGGTCGGCGACCACTTCTACGTTGGTCGTTCTGCTCGCACCAACGAAGAGGGCATCCGTCAGTTCATCGAGATCCTCGAAGGCTGGGGCCTTTCCGGTAGCGAAGTTCCCCTGGAGTATGTCCTTCATCTGAAGACGGGCGTCAACTACCTTGAGGACAACAACATGTTGGTGTCTGGCGAGTTTAAGACCAAGCCTGAGTTCGACAAGTACAACAAGGTCGAAATTCCTGAGGAAGAGGCATATGCCGCCAACTGCATCTGGGTCAATGGCACCGTCATTGTTCCTGAGGGCTATCCTGCCGTTCTCAAGGCTGTTCAGGATTTGGGCTACAAGACTCTCATCGTCGACACTTCCGAGTATCGCAAGATCGATGGTGGCCTGAGCTGTCTGTCCCTGAGGTTCTAAAACCAAGAGGGGAACGTTCTTGCGTAAGCAAGCGCAAGGACTAATTCAACATACCGTTTAAGAGATTAGGGTGCGTTTTGACCAAACTGAAACGTACCCTTTCTCTTTAGTTTGCTAAAGTGGGCTTTATTACCCAAGGCCAGGCCCTCGGGGTCTGGAGTCGCGAAAGGACTTGTATCTATGGCAAGGGTTTATAACTTCTCGGCCGGTCCCGCCACTCTTCCTGAAAGCGTGCTTGCTGAAGCCGCTTCTGAAATGCTCGACTACCGCGGTAGTGGCATGTCCGTCATGGAGATGTCACATCGTTCCAAGGAGTTTCAGCAGATCATCGATGAGGCCGAAGCTGACCTGCGCGACTTGATGGGGATCCCCGAGAATTACAAGGTTCTGTTCCTGCAGGGCGGCGCCTGGACTCAGTTTGCTGCCATTCCCATGAACTTGCTTAAGAAGGGCAAGGCCGACTACATCTTGACCGGTTCTTGGGGCAAGAAGGCTTGCAAGGAAGCAGGTAAGTACGGCGACATCCGTGTTGCCGCTTCTTCCGAGGACAAGAATTTCACGTATGTCCCCGATGTTGATGCCATCGAGATTCGCGAAGATGCCGACTATGTCTACATTTGCGATAACGAAACCATCTTCGGCACCAAGTTCCACAAGTATCCCGAGACCAAGGGTGACACCGTTTTGGTTGCTGACGTGAGCTCCTGCTTCTTGTCTGAGCCTATGGACGTATCCAAGTTTGGTCTCATCTATGGCGGCGTTCAGAAGAACATTGGTCCTGCTGGTGCTGCTATCGTCATTGTTCGCGAGGACCTGATTCGTGACGACGTGCCTGAGTTCGTTCCTACCATCCTCAAGTACAAGACGCAGGCAGACAAGGGCTCCATGTTCAATACGCCTCCCTGCTACACCATCTATATCTGCGGCAAGGTGTTCAAGTGGCTCAAGGCTCAGGGCGGACTTGAGGGCATTCAGAAGCGGAACCAGGAAAAGGCCGCTGTTCTGTACGACTACCTGGACACCACGGACTTCTATATTGCTCCCGTGCGCAAGGAAGATCGCTCCATCATGAATGTTCCCTTCATTCTGAAGGACGATTCTCTTAACGAGGAGTTCATCGCGGGCGCCAAGGAAGTTGGCATTGTAAACATCAAGGGTCATCGTGACGTTGGTGGCATGCGTGCTTCTATTTACAACGCCATGTCCAAGGAAGGCGTCGAGGCTCTGGTGGACTACATGAAGAAGTTCGAGACCGAGCATAAGTAGGTTATTTCTACATAACTAGACATGAGAAAGGGCTCCTCATCAGGGGAGCCCTTTTGCTTTTGCATTTCAATGAGGTGCTGTCTTGCTTTCTTGTTGTGGTGCTCGCTTACGGTCTGAGACCTGGTGGGTTTAGGCCCCAAAAGCCGTCAGAGCTCGTAGATAATGTCCAGTCCATGAGTTTTTGCGAGCGTTTCGGCTTCTGCGAGTGCGTACTGCAGCTTGTCGGTGGAGTGTGCGTCTGCCGAAAGAATCACTGGCCTGCCTTCCTGGGCGATGACGTCCAGCAGAAAGGGGGCGGGGTAGGGGGTGCTGCGGTAACCCTTTGCCATGGCGCCAGTGTTGATTTCGAAGATGGCTCCTTGCCGACACAGAGAGCGGCATGCCTTGGTGGCTGCGTTTCGATAGCGCTCTGAGTTGCTGTCAAATAGACGGTTCCCTTCGTTGAACTTGGTCACCAGGTCGAAATGCCCAACAAAAGTGCAGCCCGTACGTTCGATGAGCTTCTCCGTTTGGGCATAGTAGTCTTCGGCGTAGGCAAGATAGTCCCCTCCGTAGTAGAGGGAAACATCGTGCGTCTGCTCTTCGAAGGTATTGTCAATGTCGAGTCTCTTGCCGTCCTTCTCGATGTAGTGCACGGCTCCGATGACGAAGTCGTAGGCATCGGTGGGTTCGGCAGAGCAAAAGTCCTGCTCTATACCGCAAAGGATGCGGATGCTTCCCTCGTAGGCTATTTTCAGTTGCTTGATTTCCGCAAGGTATGCGGAAATGTCCGCCTTCTGCATGCAGTAGCTTTCGTCGAAGAACGTGTAGCTATGCGAGGAAAAGCCAATCGAAGGCATGCCAAGCGCGAGGGCGGCTTTGACCATTTCTTCGGGCGTGTTGGCTCCATCGCAGAACGTGGTGTGGTTATGGAAGGTCGAATAGGCCATGGCTCTCCTTATTAGTGCTTGGATAGATGGTATTCGTCCCGCTTTTCGTTCGTGTTGCGACTTCGGCGATGGGGCTTCTCTACGTTTAGGACGTTTCTCTACTTGGAGTACAATGCTAGCTTGCAAGTAGATGCCGGTGGTATCCGGTGGATCTCCGCATGAGGTGCGGAAGAATAGGATGGTCAGTCTGATGGCTCACATGCAATTCTCGATCGATGTTCTCGAGCGTTTCTGCAACGACGCGTTTGAGAAGTTTGGCTTCACGTCCAAGGAAGCAGGCATCATTACCGACGTGCTCCTGCTCTCCGACAAGTACGGCATCGAGTCCCATGGCATGCAGCGCCTGTCCCGCTACCACAAGGGAATCGAGAAGGGCATGATCAAGCCCCAGGCTAAGCCCGAGGTTGTTTTTGAGAGCCCCGTTTCCGCCGTGATCGACGGACATGACGGCATGGGCCAGATTGTTGCTCGTCAGGCCATGGAGCTTTGCATCGAAAAGGCGAAGAAGACTGGCATGTGTGTCGTCTCCGTGCGTAACTCAAACCACTATGGTATCGCTGGCTATTATGCGAAGATGGCCGTCGACAAGGGTTTGATTGGTATGTCCTTCACCAATTCGGAGGCCATCATGGTCCCCACTTTTGCCCGTAAGGCGATGCTGGGTTCCAATCCTATTGCCCTGGCGGTTCCTGCAGACCCCCATCCTTTCATTTACGATGCTTCTACCACCGTGGTCACTCGCGGAAAGCTTGAGATGTATCGAAAGGCCGAAAAGCCCCTGCCCGACAACTGGGCCCTCGATGCCCAGGGCAAGCCCTCCAATGACGCTGATCTTGTCCTGCGCAACATCCTCGCCAAAGCCGGTGGCGGCATTATGCCTCTGGGCGGCTCCGAGGAAGTTAGTGGCTCTCACAAGGGCTTTGGCTACGGCATGATCTGCGAGATCTTCTGCTCTGTTCTGTCTCAGGGACTTACTTCTAACCATACGCACACCGATGGCAAGGGCGGCACTTGTCATGGCTTTGTCGCCATTGATCCCGCCGCTTTCGGTGATGCTAAGGAAATCAAGGCCCACTTCTCCACATTCCTTCAGGAGTTGCGAGATGCCCCCAAGGCTGAAGGCCACGATCGTGTTTTTGTCGCTGGCGACAAGGAGGCCGATGCACTGGCTCGTACGGCTCAGGAGGGTATTGCCGTCGACGTGAAGACTGTCATCGAAATGAAGCAGATGGCTGAGTTCTTGGGTCTGGATTTCGCATCCTACTTTGGCGCTCTTGAACTGGACGAATCTGGCTTCGAGACGCTGTACTAGCAGACAATTTGCCTACTTTGTCAAACTTAGATACAAGCCTTGACAAAGTAGGGCAAGTTTCATTAATGCTTCAAGGCTTTTGGCTGGATGCGTGTTATACTCAAACGCGTCTGAATTTCAGGCAGGTATTTTATTGGCCCCCGAGACATGTTTGTCGTAGGCGCCTGGATCCCAGGAGCCACATACATGGAATGTATTGCACTGCAAATGTGACGAAGGGTCCCCGAAACATTTTTGAAAGGGGTCCGTTTTGACCGAAATCAAGAATACGTCCGTCATCGAGTTCGACGAGGTTTCCGACGCCGATCTCAACGCCATGATCGATGGCACCCTCACCGTCTTCGACGAGGGCGACCTGATCAACGGTACCGTCGTCAAGATTGAGCATGACGAGGTCCTGGTGGACATCGGATTCAAGTCCGAGGGCGTTATTCCCGCTCGCGAGCTCTCCATCCGCAAGGATGCCGATCCCTCTGAGGTCGTTGCTCTGGGCGATCCTATCGAGGCCCTCGTCCTTCAGAAGGAAGACAAGGACGGTCGTCTGATCCTCTCCAAGAAGCGTGCTGAGTATGAGCGCTCCTGGATTGAGGTTGAGGAGAAGTTCAAGGCTGGCGCTACTGTCACCGGCGAGGTCATCGAAGTCGTCAAGGGCGGCCTGATCCTCGACATCGGTCTGCGTGGCTTCCTGCCTGCATCCCTGGTCGACCTTCGTCGTGTCAAGGATCTCTCCATGTATCTCAACACCGAGATCGAAGCTCGCGTCATCGAGATGGACCGCAACCGCAACAACGTTGTTCTCTCTCGTCGCGTCATCCTGGAGGAGGGCCGCAAGAACGAGCGCGCCGAAATCCTCTCCAAGCTTTCCAAGGGTATGCGTCTCAAGGGCACCGTTTCCTCCATCGTTGACTTTGGTGCCTTCGTTGACCTGGGCGGCATTGACGGCCTGATCCACATCTCCGAGCTCTCCTGGAGCCACGTCAACCATCCTTCCGAGGTTGTCAAGGTTGGCGAAGAGGTAGAGGTCGAGGTTCTGGATGTCGATCTCAACCGCGAGCGCATCTCCCTGGGTCTCAAGCAGACCACTCCTGATCCCTGGACCAAGCTCATCGAGACCTATCCTGTTGGCACCATTGCCGACGGCAAGATCACCAAGGTTGTTCCCTTCGGTGCATTCGTCGAGCTGGGCTCCAACGTCGAGGGTCTGGTGCACATCTCCGAGATGGCTCCTCGCCACATCGATTCTCCTGCACAGGTCGTCAAGGTTGGCCAGGACGTCAAGGTCAAGGTCATGGACGTCAACGTCGAGCGTCGTCGTATCTCCCTGTCCATGAAGGCTGCTGCTGACGAGCTGGGCATCGAGATTGAGGTTGCTGAGCCCGAGAACAAGGAGGAGAAGGACGCTGAGTAAGCTCCTTATCCAAGCTTGTAGCATCTAATGCTTTTTTGAGGTGGGTCCCCTAGGGGCCCACCTTTTTGTTTATGGTGGTAAGAGCTAATTTGGATGACGAAAGGACTCGTATGCGCATTTTCGTAACGGGCGGCATGGGCTCTGGTAAGTCCACGCTGATCGAGTACCTTGCTCAAAAGGGCGCGGCTATCATTTATGCCGATAAGGTGGGCCATCAGAACTTGATGAAGCCCGCCTGTAAGAAGGCATTGTCCGAGGCGTTTGGTGCCGATGTCATCGCATGTGATGGGGAAGTTGATCGTGCTGCGCTTGCTTCGAAGGCGTTTGCCAGCCCCGAGGCCACGGCTTTGCTTGATTCCATTACCCAACCTCTGCTCTATGAAGAGTGTCTTCGTCAGATTGCGGAGCTTGAGAAATCCCACGACGTCGTTGTTCTTGAGATGGCCATTCTTGATGGCAGGGA
>JAUNOE010000036.1:8667-14738 GCA_030537255.1 Coriobacteriia bacterium
CAGGGATGACGTTGCCAGGAACGCTGACGTGGTGGTATGCGTTACGACAGACCCCGAAGTCCGGGTTCGGCGTTTGATGTCGCATCGTGGCATCGACGAACAAGATGCCCGAAACCGTTTGGCTCGTCAGGTGCCCGAGGAGCGTCGTTGCGCCATTAGTGATTACGTCTTGACCAACAACGGGACGCTTGAGGACTTTAAGAAGCAAATCGATGCCTGGTGGGAGGCCCTTAATGGCACATCTCGAATCGCTTGACGGACATGCCATGGAGGGCAAGATCCAAATGGAGCGCTTGTCCAACCATCCCTTTAAAGTCGTTTCACCCTATGAGCCTGCTGGTGATCAACCTAAGGCAATCGCCAGTATTGCGAAGAATATCGAAGATGGGCTTCGTTACCAGCTATTGATGGGCGTAACGGGTTCCGGTAAGACCTACACCATGGCAAAGACTATCGAAGCCATTCAGCGCCCGACTTTGATTCTTGCACCCAACAAGACCCTTGCGGCTCAGCTTGCGGCTGAGCTTAGGGAGCTTTTTCCCGAAAATGCCGTCGTCTACTTCGTCAGCTATTACGATTACTATCAGCCCGAGGCGTACGTTCCTACTACGGATACCTTCATTGAAAAGGATGCCTCGATTAATGACGAGGTGGAGAAGCTTCGACATGCCGCTACGAGTGCACTGCTTTCGCGACGTGATGTCATCTGCGTGGCGTCCGTGTCGTGCATTTACGGTATTGGCTCTCCGATGCAATATGCGGGCATGTCCCTGTTCATCGACAAGGAGGTCGAAACCGATCGGGACGAGTTGCTTCATCGCTTGATTGACATTCAATATGACCGCAATGACTACGACTTGAGTCGAGGTACCTTCCGCGTGCGCGGCGACAACTTGGACATCTTCCCCCCGTATGCTGAGAATCCTATTCGCATTGAGTTCTGGGGAGACGAAATCGAGGCAATTCAGGAGATTCATTCCGTTACCGGCGAAGTGCTTAACGAATATGAATCCATTCCCATTTGGCCAGCTTCTCATTACGTTACTGCTCGACCTGAACTCGAACGGGCCATGGTGTCCATTAAGCAAGAGCTTGACGAGCGCCTCAAAGAGCTCAACGAGGCGGGTAAGCTCCTGGAGGCTCAGCGCCTTGAAATGCGTACCACCTATGATCTTGAGATGATCGAGACCATGGGTTTTTGTAGTGGCATTGAGAACTATTCGCGTCATCTTGACAATCGAGAACCCGGTGAGCCCCCCTACACGCTTCTCGACTATTTCCCAGACGACTACGTCTGCTTCATCGACGAGAGTCACGTGACGGTGCCTCAGGTCAGGGGCATGCACGAAGGCGACCGCTCGCGCAAGGTCGTTTTGGCTGAGCACGGCTTCCGTCTCCCCAGCTGCTTGGACAACCGACCGCTTCGTTTTGACGAATTCGAAGAGCGTGTCCATCAGTTCGTCTACGTGTCTGCCACGCCCGGAGACTATGAGAAGCGCGTCTCGCAGGCGGTAACGGAACAAATCATTCGTCCTACGGGCCTGCTTGATCCGGAAATCGAGGTCAGGCCCATTGCCAGCCAGATTGACGACATCATTGACGAATGTAGAGAGCGAACCGTCAAGAATGAACGTATTCTGATTACCACCCTGACCAAGCGCATGGCAGAGGATTTGACTGAACACTTGCTCGATCAGGGTATCAGGGCCAATTACATGCACTCGGACATTGCCACCTTGGAGCGTGTTGAGATTTTAAGTGCCTTGCGTCGCGGAGAATTCGATGTCCTGGTGGGCATCAATCTTCTGCGTGAGGGTCTTGACCTGCCAGAGGTAACCCTTGTGGCGATTCTTGACGCAGACAAGGAGGGATTCCTGCGCAATCATCGTTCGCTTATCCAGACCATCGGTCGTGCTGCACGAAACGCCGAAGGCAAGGTCATCATGTATGCGGACAAGATAACCGACTCCATGGACCAGGCCATTAAGGAGACGCGTCGTCGTCGTGCCCTGCAGCAGGCCTTCAACGAAGAGCATGGCATCACGCCCAAGACCATCAAGAAGGACGTCAACAATCTGGTTGACCACCTGGAAAAGGATGGGGATTTGGCTCGTAGCGCAGATTCGGTGAATGCCGAGCTCGCTCAGATGTCGCGTGCTGAAGTCTTGAGGACCATTGCAGTCCTGGAAAAGGCGATGCTTGAAGCTTCTGCAGCAATGGACTTCGAGGAAGCCGCCCGTCTGCGTGATGAAGTGGTGAAGCTCCGTACGCAGATGGAAGGCAAATCTGAGCATGATGTTCTTGGCGATCTGAAGAAGCAGGCGCGCAAGGGTTCCACTTTTGGTTGGAAGAAACGTTCGTAAGGAAACTTGTGGTCTACATTGACAACGCCCTTATGGGCGCATTGAGTCTGCCCTTTATCGCGATTGCGTTGACGCTTCCGTACTTGGTGTATCAATATGCCCGTTTTGGTGCGGTATCCCTGCGTAAGACCGTTATGGTGCTTGTGTTTTTGTTCTACCTGATCTGCATGTTCTATCAGGTCATCTTGCCTCTTCCTGCGGATCGCTCGGCATTGGTTCCTTATGCTCAGCATCCTCAGATGGACCCGTATGAGGTCTGGCGTGATCTGAAGGTTGCTGCCGCAAGCGTTGGTTTGGGTTCTTCTTCGGGCTTGCGCACTTGGGTGATGTTCTTGAAACAGCCTGATGTGTACCAAGCATTCTTCAATGTGCTGCTGACGATTCCTTTCGGCTTCATGCTCCGCTACTTCTTCAAGAGGGGCATCCTGTTTGCGTTGGTGGCGGGTTTTGCTTTGACGCTGTTCTTCGAAACTACCCAGCTGACAGGCCTTTGGGGTCTCTACGAGCATCCCTATCGTTTGTTTGACGTGTGTGACCTCGAATTGAATACTTTGGGTTCTGTCGTGGGTTCGGTTCTGGCGATTCCGTTGGTCTATCTGCTGCCTGACTTGGATGCGGCGAACGCTCATTCCATCGAGCGTGGATTGGCTCGTGTGTCCTTGACCCGGCGCCTGGTTGCGTTTCTGATCGATTCGGTTCTGACCTTCGTCGGCGCCCTGGGTCTTTACGCTGCAATTCACGGCATTGTCGGAAGCGAGTCTTTTGCCTTTGATGAGTACCATCTGCTTCCCCTGCTTCTTGATGCCGTTTTGTCGTCGTTTGTCTTCTTTATGCTGGCTCCGACGTTGACCAAGGGCCAGTCTTTAGGTCAGAAGCTTGTTGGGGTGTATATCGTTTGTGTTGATGGAAGAATACCTGGCTTTGTGAACTATTTGGTTCGATATGGAGTGCTGATCTGGGGTTGTATGCTGTTACCCCTGGTCATCGGGTTACTTACGCCCCAGACCATCGAAGGTATTAGCGGAGAGAACTGGATTCAGACCTTGAACATGGTTTATGGGCTTTGGATTGCCTCCATTTTGGTGCGAGGTATCGTCTCCTTCTTTGGCAGACCCTTGGTCTTGCTCAATGGGGTGATGTCCAATACGACCTTGGGAACGAAGGCTGACCCTCGTATGAATAGGGGTGGTGGCTCCGGTAGGCGGGCTTCCGACGCTGGCTCGGGGACACGTGTCGGCTATCCGGTTCCGACTGACTCCCATCTTTCTGAGTCGGGGCGCTCCGGTCAGACTCAGGTGTTCAGGAAGACGCGTTAATAACGCTCGGGTTTTGCATAATCGATTCGGCTATTGCGGGACGTGAATTGCTGGGTATGGGTCGCAGAGTGCTGATAGTAGGGCGTGGATCGCAGGGTGTAGATTACTTGGCGTTTATGAGCGCTTCCTGCCTGTATAGCAGAGTGCTGATAACAGGGTGTGGATGAACGCTTCCTGTATGGGTCATATTTGATGCAGGCCAGATTGACATTGTTGGACAAGCCTGCATAGATCCATCTGACTGGACGTATGCGTAGACTCTGATGAGTGTGCCTGTGGGGTCAGCTACATACTTCTTGCCTCTGTCCTAAGACGAGACTTAGAGTCACTGGTTTTTGGGATTTTTGGACAAAAATCAAGCTTGTGGACGATATGCGCTTGCGTTGTTATCGACATAAAAATATCCCCAGGTCGATGACCTGGGGATTTGTGCAAAATGCTCAGTTTCAGATATTTGCGACAGCGATTTGCCCCGATGCAATCGTCCATACCATTGAATTTTGTCCAGCAGGGGCCGTTTTAGCTTGCGCTCCACAAATGTATGCTGGATTGTGCTCAGCCCTTGGGTCTATGGTTGTACGGTTGACGGCTGACGAAATACTAAAAGATTGGCTTATGCGATGTTATCCGCAAGCGCGATGACGTCATTGCTGATCCAGGTGGGCTGCTGGATAAACAGGTTTCCGGTCATGGCCTGAGCGCGTCCGCCATCAGCCTCGAACACGAAGGACATCTCGTTTTCACGTGCCTCGTTAGCAAGTGCGATGAGGTACATATAGCTGAAGCTACCTGTTTCCGCTTCAACGGCGTACGCACCCGTGGACTCGACGACAGCGTCCATTTCTTCCTTGCTAACCAGCTGGAATGGAGTGCCGGCGAACTTGATTCCGATATCGGCGGTGATGGTGTCTGTCATATGGGCGCTAGCCTGGGGGAGTGCCATGCCGATCTTGGGAGCGCCGATGGTGACGGTGAGGTCGGAATTGACAACGAGCTCACCGTCACCCGTGTTGCCGTTCATTCCGGAATTGATGTCGACCGAAACGACCTTTACGCCAGAATCCTTGGCTGCGTTGATGGCCTTGATGCAGCTTGCAACCAGACCATGGGGTTCTCCTTCGAATCCAGTGCCGAGCAAGCAGTCGACTACGGTGTCGTAGCCGCTCAGATCAAGGTCCTCGGTTGCCAGATGGACGCTCAGGTTGTCTAGTGGCGTAGAGTTCAGCGTACTGAAGAAGTGTACGGAGCTAAATGAGGAGGGATCCTTGGTGTAGAAGCAGTCGATGACGTAATCGTGCTTGGCCAGAAGGATTGCAAGGCGGTAGCCGTCTCCACCGTTGTTGCCAGGGCCGCAGACGACCGCAATCTTGCCTTGCCTGAAGCCTCGATGCCCCATGGCTTCGTAAACTGCCGTGCCCGCACGGTCCATGAGTTCGACTTCGTTGACAAAGTTCTCGATAGTGAAGGCGTCAGATTCGCGCATAAGGCCGTTTGTGACGATGGGAAGCATAGCAGCTCCTTGAGTTGGGTATGATTCTTTATCGAAGAAGCACTATAGCAAAGGAGTCTCAATGCGCGCCTTGATCCAGCGAGTTAACCATGCAAGCGTCACCATCGAAGGTGAGGATGCCCGGGTGGCTGGTGGTGACGGGGCCCCGATCACCCATTCCATTGGTAGGGGCTATCTGGTGCTTCTGGGGGTTGGCCAGAACGACGATGAGGCAACTGCCGAAAAGCTGTGGACCAAGGCATCGAAGCTGCGTCTCTTTGAAGATGAGACGGGTAAGACGAACCTGTCGCTTTCCGACGTGGGAGGCGAGTTGCTTCTGGTCAGCCAATTCACGCTGTATGCCGACTGCAAGAAGGGTAACCGCCCCAGTTTTACCAAGGCGGGTGCTCCCCAGCGTGCTCTTGAGCTATACGAGCATTTTGCCGAGCTTGCTCGCCGCGATGGGGCCAAGGTCGAGACGGGCTGGTTTGGAGCGATGATGAGGGTCAATCTGGAAAACGATGGCCCCTTCACCATCTGGTTGGATTCCGACGTTCTTTAGGCTCCAATCTGACGCTTGAGCGATCGAATGCTTTGAACGTGTTTGTAAACATCATTGCAATCCCAGCAGAGAGCGGCTATGAACGCCAAAAGGCCAAAGACTCCCGTAACGGATGCTGGCCCCGGTGCAAATACGAGTGCCAGGAGGACAAAGGGCACCACCAAAAACGAGGTGAGAAAGCCCAGGTTCTTATAGAGGCCCCAGCCCAAGGAGCCAATGACATAGAGGTAGAGGCCCAGCGCAGGGGAGACCAAAAGTGCCGTGAGCAGGGCCAGCAGGATCTTGCCGGCAACAAAAGCCAGTTCTTGCTTGAGTTCGCTCGTTTCGGCCGCTAGCTGCGC
>JAUNOE010000037.1 GCA_030537255.1 Coriobacteriia bacterium
CCTGCTTCGTTCATCGCAATGATGCGACCGAGGAGGCGGGGCTCAACGAAGGGGCCCTTCTTCATGCTTCGACTCAAAGTAATCTCCTCTTACTACTTCTTGCGACGACGGATGATCAGACGGTTAGAGTACTTCTTCTTGTTACGGGTGCGATGGCCCTTAGTGGGAACGCCCCAAGGAGTAACAGGATGACGACCAGCGGACTTGTTCTTGCCCTCGCCACCACCATGGGGATGGTCGACAGGGTTCATAACCGTACCGCGGACGGAAGGACGGATGCCCTTGTAGCGGTTACGACCGGCCTTACCGATCTTGATGTTGCCGTGCTCGGCGTTGCCAACCTCACCAATGGTGGCGCGGCAGGTAACCAGGATGCGACGCATCTCGGAAGAAGGCATACGGACGATAGCGTAGTTGCCCTCCTTGCCCATCAGCTGGATGCTGGTGCCAGCGGAACGAGCGATAGCAGCGCCACGACCGGGCTGCAGCTCGACTGCATGGATCAGGGTACCAACGGGGATGGCGGACAGGGGCAGGCTGTTGCCAGGCTTGATGTCTGCATCAGCGCCGGAGATGACGGTGTCGCCAACCTTGAGGCCCTTGGGATGCAGGATGTAGCGCTTCTCGCCGTCTGCGTAGTGCAGAAGAGCGATACGAGCAGAGCGGTTGGGGTCGTACTCGATGGTAGCGACCTTTGCAGGTACGCCATCCTTGTTGCGCTTAAAGTCGATGATACGGTAACGACGCTTGACGCCACCGCCCTGATGACGGGTGGTCACGCGACCGTAGTTGTTGCGACCTGCCTTCTTGGGCAGGGGCGCAAGCAGAGACTTCTCGGGCGTGGTGCAGGTGATCTCTGCAAAGTCCGAGACGCTCTGGAATCGCCTACCAGGGCTGGTGGGCTTGAGCTTCTTAACTCCCATTACGTTCCTTTCCGGGACAGAACCAAAGCTCGCTCTGTCCAATTTCTGTGTGGTCTCCATCACCGCCAAAAGCAAGCTTGGGAGTTGCTGCTTGACGATACCGAGTTTCCACGCGTCCGGGTGTTTCCATACATAGTCAGACGCAAACGAAGATTATAGTGGCCACGTAAGCAGTCTGCAAGGGGGCAAATGAAGAAAAAGAAAGGAACCCCGATGCGCTATCGAGGTTCCTTTCACTATAGGGTTCTATTGGCATGTTCGCCAAAGGGGACTGCGCTCAACCAGAGGTGATGAAAGAACCGGATATCTCGCCCGGTTCAATCGACTTATCGCCTAGGGGCCAGAGTCCTCCCCTTCTTTTATCTTAACGGATTCTTAGAGGCCCGTAGGATGGTCGAGCTCATGCTCGGCGGGATTCATGGGATCGAAGTCGGAAGCCATGATTTCAGGAGTGGTGTCAACGCCGTCCTTGCCGGGATTGAACTCAAGGCCCTTGCTGCGCATGTCGCGATAGTCAGCAGATGCCGTGAACACGACGTCGGACAAGGAGTTCAGAGCAGTTTCGCAAGAGTCCTGGATAACGCCGATGATGAAGCCAACAGCAACGACCTGCATTGCGATGTCGTTGTTAATGCCGAAGAGCGCACAGCACATAGGAATCAGCAGCAGAGAGCCGCCAGGAACGCCAGAAGCACCACAAGCACTGACAGCAGCCAAGACGCACAGGATGACAGCCATGACAGGGTCGATGGACATACCCAGGGTATTGGCGCATGCCATGGTCATGACCGTGATGGTGATGCAGGCACCCGCCATGTTGATGGTTGCGCCCAAGGGAATGGAGACCGCGTAAATGTCGCGATTCAGGCCCAGGTTGCGGCACAGGTTCATGTTGACGGGGATGTTGGCGGCAGAACTACGGGTGAAGAACGCGTAAACACCGGAGTCCTTGACGCAACGCCAGATCAGAGGATAGGGGTTCTTGCCAAAGGTGAAGAAGGCAAGGATGGGGTTGGTAATGAAGCAGATGATTCCCATTGCCACCAGCAGGACCAGGATGATGTGGCCATACTCGACAAAGATGGAAGCACCATTCTGGGCGACGGCGTCGTAAACCAGGCCGAGGATACCGAAGGGAGCGCACTGAATGATGCCGCTGACAACCTTGGTGATGGCGTCGGAGACATCCTGGATGACCTTGCGGGTTCCACCAGCAGCAGCGCGAAGAGCAATGCCGATGAAGATAGCCCACACCAGAATACCCAGATAGTTAGCGCTCACGATGGAAGCAACAGGGTTGGTAACGCAGTTGTTCAGAAGAGTGTTCAGAACAGTGCCCAAGTCCGAAGGAGGAACCTGCTCGATGGCAGAAGCATCTGCCAACGTAATCGTGGAGGGCATCAGATAGCTGATGGCAACAGACACGATACCTGCGATAAGCGTAGAGGCAATATAGAGCACCAGCACAGAGCGCATGGACTTAGGAGCCTTTGCATTGGCCAACGCAGAGATGACCAAGAAAAAGACCAGCAAGGGAGCAATGGCCTTCAGAGCACCAACAAACAGGGAGCCAAGCAGGGAAACGGGCGCCATGTCGGAGGGAACGATACCGGCCTGAGCCATAAAGCCGAGAGCGGCACCAATCACGAGACCGAGAAGGATTCGCAGAATAAGCGAAGACTCGGTCCACTTCTGAACAATGTTCATAGGGTCTACCTTTCTATGCGGGTTTCCTGACCCGCCAAACTGTCTGGTAGTTTTTACACCATTCTCATTACCCAATCGTTACAAAGTCGCTTATAGGGCCAAAGCATTCGGCAACTGCCCCTATTCCTCTTGCCCACTGACCCAAAACCAGAGCCCACAGCCGTAGAGACTATGCATCTAACCAGTGCGAAACGTCCAGAAAATAGCCTCAAAAACGAAATGGCTTCCGCCCCATAGGCACACGGCCTTCGCTCAAACAAGCCGAACTGCAATCTGTCCGACGAAGAGCTTCTTGCCACAAAAGGCCCCTCACCGTGAATATCCCTGTCCCCATGGCATGCTGAGTTACGCTCCATCCAGACGCCTCACTGGCAAGCACCTGGCCAAAAAACAAAGAAGGGACCCCATAGGGTCCCTTCTTCAAGCGTTATGCCAGATCGAAGACTTAGCTCTGAGCGAAGATCTCGATGCTGTCGCCCTCAGCCACGGTAACCATGGCCTTCTTCCAAGTGCGGGTCTTGCCAGCGGTGTAGCGGACGCGCTTGGGCTTGGGCTTGACGTTCATGGTGTTCACCTTGACAACGGTAACGCCAAAGATGGCCTCGATGGCCTGGCCGATTTCGACCTTGTTGGAATCCTTGGCAACCTCGAAGGTGTAGACGCCCTGTTCCATCTGCTCGTAAGTGTGCTCAGTGATGATCGGGCGGATGATGACTTCGCGGGAATCCTTCATTTATGCAAGCACCTCCTCGATGCGAGTACGAGCGGCCTCGGTCAGAACCAGGGCCTTGTTGTCGATGAAGTCGTAAGTGTTGATCTCGGATGCACCGATAACACGAACGGTAGGAATGTTGCGGAAAGACAGGAAGGCGTTCACGTCGTCGTCAGCGATGACAACGGTGGTGCGACCGGTCAGACCAAAAGCATTCAGGGCAGCGACAGCCTGCTTGGTGGAAGGCTTCTCGAAGGAGAAGTTCTCCACTGCGACGATCTCGCCATCAGCAAGCTTGGCGGAAAGTGCAGAGCGCATAGCCAGCTTGATGACCTTGGAAGGCACCTTGAATGCGTAGGAACGGGGATGGGGACCGAAAACGGTACCGCCGCCGACCCAATGGGGAGCACGGATCGTACCCTGACGAGCACGACCGGTATCCTTCTGGCGCCAAGGCTTCTTGCCGCCACCACGCACCTGACCGCGGGTCAGGGTGTTGTGGGTACCAGCGCGACGAGCAG
Organism: Coriobacteriia bacterium; assembly: GCA_030537255.1. Lineage (GTDB taxonomy): Bacteria > Actinomycetota > Coriobacteriia > Coriobacteriales > Eggerthellaceae > Anaerotardibacter. The sequence continues at coordinate 3,864 of JAUNOE010000037.1, forward strand.
CGCGCTGAGAACGAACCACCTCATGCATGGCATGCATGTTGGGCTCAATGCCGTAGACGGCGTCGGTGAGCTCGATGTCGCTAACCTTCTCGCCGGCAGCATTCTTAAGTTCAATACTTGCCATAATTCTAGTTACTCCTTCGTGCCGTATTAGGCCATACGGACACGAACCATGCCGTTCTTGCCGCCGGGAACAGCGCCCTTCAGCAAGATGAGGTTCATGTCTTCGTCCACGCGGACAACTTCAAGGTTCTTGGTCGTGACGGTCTTGCAGCCCATGTGACCAGGAAGGCGAACGCCCTTGAACACACGAGAGGGATAAGCGCACTGGCCAACAGAACCGGGAGCACGGTGGAAGTGAGAGCCATGTCCGCCAGGACCACCAGCGAAGCCGTAGCGACGCATGACGCCAGCGAAGCCCTTACCCTTGGAAGTGCCGGTCACGTCGACCTTGGCAACGTCCGTGAAAGCAGCGACGGTGACTTCCTCGCCGACGGTGTGGTCAGCAGCGTTCTCGACGCGGACCTCACGCAGGTGACGAGTGGGCTCGACGCCGAGCTTCTCGAAGTGACCAGCCATGGGCTTGTTGACCTTCTTGGCCTTGATGGCGCCAAAGCCGAGCTGAACTGCTTCGTAGCCGTCGGTCTCGGCGGTCTTGACCTGGCAGACCTTGTTGGGCTCAGCCTGGATGACGGTGACGGGGATGACAGTGCCGTCCTCTGCGAAGATCTGGGTCATACCGATCTTCTTGCCATAGATTGCGTTGATCATGTTCTAAATCACACTCCCCTACAGCTTGATCTCGATGTCGACGCCAGCAGGAAGGTCAAGACGCATCAGGGAGTCGACCGTTGCGGGGGTCGGATCCAGGATGTCGATCAGACGCTTGTGCGTACGCATCTCGAACTGCTCACGAGAGTCCTTATCCACGTGGGGGCCCTTGACGACGCAATACAGATTGCGCTCGGTGGGCAGGGGGATAGGACCAGAAACCTTGGCACCCGTCTTCTGAGCGGTGTCAACGATCAGCTTCGTGGACTGATCCACGATTTCATGATCGTAACCCTTCAAGCGGATGCGGATATTCTCTTTAGCCACTTAAATTACCTCCATTATGGGGTGGATGCTAAAAGCCTTTCTAAGGCTCTTAGGCATTGCCACCTGCCTTGCTGATGATTTCGTCCTGGATGTTCTTGGGCACCTGCTTGTAGCTGCCGAACTGCATCGTGTAGGATGCGCGGCCCTGCGTGCCGGAGCGAAGGTCGGTTGCGTAACCGAACATGTTGCTCAGGGGAACGGATGCCTTGACAACGGCGACGTTACCACGCAGCTCCTGGCCCTCGATCAGGCCACGGCGGGAGGGGATGTCACCGAGAACAAAGCCGATGTACTCCTCGGGAGTTTCGATCTCGACGGACATGACGGGCTCGAGGATGGCGGGGTTACCCTGCTTCAGAGCAGCCTTGATGGCCATGGAGCCAGCAACCTTGAACGCTGCCTCAGAAGAGTCAACGTCGTGGTAAGAACCATCGATGAGCTCGATGCGGACGGCCTCGACGGGGTAGCCTGCGAGGATACCGGAGTTGAGAGCCTCCTGGATGCCCTTGTCGATAGAGGGGATGTACTCCTTGGGGATAGCGCCACCGACGATCTTGTTCTCGAACTCGTAGGGCTTGCCATCCTCCTGGGGATACATGTTGATGACGCAGTCGCCGTACTGACCACGACCACCGGACTGGCGGACGAACTTGCCCTGGACGTTCAGAGCAGGCTTGGTAGCGGTCTCGCGATAGGCAACCTGGGGCTTACCAACGTTTGCCTCAACCTTGAACTCGCGGAGCAGACGGTCAACGATGATCTCGAGGTGAAGCTCACCCATGCCAGCGATGATGGTCTGACCGGTCTCGTGGTTGGTGGAAACGCGGAAGGTGGGGTCTTCCTCAGCGAGCTTCTGGAGAGCCATGCCCATCTTGTCCTGCTCAGCCTTGGTCTTGGGCTCGACAGCAATGTCGATAACGGGCTCAGCGAAGTCCATGGACTCCAGGATGATGGGTGCGTTCTCGTCGCAGAGGGAGTCACCGGTGGTAGTGTCCTTCAGGCCAACGACAGCGACGATGTCACCTGCGGAGCAGCTGTCGATGTCAACACGGTTGTTGGCATGCATCTGCAGCATACGGCCGACGCGTTCCTTCTTGCCCTTGACTGCGTTGATGACGTAAGAGCCAGCATCCAGGGAGCCGGAGTAAACGCGCAGGTAGGTCAGCTTACCGACGAAGGGGTCGGTCATGATCTTGAAGGCAAGAGCTGCGAAGGGAGCCTTGGGATCGGAAGGACGGGAATCGGCCTCGCCGGTCTCGGGGTTGGTACCCTCGATAGCCTTGACGTCGGTGGGAGAAGGCAGGTAGTCGACAACAGCGTCGAGCAGTTCCTGAACGCCCTTGTTCTTGTAAGCGGAGCCAACGAAGACAGGGTTCAGGCCACAGCTCAGAACACCCTTACGGATGGCAGCCTTGAGCTCTTCGACGGTGACTTCCTCTTCCATGAGGACCTTCTCCATCAGGTCGTCGTCGAAGTCAGCAGCGGCGTCGACGAGTTCCTGGTGATAGAGCTCAGCTTCTTCTGCGAACTCTGCGGGGATAGCATCCATAGGCTCGGGATAGGTCATGCCCTTGTCGTCGGCCTTGAAGTCCCATGCGGTCATGGTAACCAGGTCGATGACGCCCCAGAAGTTGTCTTCAGCGCCCATGGGGAGCTGAGCGGCAACAGCCTTGGCACCCAGACGATCCCTCATGGTCTGGATAGCATGCATGAAGTCGGCGCCAACGCGGTCATACTTGTTGATGAAAGCGATGCGGGGGACGCCGTAACGCTCGGCCTGACGCCAAACGGTTTCGGACTGAGGCTGAACGCCAGCGACAGCGTCGAAGACGGCAACCGTACCATCGAGAACGCGCAGGGAGCGCTCGACCTCAGCGGTGAAGTCGACGTGGCCCGGGGTGTCGATGATCTGGAAGCGGTACTGGACGTCGTCCTTAGTCCAGAAGCAGGTGGTAGCTGCAGACGTAATGGTAACGCCGCGCTCCTGTTCCTGAACCATCCAGTCCATGGTAGCTGCACCTTCGTGGACCTCACCAATCTTGTGGGTCTTGCCGGTGTAGTACAGGATGCGCTCGGTAGTGGTGGTCTTACCGGCATCGATGTGAGCCATGATGCCGAAGTTACGAGTCTGCTCAAGAGAAGGCTTCTTAGCCATTGCTAATTCCCCTTTTCCCTAGAAGCGGTAGTGCGAGAACGCACGGTTGGACTCGGCCATCTTGTAGAGGTCTTCGCGACGCTTGACGGAAGCACCGGTGTTGTTGGATGCGTCCATGATTTCAGCGGCGAGGCGCTCCTTCATGGTGTTCTCCTTGCGCTTGCGGGAGAAGTCCACCATCCAGCGGATTGCGAGAGTGGTAGCGCGGCGGGAGTTGACCTCCATGGGAACCTGATAGGTAGCGCCACCAACACGCTTGGGCTTGACCTCAAGCGTGGGCTTGATGTTGTCCATGGCCTTCTTGAAGACGGTCATGGCGTCTTCGCCGGTCTTTTCGGCGACGAGCTCGAAAGCACCATAGACGATGCCCTCAGCAGTGGACTTCTTGCCATCAAGCAGCACCTTGTTGATCAGCTGAGTGACCAGGCGGCTGTTGTACACTGCGTCCGGCTGAGTTTCGCGACGGACGGCTGCTGCACGACGAGGCATATATCATTCCTTTCGATAGAAAATGCAATCAGTTGTCGATTGCCGGGGCTTACTTACTTCTTAGGACGCTTGGCGCCGTAGCGAGAGCGAGCCTGAGCGCGCTTGTCGACGGCTGCGCAGTCGAGTGCGCCACGGATGACCTTATAGCGGACACCAGGAAGGTCCCTAACACGGCCGCCACGGAGCAGAACCATGGAGTGCTCCTGGAGGTTGTGACCTTCACCGGGGATGTAAGCGGTGACTTCCATGCCGTTGACCAGGCGGACACGGCAGACCTTACGAAGCGCAGAGTTAGGCTTCTTGGGGGTGGTGGTGAAGACGCGGGTGCAAACGCCACGCTTCTGAGGATTGCCCTTCAGTGCCGGGGTCTTCTTCTTTTCGACCGAGCGGACACGGCCCTTGCGGACCAGCTGATTGATAGTAGGCAACTTTTCAACTCCTTCATTACTTACTAGCAGCGCAATACTTTTGCAGTTTTCTGTGCGCTCTGCAGTTACGCACGGAAAAACAGACGTCTCCCTTGAGACGCAAGGCGAAACTTTAACAGCGTAAAATGGGCGTGTCAAACGCCACGGTGCCGCGCGTATCCTATATTTTTTCATTTGCACCATTTCCAGCCATTCGTACAGCAAACAGCTCTATAGGCTTATCCCACGATTCCGGGTGTTTCCCCGCCACCAGACATGCTTTCCCGGACGTCTGGCAACGAATGCTTGACAGGGTTCAGATTTCATTGTTCCCGCTTTGGGATGTCCGCATTCCCCTTTTGCGCTCTTGCCCTGAAGGTCCCAGCTCAAAGCTATTCGGGGGCTAAAAAATGCCAGCTGCAAGGTGTCATTAGAAAGAAATCTCAAAGCCGGCCCCCAAGCGACTACAATAAGCACGTTTTACCGGGAGACATGTCCTCGACGACATCAGTCCGGTAGGAAACTCATCCCTGCACATACGCACTAACGCTCCGCCCGACACTGGCGCGCCTTATGGTCTCCTCGAAGAGACAAGTCGCGTCATTCATGCCGCCACCCTGAATGACGGCATATTGCACGTCCGACGGACCTACTGTTGCGCTGGCTTGCCGGGATTCCCCATTTGACTGATGTGTTCGACATAACGAAAGAAGAGTGACATGAAGAACACCGTCTCCACCTTCCTTTCCATGAAGGAAGAAGGAACCAAGATCACCATGCTGACGGCATACGACACCGTCACTGCTCGCCTGATCAACCAGGCAGGCATCAACGCCATCCTGGTTGGCGATTCTGTGGGCAATAATGCCCTGGGCTACGAAAGCACCAACCAGGTGACCATGGACGACATGGTCCACCACTGCGCCGCCGTCGCACGCGGCAACGATTCCTGCCTGCTGGTCTGTGACATGCCGTTTTTGAGCTATGAAACCTCCGACCGCGATGCCGTGCTAAACGCCGGCCGTCTGGTTCGCGAAGGCCACGCCCAGGCCGTCAAGTTGGAAGGCGGCGTTGAGGTCGCATCCCGCATCAAGGCCATCACCGATGCCGGCATCCCCGTCTGCGCCCACATCGGCCTGACCCCTCAGTCTGCCAACGCCTTCGGCGGCTTCAAAGTCCAGGGCAAGAGCGAAGAAGGCGCACGCAAGCTCATCGAAGACGCACTGGCGGTCCAGGAAGCTGGTGCCTTTGCCGTTGTCATCGAATGCGTTCCCGCGAAGCTTGCAAGCCTGGTTTCCAGCAAGCTTGCCATCCCCACCATCGGCATCGGCGCTGGTGCCGGTTGCGACGGTCAGGTCCTGGTGTACTTCGACATGCTTGCCATGGCCGACTTCAAGCCCAAGTTCGTCAAGCAGTTCGCACAGGTGGGCCAGATGATGGTCGATGCCTTCAAGGCCTACGACGAAGAGGTCAAGGCAGGCACCTTCCCGGGCGAAGAGCACACCTTTGGCATCAAGGACGAAATCATGGAGAAGCTTTACTAGCGAAGGCATTCTTTCTTTATTAATTAGTAAAGAAGCCCCAATCGGCACGGACACCATAGGCAGCGACAAACCAGCCGACAGCACCCCGAGCATTGGGGTGCTGCTGCTTTTCGGGGAACGTGCAACAAATCACGACTAAAGGTGTGGTTTTGTCCATCAATTTATTGACGTTTGTCCGTAAAACTAGCACCATGCTTATGTTTGGTCCGAACAGGGCTGCAGAACCGCCTTGGCTGGAAGGCACAGACCAGGGCATGACACTCGAAGGAGTCGAGCACACATGGAGATCATCACTACGGTCGCCGACATGAAGGCGAAGGTTGCCGAGTGGAAGGCAGAGGGCCTGACCATCGGCCTTACTCCCACTATGGGCGCCTTGCACGAGGGCCACATGTCGCTGATGGAGCGCGCCGTTGCGGAATGCGACCGCGTGGTCACGAGCGTCTTCGTCAACCCCATCCAATTTGGTCCCAACGAAGACTATGACAACTACCCTCGTGACCTTGAGCGCGATGCCGCCATCGCCGAGTCCAAGGGCGTCTCGGTCGTATTCCACCCTTCCGTTGAGGAGATGTACCCCGAGAACTACAACTGCTACGTCACCATGGAGACGCTCACCGACACGCTCTGTGGCGCAAAGCGTCCTGGTCACTTCCGTGGCGTCTGTACCGTGGTGAACAAGCTGTTCAACATCGTCGATCCCGACAAGGCCTTCTTCGGCCAGAAGGATGCCCAGCAGCTGGCCATCATCAAGCGCATGGTTTCCGACCTGAACATGCGCGTCAAGGTCTTTGGCTGCCCCATCGTCCGCGAAGAGGACGGCCTGGCCAAGAGCTCGCGCAACACCTACCTTTCCGCCGAGGAGCGCACGGCCGCACTGTGCCTGTCCCGCTCCATCTTCAAGGCACAAGAACTCATCGAAGGCGGCGAGCGCGACGCAGCAACCGTCAAGCGTGCCGTCATCGAGGTCATCGAAGCAGAGCCTCTGGCTCGCATCGACTATGTCGAAGTGGTTTCGCTTGCAAACATGCAGCCCGTCGAAACCCTGGGTGAAGCCGGTCTGGTGGCCATCGCCGTCTATATCGGCAAGACCCGCCTCATCGATAATTTCCTTTACGATTACACCGAAGCCGAGTAGGATTTCCCGTCCGGGGAATTTACTTCAAGAAGGAGACCTTTCACATGCTGATCAATGTCCTCAAGGGCAAGATTCATCGCGCAACCGTCACTCAGGCCGAGCTTGATTACATCGGCTCGATCACCATCGACTCCGAGCTCATGGAAGCAGCTGGCATCAATGAATACGAGCTGGTTGCCATTTCCGACTGCAACAATGGCAACCGCCTGGAGACCTATGTCATCGCTGGCGAGCCTGGCAGCGGCGTCATCTGCCTGAACGGTGCGGCCGCCCATCTGGTTAACGTTGGCGACAAGGTCATCATCATGAACTACTGCCAGATGACCCCCGAAGAGTTCAAGGATCCCGCAAACGCTCCCCACGTGGTGTTTGTCGACGACGACAACAAGATCAGCCGTCTTACGCGTTACGAAAAGCACGGCAGGCTCGAAGACCTGAAATAAGGTTTTCGCATCCCTATACGCAAGAAGGGCCAGGAACCACGCAAGGTTCCTGGCCCTTTTCATATACGAGGCCTTTTGAAGGAGCCGACGCACTCCCCCACCAAGCAAAACGGGCTCCGCCGAAGCGGAGCCCGAAAGCATGCTAACTATGCACGGCACACAAGGTATGCAAGCGCCCCTTAGGACAGAGGAGGAATGACCTGCTTCTTGCGGGAAAGGATGCCCGGCACCCATTCTGCCTTGGTGGCGTCAATGCCAAAGGCCTCGGAAACACGAGAGACGTCGCCTTCGCAGATGAAGCGAGAACCCTCGTTGAAGATGTCGGTGACCAGAAGCAGGGCAAACTCATAACCCTTTTCGGCAACCTGAGCAGCCAGGAACTCACGGTAGGCCTGCTCACGCTCCATAGCGGTGTCAAGCGTCACGGTTTCGTGCTGGGCAACCAGGTAAGTTGCGTCACCCTTCTTGAACTCCTTGGAGTCATGGGTGCACAGCTCTTCGACAGACAAGTCGTTATCGCCGCCGCGCATCTGGAAGACCTCCAGACCGAAGTCGGTAGCCTTCTTGCCGATGATGGCGCCCAGCTTGTCAGCCTGAGCAAGGTCGCAGCCCGTGCAGGTGGGGCTCTTGGTAATGACGGTGTCGGTCATGATGGCAGATAGGAGCACCTCGGCGATAGCGGGGGTGATTTCAACACCGAAGAGCTCGTAGAGGCCGCTGACGATGGTGGCGGTGGATCCAACGGGGACATTCATGTACAGAATGGGGTTGCCCGTGGTGACGTTGCCGGAAATGCGATGGTGATCGATGACCTCGACGACCTCGGCTTCCTCCAAACCGTCAACAGCCTGGGTAAGCTCGTTGTGATCAACCAGGATGACCTTTTCGCCAGCGGCAACGGAGCTGATCAGCTCGGGGGTAGGCAGACCCGTGCGCTCAAGGATGGTAGCGCTTTCCTGAGGCAGAGGACCCAGGCAGCATGCCACGTAATTTGCCTCGGGGGCGTCCTTCTTTGCCTCCAGGGCATTCTTCAGATATGCGTAGCTGACGGCAGCTGCGATGGAATCGTTGTCGGGGTTCTTGTGACCCACGATCTTGATGGTCTCGGCCATTGATTCCCTACCTCTCTTCTTTGTTCTAAGTATCCATCTCCCAGGAGGATGGCCCGGGAGGGCGGCTGGGCGTACGTGACACCCGACGCCATGTTGTGCGTTACAGGATTCTACCCCACCTTGACAATGGGTGCGTAATCCTTCAGTAGCTTCTTGGTCTGACCGGTGCGCTTGAAGCGGACCTGCAGCGTGTCTCCGTCCACGGAAATGACCTTGCCGCGGCCGAAGACCTTGTGATCTACCACGTCGCCCACGCCAAAGCTCATGTTGGCAGCGGCCTTCTTGCCCACATCGGCCTTGGGCTTGGCGCCACCCGTGACGGTGCGGTTGCGCGAACCCGATGCACTGGAGGTGCCGAACACGCGGCCGCCACCCGCTTCGTGACCCGAGCCGGAGATACCGCGACGGCTGCCGCGCTTCTCCCAGCCAGAACCCGAAAAGCCGCTGGAGCCCATACCGCTGGCAATACGCAGGTTTTCGGGGATTTCGCCGATGAAGCGCGAACGAGGGTTGCTCTGCGTCTGGCCAAAGATCTTGCGCGTGAACGCATTGGTCAGGAACAGCTGCTTGCGCGCACGCGTGATGGCGACGTAGGCCAGGCGACGCTCTTCTTCCAGGCCCGCAGGATCGGACGAAGAGTTGCTGTGCGGGAACAGGCTTTCCTCCATGCCGGCAACAAAGACGACGTCGAACTCCAGGCCCTTTGCTGCATGGATGGTCATCATGGTGACCGCCTTGCCGTCTTCGTCCATGGTGTCCATGTCGGTACGCAGGGTGACCCACTCGACGAAGTCGGCCAGGTTGTCGCCCTGGAAGGTCTTCACCGGAGGCTGGCCCTGGACGGATTCGCCGCCCGTCATGAGGGCCGCCAGAGAACCATCTTGCGCAGGATCTGCCCCATCGGCCACCGCAGGCTGAACCGTGGGAGCCTCGTAGAGGGCCTCGGTTTCATCGTGCGTTTCGACGAATTCGTCAACGACGCCCAAAAGCTCTTCGATGTTTTCAATGCGGCCTTCGGCTTCGTCGGTGCGCTCTGCACGATAAGCTGCGATGATGCCCGCCTTGCCGATGATGGCCTCGACGACCTTGCGCAAGTCACCTGAATAGTTCTGGGCTTCGCGGATGATCCCCACGAACTGAGCGATGGCCTTACGGGTTGCCGTGCGGATGTCGGGATCGAAGGTGCACAGCTCACAAGCCTGGAGGAAGGTGCACGCATTTTCAGTGGCAACGTATTGGATGCGCTCCACGGTGGTCTTGCCGATGCCGCGTCTGGGCACGTTGATGACGCGCTGGGCAGCGATGTCGTTGGCGGGATTCACTACCAGATTGAGGTAGGCCATGACGTCACGGATTTCTGCACGATCGAAGAAGCGCGTGCCGCCCACCAGGCGATAAGGCACGCCGGCTCGCATCAGCATATCTTCAAGCATGCGCGACTGTGCGTTGGTGCGGTAGAACACGGCCATCTGGTTGTACGAGACGCCCTTCATGCCATGCAGCTTTTCGATTTCGCCAGCGATCCAGCGACCTTCGTCGCGTTCGTCCGACGCCGTGTAGACCTGAATGCGCTCGCCTTCTTCCGACGTGGTGAACAGACGCTTGCGCTTGCGCGTGGTGTTGTTTTCGATGACGGCATTTGCCGCGGCAAGGATGTTGCCCGACGAACGGTAGTTTTGCTCCAGCTTGACCACGTGGGCTTCGGGGTAGTCGCCCTCGAAGGACAGGATGTTGCGCAGGTCAGCGCCACGCCACGAATAGATGGACTGGTCATCGTCGCCCACGACCATGATGTTCTTGTGCAGGGCGGCCAGCTGCTGCGTGAGCACGTACTGCGCATGGTTGGTGTCCTGATACTCGTCCACCAGAAGGTAACGGAAACGACGCTGATAGGCCTCAAGCACGTCTGGGTGATACTTGAACAAAAGGTGGGTATACAAAAGCAGATCGTCGAAGTCCATGGCGTTCTGGGACTTGGCGCGCTTCTGCAGGGCCACATACACGCGAGCGACCGTCTTGGCCATGGGATCATCAGCCTTGTCCTGGTAGGCTTCGGCCGTGACCAGGTCGTTTTTCAGGGCCGAGATACGATTGCGCAGAGCACGCTCGGGATAGCGGCGCTCGTCGATGTTCAGCTCGGCCATGATCTGCTTGACCATACGCTTCTGGTCATCATCGTCCAGGATGGTGAAGCCCGACTGGAATCCCAGACGCTCACAATCGGAACGAAGGATGCGCACGCACATGCTGTGGAAGGTGGACACCCACATGCCACGGGCATGTGGCCCAATGATGGTACCCAGGCGTTCGCGCATCTCGGCGGCTGCCTTGTTAGTGAAGGTGATGGCCAGGATCTCCCAAGGAGCCACGCCCAGATCTTCGACCAGATGGGCAATGCGATGGGTCAGAACGCGCGTCTTGCCCGAACCAGCGCCTGCCAGGACCAA
>JAUNOE010000113.1:0-249 GCA_030537255.1 Coriobacteriia bacterium
CAGTTCGATGACACCATCGATGGTCCCAACGGCGAGATTCCTGTTCGTTTCTACTATCCCACCGAAGAAGTTCTCAAGGGTCGCACCGACAACACGACGAAGACCCCAGCGATCGTGTACGTGCATGGTGGTGGTTGGGTCCTGGGCAATCTCGATACCCATGACCGCATCTGCCGCGTCCTTGCAGAGAAGAGCGAGGCAATCGTGGTGGCAGTCGATTACCGCCTGTCTCCCGAAGCAAAGTTCCCT
>JAUNOE010000113.1:259-2750 GCA_030537255.1 Coriobacteriia bacterium
GCATCTTCACGAGAACGCAGCTCAGTACGGTATCGATGGCGAGCGACTGGGCATGGCTGGTGATTCCGGTGGTGCGCATCTGAACCTCGCATCCACGCTGTACCTGCGTGAAGAAGTGGGCGATGCCTCTTACATCAAGGCCCTGCTTCTTTATTACGGTCCTTACGGTCTGACCGATTCCGCTTCTCGTCGCCTGCTTGGTGGCGCATGGGATGGCCTGACCGAGGAGGATTGGAAGTTCTATATCGGCCTCTACGCTGAAGACCCTGCGGCCATCAACGAAGAGCGCTACTGCAACCTTTTCCTTAACGATCTTACTCGTGACATGCCTGCTTGCTACATCGCAGCAGCTGAGTTTGACCCCCTGAAGGACGACTCCGCAACGCTTGCAGCTATCTGCGAACAGTACGGACACCCCTTCCGCTACGAGGTCTTCAAAGGAACGATTCACGCGTTCCTGCACTACACCAAGGTGCTCGACGATGCGAACGACGCATTGGAGCACGGAGCCTCTTTCTTCCGCAATCACTGCGACATGGGAATGAGGATTCACTAGCGAATTGCTCTGAGATAACTCAGGGATTCGATAAAGGCACGAAAGCCAATCGAGCATATCCGTTGGCGACACGTGCGAAATTGTTTGACTCCCGATGGCTGGGTCCATTGGGAACAAAGGAGGACAATCATGGATTTCAAGTTGAGCGAGGATCAGGAACTCATCGTCCAGTCTTACCGTGACTACATGGAGAGCGAGAACTGGAACGACTACTTCCTGGAGTGCGACGAGAACCACGAGTATCCGCTGCGCTGGGTCAAGGGCCTGTGCGACCTGGGCTTTGACCAGATCATGCTTCCCGAGAGCCACGGTGGCGTTGGTCTTGAGCAGCCTCTCGTCACTCTGATGGCTGTCTATGAGGTTCTGGGTCAGTACGGCGGTCCTACCTACGTTCTGTATCAGCTCCCCGGCTTTGAGACCATCATCCGTGAGGGTACGCCCGAGCAGATCGAGGCTGTCCTGGCTTACGTCGGCACTGGTGAGCAGATCTGGAACTCTGCTTGCACCGAGCCTGGCGCTGGCTCCGACGTCTCCAGCCTGAGCACCACCTATCAGCGTCGTGATGGCAAGATCTACCTGAACGGCACCAAGACCTTCATCACCTCTTCCAAGGGTGTTAAGTGGCTCGTCATCATGGCTAAGAACGCTGATGACCCCACCGTCTTCACCGAGTTCATGGTCGACATGTCCAAGCCTGGCATCGAGCTTGGCCCCCTGCCTAAGCTGGGTCTGCGTATGGACTCCTGCTGCGAGGTCTACCTGACCGACGTCGAGCTCGAAGAGTCCGACATCTTCGGTACCGAGGGTAACGGCTTCAAGCGCGGCATCGGCGACTTCAACTTCGAGCGTTGGCTGGTCGGCGCTTGCGACTACGGTACCGCTATCTGCGCTTATGAGGACGCTCTCAAGCATGCAAACACCCGTGAGGCATTCGGCAAGACCATCGGCCGCTTCCAGCTCAACCAGCTGAAGATCGCCGAGATGACCATCAAGCTGAACGCTATGAAGCACATGCTCTACGAAGCTGCTTGGAATGCTGACAACAACGGTGGTCAGTTCGATCCCGGCGAGGCTGCACTCTGCAAGTACTTCTGCGCCAACGCTTCCTTCAAGGTTGTCGACGATGCTATGCAGATCATGGGCGGCATCTCCGTCGCTTGCGAGCACCGCATCAACCGCATCTGGCGTGACCTCCGTGTCGACCGCATCTCCGGTGGTACCGACGAGATGATGATCCTCACCGGCGCTAAGTTCGCTCTGAAGAAGTATCGCCAGTAAATTGGCACCCCGAAGTGGCGCGGGGTGGGGATCCCGCGCCACTTCTTATCTAGCTTTCTTATTTCATAAGCATTGTTTCCACCGGGATCTAAATGAAGGTCCTGGCGTAAGGAGGAAATATCATGGCGCTTCCTACTGAAAAGCCTTCATTTGGTTGTCTCGATGGCGTTAAGGTTGTCTATTCTGCAGTCGAGCTCGCTTGCCCCAAGGCTTGCGACCTCATGGCTGACTGGGGTGCTGACGTTACCTGGCTCGAGAACACGGGCGCAGGCGACACCATTCGCGACACTGCCTACATCAAGCAGGCCGAGCGTCGTAACCAGCGTTCCGTTGCCCTGAACTACTTCTCTGAAGAGGGCAAGGAAATCTTCTTCAAGATGATCAAGGACGCAGACATCTTCCTCGAGGCTTCCAAGGGCGGCACTTGGGCTCGCAAGGGTATCACTGACGACGTTCTGTGGGAGATCAACCCCAAGCTCGTCATCGTTCACCTTTCCGGCTTCGGCCAGGAGGGCGACCCCAAGATGGTTAAGCGTGCTGCTTACGACCTTACTGTTATGGCTTACTCCGGCTTGATCATGCAGAATGGCACCGAGGAACAGCCCATGCTCCCCGGACCTTACATGGGCGACTACCTGAACACCCTGATGATTGCTT
>JAUNOE010000114.1 GCA_030537255.1 Coriobacteriia bacterium
AAAAACCGCTTCAGCGAAAGAGCTCAACCGTGCGCTCTTTGCCATAGAAGGGACTCCGGAGTGCCTTAGGGTCGTTCGTGGGCTCCTAGAAGCGAAAGGGAACAAGGTCCAAGAGATTCCCACAAGCGAAAAGACGCGCTACCATGCCGCGGCAGTGCTCGCCTCAAATCATGTCGTGGCCCTATTCAACATTGCCGGCAGCCAGCTTACGCAGTGTGGCTTTTCCCATGAGGACGCAAATAAAGCCCTAGCACCCCTCTTCCTGGGAAACGCTCTTCATATTGCGCAGGATGGCCCCCTCGAAAGCCTAACCGGACCAGCTGAGCGTGGTGACTTTGAGACGATCGCAAAGCACCTCTCGATCCTTGAGGGAAGAGCTCGTAGGGCATACGAAATACTTAACGAAGAAGCACTTGAAATAGCCCAGGAAAAGCACTGTCTCTAGCATGAAAACCAAGTGAACCCGACCTGGCACGCCAGAAGGCTCCCCTCCTAACAAGGAAGGGGAGCCTTCTGGTATATGACTTTGCAAAAATCAAAATACTTCGGCCTGAGGTCGAATAACTTTGACACCATTGAGCCGCACACAAAAAAGGGACCCTTTCGGGTCCCTTTCGTAAGCCAAAGGCATCAAGCAATTTACTTGACGGTGACTGCTGCACCAGCTTCCTCGAGCTTAGCCTTGATCTCGTCAGCCTTAGCCTGGTCGACCTTCTCAGCGACGGGAGCGGGAGCGGACTCGACGAGAGCCTTAGCCTCCTTGAGGCCCAGGCCAGCAACCTCACGGACAGCCTTGATGACGCCGATCTTGGCGTCGCCGAAGCCCTCGAGGATGACGTCGAACTCGGTCTGCTCAGCGCCACCAGCAGCGCCACCCTCAGCAGGAGCAGCAGCAACAGCAGCGGTAGCGGAAACGCCGAAGGTCTCGCAGATCAGATCGCGAAGCTCGGCAAGCTCGGTGAGGGTCTTCTCACCAAGGGCGGCAACGATTTCTTCGTTGGTCATGGTAATAATCCTTTCAGGTGCTGCCAGACATTAGGTCAGGCAGCGGCATGTTCAATATACAAGTTCAAGCTGCGCATGCGCAGCTCTTGCTTATGCTGCTTCCTTTTCGGACATCTCGCCAAGGGCGATAGCCAGCTGAGAAGCGACAGCGGTAAGAGAAGAAGCGATTCCGCCAAGGAGCTGGTCGCGGGAAGGCAGAGAAGCAATAGCGTTTGCTGCAGCTGCATCCTGGAATGCGTTCTCCATAATGCCGCCCTTGAGCTCGAGGTTCGTATTGGTCTTAGCGAAATCCTTAAGAGCCTTGGCGGAAGCCACGGGGTCACCCGTGGTGAAGACGAAAGCAGAAGGGCCGGAGAGCAGCTCGTCCATGTTGGGGAGCTCCATCTCTGCCAGAGCGATCGACATCAGAGAGTTCTTGTAGACCTTCATGACGCCTTCGGCTTCGCGGACGTTGTGACGGAGCTGCTCGACCTCCTTGACGGTAAGACCGCGGTAGTCGACAGCCCAGACAGCGGTGATGTCAGCGAGGTCTGCCTTGATGGCGGCGAGGGTCTCGACGTTCTTTGCGTTGGGCATGCTTGGTACACCTCCTTCCCGTTGCGCATTGGGTTCCGCGCAATGGGAGGGATCGCACAAAAGAAAACGACCCCTGCCGTCCTAGGACAACAGGGGTCATACAGCTCAAAGCTATCGACCACCTCGGCGGGCCGCTTTCGCGATTAAACCTTTCGGTACCTGCTGTCTTGGGCAGCGGAACAAATCTATTTCTTACTCATAAAAGAGCTTGGATAGTATCCGCCTTATCTCAAAGACTGTCAAGCCTCCGCAGTCAAGTTATTTTGACGAAATCGAAGTCACCAAACGTGGCGAAGAGGCTTCCGGATCCAAGGTCAAAACAACCTTGTCACCAGCCTTATAGCGAATCACGTCGACCACGGAGTCGATGGGGCAATCGTAAATGACGTCATCACCCTTGAGCAGCAGGTAGTAATGCGTATACCCATCGATCACAACGGGCGACAGCGACTTGATTTCTCCCTTGGCCTCGGTAGAAGCAGCTCCGTTGGAAGCATCGGCTGCCGTCCCCTTCTTGGAGACGCCATTTGCCTTAAGCAGGGCTTGGTAGGACTTCTGGGTGGAACTCAGGCTGTCGCCAACCGCGACGTTCTGATAACGCTGGATGTCGATCATTGCATACTTCTTTACCAGCCCTGCATCATCCTTCAGAGCCATGAAATACGTAGGCTGGCCATTGATGTTCAAAAGCAGCGGGAAGGTGGCCTGATACTTAAGGTTCTGCACCTGGCCCTCGGCGGAACTCATGGCTGAGGCCTCGGTCGCGCCCGCAACGGCATAGAAGTGAGACTCTGCCGTACGCTGATTGATCAAGATAAAGCCAATCACGGAGTTGTCCGAGGTTGCAGACGTAACACCGGAATAAAGCCAGACGTCGTCATCCTGGGCTATGTAGTTATAGCCGGCCTGACCATTGGTACCAGGAGTAGTCTGGCGAACGCCTTCCTGACCGAGCCAAGAATTGATCCAGCCATTGTTGTAGGCGCCAAACCAGTTGTACTGCTGAACCAACAAGTCGCTGGGGTAGGCACGGTCAACCCATTCGGGAACATCCTCAATGGCGTAATCGACACACTCGCCCGTGCAAGCATCGCACAA
>JAUNOE010000038.1 GCA_030537255.1 Coriobacteriia bacterium
ATCTTCTCCTGGATGGCCTCGGGCTTGCCGGACTCAGCAGCCTGTGCCTTGTAGATGCCCATCTCGTGCTCGACGACGGCGGGATCAACATCCTCGCGGTTGCAAGCGATAGGAGCGATGGCGGCAACCTGCATTGCGACGTCCTTGCCGCACTGCTTGAACTCTTCGGAGCTTGCGTCGATGCCATCGACGTCAAACTCGACCAGAACGCCGATCTTGCCTGCACCGTGAATGTAGGAAGCAACAGCGGGAGCCTCGAGGTAAGCGACACGAGAAAGCTCGGTGTTCTCGCCCATCACGTGGATGCAGTCGGTCAGGATTGCCTCGACGGTCTCGCCCTCGACCTCGACGGCCTTCAGAGCCTCGACGTCAGTGGTCTTAGAAGCCATGACGGCGGAAGCGACCTTGGCAACGTAAGCACGGAACTTCTCGTTACCAGAAACGAAGTCGGTCTCGCACTTGAGCTCGACGATGACGCCAGCGTTGGCCTCGTCGTTGGTGATGGCCATGACATAGCCTTCGTTGGTGGCGCGGCCAGCCTTCTTGGCAACAGCAGCAAGGCCACGGGTGCGCAGGACGTCGACAGCGGCCTCGAGGCTGCCGTCAGCCTCGGTCAGGGCCTTCTTGCACTCCATCATGCCAGCGCCCGTCATCTCACGCAGTTCCTTGACCATAGCGGCGGTAATCTGAGCCATTGGGGCTCCTTTCTTTTAATGGGAAGTGGCGACGGCCCCAAGAGAGCCGTCGGCATTGTCAACTAAAGGTTGGGGTTACCCAGTTACGAGCTACTCAGCTGCAGCTTCGGTTGCGGCTTCCTCAGCGGGAGCAGCCATTTCCTCAGCGGTGACGGGAGCACCGGTGCCAGCGACAATTGCGTCAGCAACGAAGTCGCAGAGCAGACGGACGGAGCGGATGGCGTCGTCGTTTGCGGGGATGCCGAAATCGACGTCGTCGGGATCGCAGTTGGTGTCCAGGGTGCCGATGACGGGGATGTTCAGACGCTTTGCCTCAGCGATGGCGCCGTGCTCCTTGTTGGTGTCAATCACGAAGATTGCATCGGGAGTGCGGGTCATGTTGCGGATGCCGTTGAGGTTGGTCTGCAGCTTGGCGAGCTCCTTCTTAAGCAGGATCTGCTCCTTCTTGGGGAGCTTCTCCATGCGGCCGTCCTGCTCCATAGCCTCAAGCTCTTCCATGCGCTTGACGCGAGAACGGATGGTGACGAAGTTGGTCATCATGCCGCCGAGCCAACGGGAGTTGACGTAGGGCATGCCGCACTTGTTGGCAGCCTCAGCAACGGACTCCTGAGCCTGCTTCTTGGTGCCGACGAACAGGACGGTGCCACCCTGAGCAGCGATCTTGTTTACAGCAGTGTAGGCGGAGTCGAGACCGTAGAGGGTCTCCTTGAGGTCGATGATGTAGATGTCGCCGCGCTTGCCAAAGATGAACTGCTTCATCTTGGGGTTCCAGCGACGAGTCTGGTGACCGAAGTGGCAGCCTGCGTCGAGCAGGACCTTCAGGTTAATCTTAGCCATTAGTTTCTCCATTCGTTGATCCTCTGCCTGGCTTCACCTTCATGTGCGCAACCCACTTTTGGGCCACTGGCGCTCATGAATCCACCAAGCATGTGAAATAAAACAGCCTTTGCAGTATACGAAGCCACACGAGGCGATGCAAGGAAAACTTATGCACGCACCGCCGCGATCTCACCGCACACCAAGCGCATGGCAGCCGAAGAATCGACGGCATCTAAGCCCGAATAGCAAACCACCAACTGCGTGTTGTCTGATGCTCGGGTGGCGCCGTGACGATATTCCCCCATGGTTCGGACTTTGACGCCCTGCTCGCTGAGACGGGCAACCAGGCGCGCCTCATCCAGACGAGTGCCGCAGTCTAGCACGAAATGCAGCCCGGCGTCCTTGCCCGACACCACCAAACCCGCTTCGTCCACCACCGATAGTGCCGCGTCGCGCACCTCGCGATACCTGCGTCGCATACGGTTCACATGCGTATCGAAGTGACCCTGAGACATGAAGCGCGCCAGAACGAGCTGTTCCACCGTGGACACCGACGAAGAATAGAAGCCCAGGACCCTCTCGAAACGCCGCATCAAGTGCGGCGGTAGCACCATATAGCCTAAACGCAGGCTTGGAGCCAGGCTGCGGGCAAAAGTGTTGAGGTAGATGACTCGCTCTCCCGCATCGATTCCCTGCAGCGCCGGAATGGGGTGGCCCTGGTGACGAAACTCGCAGTCATAGTCATCTTCAATTATGTAGCGATCGGGAGATTCCGATGCCCAGCCCAGCAGTTCATAGCGACGGGAAATCGGCATCACCACGCCCGTGGGAAAATGATGAGATGGCATGACATGTGCAATTGAAGCACCCGAGGCACGCAGGGAGGCAACGTCGATGCCGCCTCCGTCGATGGGAATCAGCTGCACCTCCAGGCCCTGAGCCCGATAGGCCTGGGCCAAGGTGGAATAGCCCGGATCCTCCACGGCGAACGAACCCAAGGGGCCCAGCAGCTGAGACAGCAAGGCATAGAACACCTGGGATCCCGCGCCCACCACCACTTGGCTGGGATGCACCTCCATGCCTCTAAAACGAGCGACGTGGCGGGCTATTTCCTCCTTGAGCTCACGGACGCCCGTAGCAGGAGCGGCCTTGAGCAGCACTTCGTCAGAAGCGTCTTCGACCACGTCACGCAGAAGACGAGCCCAGGCGCGACGAGGAAACGAACCCGGCGCGACGCCTCCCGTCAGGTCATACCGGTAGGACTCGCATGCAGGACCCTCGGTGGATTCGCGTCCCGACGAGCAACGAAGGCCTGACGGGAACCACGCACTAGAGGCAAGGCCAGGAATAGAAGAAGTGGCGACGTCCGAACCCACAGGCGCCGAGGCGCCAGCGATGCCTTGGCCAGATTGCCTCGAATAAATCTGCGAGGGCACGAAGGAGCCGATGTCATTCGCAAAATAGCCCTTGCGCTCGACCGCCCGAACATAACCCTCGGCAATCAGTTGTTGATAGGCGTGCTCAACGGTAATCACGCTGACGCCAAGCGATCGCGCAAAGTCCCTCTTGGAGGGAAGGTGCTCGTCGGCAGAAATCTTTCCCGAGGCGATGTCGGCACGCATCAGACGGACCAGCTCCCCGTAAAGGCTCGAACCCTTGCGCTGTTCCAAGTTGTACTGGAGCACGAAACCACCCTCTGGTCTTATTCGGATCTAGTAGTAACAGGTCAAAATAGTACCAACTGGCTCTATCAAATAGCACTGTTTTGGCTATTTCGTTGATACCAGGATGCGATTACTGTCTTTCCATCACCTGACATGAGGATGCACCGGGGCCCAGCAAAGAACCTCGGCATCCCGGCAATCGAAAGGAAATCCCATGTCCGAGCGCTACGAACTGAACAAGCAGCTCGCCCAGATGCTCAAGGGCGGCGTCATCATGGACGTCACGACCCCCGAGCAGGCACGCATCGCGGAGGAGGCTGGCGCTTGCGCCGTAATGGCCCTGGAGCGCATCCCCGCCGACATCCGCGCCGCTGGCGGCGTTTCCCGCATGTCCGACCCCAAGATGATCAAGGGCATCCAGGAAGCAGTGAGCATCCCTGTCATGGCAAAGGTTCGCATCGGCCACCTGGTCGAAGCCCAAATCCTGCAGGCCATCGAAATCGACTACATCGACGAATCCGAGGTTCTTTCCCCTGCCGACAACATCTATCACATCGACAAGACTCAGTTCGACGTGCCCTTCGTTTGCGGCGCCCGTGACCTCGGCGAAGCCCTTCGCCGCATCGCCGAAGGCGCTTCCATGATCCGCACCAAGGGCGAACCTGGCACCGGCGACGTGGTCCAGGCCGTCAGCCACATTCGTCTGATCCAGAGCCAGATTCGCAAGGTCGTCTCGCTGCGCGAGGACGAACTCTTCGAAGAAGCCAAGCAGCTGGCCGTCCCCTACGAGCTGATCAAGTACGTTCACGAAAATGGCAAGCTTCCCGTGGTCAACTTCGCAGCTGGCGGTGTGGCAACTCCCGCCGACGCAGCGCTGATGATGCAGCTGGGCGCCGAGGGCGTCTTCGTTGGCTCCGGCATCTTCAAGTCCGGCAACCCCGCAAAGCGTGCCCAGGCCATCGTCAAGGCCGTCGCCAACTACACCGACGCCAAGCTGATTGCTGAGCTGTCCGAGGATCTGGGCGAAGCCATGGTGGGCATCAACGAAAGCGAGATTGAGCTGCTCATGGCGGAGCGTGGCAAGTAATGGCCCGCACCATCGCCGTACTAGCCGTCCAGGGCGCCTTCGCCGAACATGAAGCCCGCCTTCGCCAGCTGGGCGCCAACGTGGTCGAACTCAGACAGGCCGCTGACCTTGAGCAAGAATTTGATGGCCTGGTCCTTCCCGGCGGCGAGTCGACCACCCAGGCGAAGCTCCTTCGCGAACTAGGTATGTTCGACGAGCTGAAGAGCCGCATCGAAACTGGTCTTCCCGTACTCGCAACTTGCGCAGGCCTCATCCTGCTGGCAAAGTCCGTCCAGGGTACAGGCGACCTTGCGCACCTCGACCCAACAGCAGCCGAAAAGCGTCTCGCCGTCAAGGGCTTAGGCACGCTTGACGTCACGGTGGAACGCAATGCCTATGGCCGACAGCTGGGCAGCTTCCATGCTCATGCCCCACTTGCGGGACGCGAAGACGAAGTTCCCCTGACTTTCATTCGCGCGCCCAAGATTACGCAAATAGGGTCCGGCGTGGAAACCCTGGTCGAATACGACGGAACTCCGGTCGCCGTTCGCCAGGGCAAACAGATAGCAGTCGCCTTTCATCCCGAGCTCGACCCCGACACCAGCCTGCACGAACTATTCCTTTCGCTGTAGCAGCAAAGGGGCAGCAAGCCAAAATCCGCAAGCTCCTGCTTGAGCATCAGCCTCAAGCAGGAGCTCTTCTTTTAACCAAGAGGACAAGGGGGCGGCTAGCCAAGGCGGTACAATGTGCGGGTCAATCCCGACCAAGAACTTGGAGACTCCGTGGGGCGCTTCACCAAACCTGCCAACCGCATCCTGTTTCTGGCATGCACCCTTGTCACGGGTTCTGCCGCCGGCGCCTTCGTCTGGGCCTTTTTCTGCCTGATGGACGCAGGTCTGGGCTTTGTATGGGAAACGCTTCCCCGCATCGCAGGACGCTTTGCCGACGCCTTTGTCCCAGGCTTGGCCGAAGGACCCTTCGGCTTTATCCCCTTCCCCTTAGCCGTATGCTTGCTGGGAGGATTGATCATCGGCCTTTACGAAAAGAAGATAGGCTTTGCCCCCGAAGAACTGACCGAGGTGATGGCCACCGTAAAGAAGAATGGACGCTACCCCTACGACCACTTGGGGAAGCGCTCCGTTGCCGCACTGCTTCCCCTTTTGTTCGGCGCCAGCGTTGGCCCAGAAGCCGGGCTCACCGGCGTCATTGCGGGTCTATGCTCATGGGTAGGCGACCGTATGAGACGCTTTGGCTCGGAATTCCGTGAGCTGACCTTGATGGGAACGCAGGCTGCATTGACCGCACTGTTCACCGCTCCGCTCTACGGATTCGTCGCGCCCCTTTCTGGCTCAGCCGACGGCCGAGGGGAACACGACGGAGAGATCAGCCTTCCCCGCACCCAGAAGACAATCGTCTACTGCGTTGCCATTGTTGGCGCCCTAGGCAGCTTCATCCTGCTGGGCAGCATTTTCGGCGGTGCGGCAGGACTTCCTCGCTTCGATGCAAGCGCCATCGGAACAAGGGAACTCGCCTTCTTCATACCTTTAGTGCTGCTCGGCACCCTGTGCGGATGGGCCTTTCACGCCTCCAACACCGCAACGCGCCACCTTGGAAAGAGGATGGAGAATTATCCCGTCCTCAGGGCTCTGATCGCAGGCTTGGCACTGGGCCTTACCGCAATGGTCTTCCCCTATGTTCTGTTCGCAGGAGAGCACCAATCGACCTTGCTCCAAAACAGCTACTGGACCATTCCTGCCCTGAGCCTGCTTGCCACCGCATTCCTCAAGGCGGTACTCACTCCCCTCTGCATCAACTTTGGATGGAGGGGAGGGCACTTCTTCCCCCTCATCTTCTGCGGCATCAGCCTAGGCTTCAGCCTTGCACTTATCACCGGGGCCGACCCCGCATTCTGCGTCGCAGCATCCACAGCAGCCCTAATGGGCTCCGTTATGCGTCAACCCCTGATGGCGTCGCTTCTCCTTATTATGTGCTTCCCGCTGAAGGGCGCCATCGTCATGCTCGTGGCGGCGTTGATTGGCTACGCCCTTCCTCTCCCAAACTCGATTGCGTACACCAAGAACACCAAGACCACAAAGATCCCCAGCCACAAAACCAACCAGGAGTAAACAATGCATAAGATCCAACTGATGGGAAAGGTGCTTCGCGCCGCTGGAGCCGGCCCCATGACCTGCCTGTTCGTCATCGTGTTCATACTTTGCTCGATCGCCGTATGGCTCTCCGACCCTGTCGCAAACTCCCTTACCGATGGCATGTGGTTCAGCTTCCAGGCAGTGTCGACCATCGGCTTTGGCGACGTAGTCGCAGGTGGCCCCATAGCACGCATCGTGACCGTGATCCTGAGCATTGTGAGCATCTTCTATATCGCGTTGATCACGGGTGTCGTGGTGAGCTATTGCACCGAATCCCTCAAGCGCCGTCAAAGGGATTCCTTCGAAGCAGCCTTTGACAAACTTGAACACCTGGAAGAACTCAGCCCCGAAGAACTTACCGAACTCTCCCGTAAAATTCGATCCTACCGAGGACAGTAGCTCCTGAAGCCAGCCCGGATGCGCAGCCGAGCTGGCTTCGAGTCCTTCAAAGCAGCCACTCTGCCGTTTGTCCGCAGATACTCCCGCCTGGAATTGTTACCGCATTGGTAACAATTGATTTTCTACACTTAAGAGAACTTCATGTCCGCGTGAAAGGGTTGCCCTGACACAGCTCTGGAACCACAAAGGGGCCCAGGCATGCACGCACAAGCCCCGCCGGCGCCGCAAACCAAGGCAGATTCCACCAGAGAGGCGGTCAATGCCCAGTGCGTCAGTCGCACCACCTTTCACAATCGCAGGAACCCCAGGAGGTTGCCATGAACATCAAGAACGTGACCATCATTGGCGGAGGCGTGCTGGGTAGCCAGATTGCCTACCAAACAGCCTACGCTGGATTCAATGTGACCGTATGGCTGCGCAGCGAGGCATCCATCGAACGTGCCAAGCCCAAATTCGCCCGCCTGCACCAGGTCTACCTAGCTGAGCTCACCGCAGCTAAGGCAGATCCCACCAAGCCTGTTTCTCGCGGCCTGGTCTTCAACGAAACCGATCCCGCCAAATTCAACCTGGATCAGAAGCTGGCAAATGCCGAAGCCGCCTTCCAAAACTTGAAATACGAGCTTGACTTGGGCCAGGCTCTGGCCGACGCAGACCTAGTTATCGAAGCGCTGGCGGAAAACCCTCAGCAAAAGATCGAGTTCTACGAAAAGGCTGCTCCCCTGCTGCCCGAAAAGACCATCATCGCCACCAATTCCTCAACCCTGCTGCCAAGCCAACTTGCTGCTTCCACGGGACGACCCGAAAAGTTCCTAGCACTACACTTTGCCAACAGCATCTGGCGCGGCAACACCGCAGAAGTCATGGGGCACGCCCAGACTGACCAGGCGGCGTTTGACAAAGTAGTCGCATTTGCCGAAGCCATCGGCATGATTCCGCTGAAGGTACTCAAGGAGCAGCCTGGCTACATCCTGAACTCGCTTTTGGTGCCTT
Organism: Coriobacteriia bacterium; assembly: GCA_030537255.1. GTDB lineage: Bacteria > Actinomycetota > Coriobacteriia > Coriobacteriales > Eggerthellaceae > Anaerotardibacter. The sequence continues at coordinate 7,784 of JAUNOE010000038.1, forward strand.
TCCTTTCCGCCGCAGAACAGCTCTGGACAGACGAAGTTGCTGACGTCGAAACCATCGACAAGACCTGGAAGCTGGCAACGGGCGCCCCCGCAGGCCCCTTCGCCATCCTAGACGTGGTTGGCCTGACCACCGCATACAATATCTGCATGAACTACCCCGATGCCGCTGAGCCTGGCTCGTTACATAACCGCATTGCCACCAAACTCAAGGAGTACATCGACGCAGGAAAGACCGGCATCAATGCCGGAGAGGGCTTCTATTCGTACAAGTAGAAACACAGTGGGCGAGACGGATCGAACATCAAGCCTGCCCCTGGAATAAACCCCGATAAGCGAGAATGCCCCGACGCACAACCAGATGCGTCGGGGCATTCGCCTTGAAGCAGAGAGCGGGCAGGCCTCAGTGGTCAGCCGCAGCAAGCAAGGGACATATCGTCCGATTAGTACATGTCGTAGCCTGCACTGAAGAGAGCGGCAGTGCAGCCACCGAACATGAACAGGCACATGACGACGAGCCAGAAGAAGCAGCCGATGGCAGCCCACTTGGTGCAATCGCTACGATAGGGCTTGTCCATGTTGGCCATGCTGGCAACCAGGATGCCGGCGATACCTACGAACATGCCAATGAAGAACCAGGCAGCCTTCTGGGCACCCGACAACGCCATGCCAGGCACAGGAGCGGGCTGATAGGGCTGCTGGTAGACAGGCTGGCCCTGATAAGGCTGCTGAGGCTGCTGTTGGGGCTGTTGCTGGTAGGCGAACTGCTGATAGCCCGTCTGCTGATTGGGATCGACGTCTGCCATAAAGGCTCCTTTCGACAAGAAAGACCTCTGTCTTTCGCTTGGTTTCCTACCTCAGTACAAAGCAGCCGCATGCCACCTTGTTTCCCTAAAGCTCCCAATCAGCCCCATCGACCACGGAGAAAGCAGGGACGAAGGCTTATCGCAAACGGGAGGCAAGCTCCTTGCCAATCCGGTAAGGGATTCCCACGACGAGCGCATTTCCCATGCAAAAGGCGCGATGACCGTCGCTCATGCCCTCAGTCCACCCCTTGGGAAACATCTGAATCTGGTCAAGCTCGTCCGGAACAAGCCTGCGGAAGCGCCCCGAATCACCCCTCACGGCATGCTTCATGCGGTTTGCGGCCTTCCCTCCCTCTCCCGTAAGGATGGTGCGGGCAGGCTTGTCGAGGGGGTCAGGCCAGGCCATGGCACCTTCCGAGTACACATATTCGAAACCTGCAGCGGTCTTCCTCGGTTCTTTCTTCGCAGCACGCTGATACTCCCATTTGGGAAGGTCGGCCTCGTCGATGAAGAACTGGGCGGGAACTTCGGAATCGGAAACGACGATGTCGCCCAGGGTCATCCAGGGACCATCGTAGCGGGGCTTCGTCTTGCAGGTGAACACCTGGCCGCCCTGCATCGTTCCCGTGTTTTCAAAAGGCGACTTCTTGAAGCCCATGCCGAATCCTTGAGAGACCACGTGGGGCTCTACCGAGACATCGACCCAACCCTCGTCCGTCCATTCCTCGAGGACGGGAAATGCGGACGCAAGCACGCCCGAACAAGTGGCGACTTCCTCGAGGTTCCAAGGCTCAGCGTCCCTAGTGGCAAACAGATAGACACGTCGGCGCTTCTGAGGCATGCCGTAATCAGCGGCATTGATGACGCGCCACTCAACCGAGTAGCCTTCCTGATTAAGGCAAGAGAGAATGATGGCGAAGTCGCGACCGCGCTGTTTGACGGGGCTTTTAAGCAACCTGTCCACGTTTTCAAGCAACACGTACTTGGGCTTCTTGAACTCGAGCATGCTGTAGATGTCCCACCACAAGACTCCCTTTTTGCCTTCGATGCCACCCGAACGGGACAACGGCTTTGCCACCGAGTAATCCTGGCAGGGAAAGCCACCGACCAGAAGATCGAAATCGGGAATGTCACGCTCGCCCGCCCAGGCTTGCTCCATCACGGCGTTAATGTCTTCGTTGACACACGAGCCGACACCAAACCGAGATTCGTAGCAACGCCAAGCGAACTGCCTTGCCTCGCTACCATTGGGCTCCCATTGGTTAGCCCAAACGGTTTCAAAGGGACCCGCAGCAGGCAAGTCAAATTCAGGACGATCAGGACTGTGGTAGCCCTCGAGGCCAAGGCGAAAACCACCAACACCCGCAAACATCTCTGCAACCCTAATCGATGAAGACACCAATACTCCTTAATAGGGCGCGGTCATTACGCCCGAACTCTCTACCAACGTAAGAGGATCCCAGATCGAATAGCAATCGTCAAGGCGTCATTGCCGCAAGGACCTACACGAATTGTCTCTTATGCAGCTTATCGCCTGTGCACCAAAACAGACCCACGTGTACATGCACGACGCAAAACTGATAGAGTTGCAACAAAAAACCAGGAGGTCACCGATGAAATACCGTATCCACAGCTACCGTCACGCAGGCTATCTTTTCTCCTCTCTTGAAGAATACGCCTACGAATGGTCCGAACTGCTTGATTGCCTCGATTCCATCAGCGATGAAATGATTGCCCACAAGTTCGAAGGCTCCTCAAGAAAGGCAAAGTCCATCTCAGAGGCAATCAACCGACTGATTAAGGTCGAAATGGAAGAGCGAGGATGGGCGGCCGAAAGCTATATCTTTGCTGACCCCGAATATGCAGCACAGGCAAAGGGAACTTGGAGGCTCGACTTCGCCAAGAACAACCTGTCGGTCGAAGTGGCGTTCAACCACCGTTCGGACATCTCCTGGAACCTCATCAAACCCACCCTGGCAAGCGAGCTAAACCATGTGGATAAAGCCCTTCAGACAAGTGGCGGCATCATCATTTGCGCCACCGAAGACATGAAGGCCGCAGGTGGGTTCGATAATGCGATTGGAACCTTCGAAGACTACGTTCAGTACCTCAGGCCCATGAGCACCATTCTTTCAGCGCCCTTGGCGATCATCGGCCTCGAAGCACCTGAAACCTTCCATATCAAGCATAGGCTCGTTGGGGGCAAGAAGCAGGGGCATGTCATCTGGGAGCAAGTCAATTTTCCGGAAAACGCCGATTAGCATTTAGCCGACGATGCCTTGTTCCTTGATTGCCTCAAGAACCTCAATATCGGCACCAAGCCACTTAACCGAATCAAGCTGATCAGCCGCAAGCCACTTTGCAGCATGATGCTCAAGCAACTTCAGTTCACCCTGGACGACATGGCAGAGATAGCAGTGCATGAGCAAATGAAACTCGGGGTAGTCATATTCGACCGAAATGACATGACGGTCGACAGCCACCTCAGCACCCATCTCCTCTTCAAGCTCCCGAACAACAGCCTGCTCTCCGCTTTCTCCGGGCTCCAGCTTGCCACCGGGAAACTCCCAATAGCCCTCATAGTTGCCATAGCCACGCTGGGTTGCCAGAATGCGACCGTTTTCTTGAATGATGGCTGCTGCAACTTCGATGCTTTTCATGGGATTCCCATCCGTCTTCTCCGCTTGATTGAATGCATCAATGGTACGCCCCTAGCCCAAGTCAGACCAGCTTCAAAACCACGCCCGGCCAGCCCAATACCCACCGTACCTGCTGCAAAGGTCTATGCTTGAGGTGGCTAACAATCTCTGAAAGGGGTCGTCATGAATAAGCACCTTGCAGCCAGCCTGGCGCTCTGCCTGTCACTGTCAGTCTTCGTCCTTGCAGGATGCTCGAACGGGACTCCTTCGAACGATGCTTCATCTGCAAGCAAAACGGAAAACGGCCAGCAGTCAGAATCCCCCAGCACCACTTCCGGCAATTCCTCTGACAAGGCCAAGGGCGACGCAAGTTCCTCCCAGGCCGCCAACCCGAACAACTCCGACAGCACAGCTGGCTCTGGAAGCTCATCGAGCACCGGATCTGGCAACGCAAGTACGTCCGGCAACTCCCCCGCCGATTCCTCCAGCCAGGCAAGCTCAAGCGCCAAGCCCCAGGCCTACGGCAGCAAGACCGACAGCGACGACTTCACCATCCTCGACGGCCCCCCCATTAAGGTGAGCCCCGCCGATGGATTCGAGAACCGCGGATTCACCACCTTCGTCTGCAAGAAGGGCGGCACCTACGCCTTCAAGGCAAGCTCCCCGAAGCTTAGCTGGAACGTCTACGTCATGGACGAACCCTTCGATGATGCCGTACGCTACATCCCCCATTCCTGTAAGCCCACGACCAAGGCGAATGGCAGCGTCACCCTGGACAAGGGCCAGTATGTCTATGTCGAGTGCGGCGTCAGCGCCTACTCGGACGACAAGGCACCCAGCTCCCCTACGCTGACCATCTCCTACGAATAGGAACGACGTGACAAAGACTCAATCAACCACCCGCCGCACACTGCACTACTACTGGCAGGTAACGAAGAACCATCGAGGCTACTTCTTCGGCCTGATGTTTTGCACCTTCGCCTTCGTTGCGCTACTAACCTACGGGAACCCCTTCGTCATGAGCCTGATCGTGGACAAGGTGAGCGCCGAGCCCGTTGCGGCCGACCAAGTGTTTGAGGCCTACGGCCCCTACGTCATTGCGCTCATCGTAATCAACGTATTGGGTCAAGCGGCAAGCAAGCTGCAGGACTACACCTTGTACAAGCTCGAGATTGCCGCCAGCTACGATTTGGCCACCATGAGCTTCGACGCATTGTGCAACCAGTCGATGAGCTTTCATTCCAACCGCTTCGGCGGCACGCTGGTCAGTCAGACCTCAAAATTCATGAGCGCCTACAACCAGCTGATCGAAACAATCAACTTCCCCTTCATGCCAGTGTTCTGCTCCATCGTGTTCACCTGCGGCATCTTGGCACCCCGCGTCCCTTTGTATGTTGGCATCTTGATGGTACTTCTTGTTCTATATGCCAGCATTTCGTATTACATGTATAAGCGCATCTTGTCGCTGAACGAACAGGCAGCAGGCGCGCAGAACAACCTATCGGGCGAGCTCTCCGACTCCGTCGCCAACATCCTTGCGGTCAAAACCTACGGACGCGAAGACTACGAGCGCGGGCTATTTGATGCCGCCAACAAGGAAGTGGTCCTGCGCGACTCCAAGCGCATGTGGGCCTCGCTGACCCGCGGCATCATCACCGCATGCATCACGGTAATCATCATGAGCGTTGTGGCCATATTCATCGCGGGCGGCAATGCCTGGTTCGGCATCACGCCAGGCACGCTGGTCTTGATGTTCACTTACACCTACACCATTACCAATCAGTTCAACTTCATCAACAACGGCTTGCAGCGTTTCAACCGCGCCTTCGGTGACGCCTCGGGCATGACACGCGTCCTGGACGAACCCCGCCTGGTCGCCGACAAGCCCGCCGCCCAGCCCCTGAAAGTCACCAAGGGCGATATCGACTTCAAAGACATCGGCTTCTACTACACCGACGGGAACGCAACCACCCGCGTCTTCGATGACTTCAACCTGCACATTCCCGCAGGCCAGCGCGTCGGACTGGTCGGCATGAGCGGAGCTGGCAAGACGACTCTGACAAAACTGCTCCTACGCCTCTCCGACATTCAAGAAGGCCAGATTTTAGTTGATGGTCAAAACGTTGCCGATACCACCCAGCAGAGCCTGCGCAGACAGATTGCCTACGTGCCCCAGGAAGCCCTTTTGTTCCACCGCAGTATCGCCGAAAACATCGCCTACGGCAGGCCCGATGCCACCATGGAAGAAATCCGCGAAGCGGCTCGCCAGGCTAACGCCCTTGAGTTCATCGAACGCCTGCCTCAGGGCTTCCAGACCATCACCGGCGAACGAGGCGTAAAGCTTTCAGGTGGACAACGCCAACGCATAGCCATCGCGCGAGCCATGCTAGCCGACTGCCCCGTATTGGTTCTGGACGAAGCCACGAGCGCGCTGGACTCGGAAAGCGAAAAACTCGTACAGGATGCCCTTGGCAAGCTTATGGAGGGTCGCACCGCCATCGTAGTTGCCCACCGCCTTTCTACCGTTGCAAGCCTCGATCGCATCGTTGTGCTGCATGACGGCCAGGTGGCAGAGGACGGACCTCATGCCGAACTGATTGAAAAGGGCGGCGAATATGCTCATCTGTGGAACCGTCAGACTGGCGCTTATCTGGAATAAGCCGACCACCTTAGTCACCTCCGCGACCTGCTGCGCAAATTCAAACCACCACAAACCGCTCAAAACCATACCCCTTAACGACAAAAACAGCCGCCCTCTCCATCGAAGGCGGCTGTTTCGTTCTCGGGCTTCAGGCGAGGGTGATTCGGCCTGGCCACTTGAACAGATAGCACGATTCTGACACAGGACGGAACACGACAAGGATCCTCGAGAACGGATGCGGGCACCAACAGGCTGGTTGCCTCCCTGTCGCCAATGCAGCCAAGGAGCGGACCGTCGCAGCTACTGCTGCGATTGCGACTGCGACTGCGACTG
>JAUNOE010000039.1:0-2216 GCA_030537255.1 Coriobacteriia bacterium
AGGGCAAAGAAGAGCGGCATATGGAAAGAATAGACCCAGTCGTGCAGTGCAGTAGTGTCACTCAAACAGTGGCCCAGCACCACGCAGCTGATGGCAAAACCCTTCGCGATATCAAGCCATAGCATCCGTTTCGCGCCTGGCACGTCTTGGCCTCCGTTTCCTCCTGCTTACAAGACGGGCGGTCCTCCGGGAAGCCATGCAAAAAAGCCCAGCTCCAAAGCAAGGACGCACCACTGCGAGTCTAGAACGCACGCAGCCTTGCGACCTTCCCCAGAGCCAGACCTTTGTTGCTTGACCCCTCCAAGGCCACCACGGGAATGCTATGCCCCATATTTGAAAGCAAGCTGAAAAGCCAAGGTGGCCCAGACCAAGCCTGCATCGGGATTCGCAAGGCGCAGGTAACGGTGCAAAACCAGGAAGTCCAAACCTTGGAGACTGTGCACTAGCCCAAAAGTTCGGAAAACTTTTCCAGCTCAGCAGGAATATCAATGCTCTGGGGACACACGGCCGAACAGGCACCACACTGCAGGCAGTCCTGAGGTCTCTGGCCTTCGGGCGTGGCCGAAACGGCAAAGGGGGCCAAGAAGCCGCCACCCGTAAACTTGTGCTCGGAGTAGAGCTCCAGCATGCGCGGAATGTCGATGCCCTGAGGGCAATGGTCAACACAATAGCGGCAACCCGTACAAGGAGAAACCTCGCCAGTCAGCATGTCGGCAGCAACCTGTTCCAAGGCCTCAAACTCAGCTGGGCCCAAATCCTTGCCATCCGACAGCACGGCAATATTTTCACGAGCCTGTTCGAAAGAAGAGCTGCCGCAGAGAATGGTAAGCACCGCAGGCTGAGATGCCAGGTAGTTCAAGGCCCAGGCAACGTTACTGTCTTCGGGGCGCAGTGCGCGCAGAATGCCTTCCTGCTTGGCACTCAACTTTGCCAAGCGGCCACCACGAAGGGGCTCCATGCAGATCACAGGCAATCCGTACTCCTGGCACAACTCAAGCTTGGCCTTGGCGTCTTGGAACTCATAATCCAGATAGTTCAGCTGGACCTGGGCAAACTCCATGTCTTTGCCATAGGCTTCCAAGAAACGCTTTGTGGTTTCGGTGGTTCCGTGCACGGAAAAGCCCAGATGCCTAATGCGCCCCTTGCGCTTCTGCTCCATCAGATAGCTATGAATGCCATAGGTTTCGTCATCCAGATAGGCATCGATGTTGACCTCACACACGTTGTGGAACAGATAGAAGTCAAAGTAATCCACCTGACACTTACGCAGCTGTTCCTCAAAGACTTCAGCAACCTTGCCCCAGTTGGCGGCATCATAGCCAGGAAACTTGTCGGCAAGCTTGAAGGACTCTCGCGGGTGACGGGCAAGGGCACGTCCCATAGCTCGCTCAGACTGGCCCCCGTGGTATCCCCAGGCGGTATCAAAGTAGTTGACGCCCGCCTCAAGAGCGTAATCGACCATTCGACAAACCTGCTCTTCGTCGATTTTGTCGTCCTTGCCATCAATCACGGGAAGACGCATGCAGCCCATGCCAAATAAGGAGACGTCTTCGTCCTGAAATGCGCGGTACTTCATGGGGTTCCTCTCTTCTCCTCGTTTCGCTGACTTCAGTATATCTTTTAAGCGACACGCCGTCTCTTATTTTGAGAAAAAGAAAGGCCCGTAGCCTGAACGATGATGCTGCGACTACCGTAATAGGAGACCAGCAGATAGATGCCATACACCACCAGCACCAATGCCCCAGCCAGCAATACGGGACTCAAGTTGATTGCACCCATGAAGGTGAAGAGATTGCTTTGAAGCACCTTGAAAGCGCAAGCCCAGTGACAACATGCCAAACCCAATGGCGCCAGGAAGTACACCAGGGTCTGGGTACGCAAGCTGCCGAACAGACGCCTCTTTCCGCAGCCCAGCTGAGCCAAGGTTCGATAGCGCATCTGGGAATCGCTCGCAGAGGAGAGCTGCTGGATGGAAAGGATGGCCGCCGTGGCCATCAGCAAGACAAAGCCGATGTAGATGGCCAGATACGTGACCAGGAAGCGGATCGTCACCGCCTGCTCGCTGATTTCAGCCGCCGTCAGGCAGTAGGCACCGTAGGATTCCTGGGACCCATAGGCAATCTCGTCATTCATCTTCTGTACCAGATCCGAAGAAACATCTGGATCGGCGAACTTGATGTTCACCTTTACTCCTTGCGAGAAGCCCTCTTTGGCCA
>JAUNOE010000039.1:2226-14051 GCA_030537255.1 Coriobacteriia bacterium
CAGCTTTGCGGCGACCGAATCTGGTACCACCAAAACGCAGCTGTCCTGACCTACTGCCGAAACCGAGAGCCCCTGCGACACCGGCTCAGCAACAGGACGAAGCTTGACGCCCCCAAGGGAGAGCTCGGCATCCGATGAGACCATCGCATCGGCGATCGACTGCATGCCCACCACGGTATTCGTCACGGCATAACCCGTGCTGCCCACCGAGATTGGCTCCCTACCGCACAGCCGACGCAGTTCATTGAACTCGGATTCCCCCACGGCCTGAAAACAATAACCGCGCATCCCCTCAAGAACCTGCGCAGAGGTCACCCCTTCAGGAAGCTTGTTCACTACCGATTCCAGCTCAATGTCGGTCGAAAACACATGCAGGGCGGCAGCCGAGCCAACTACGGCTTGCCAGTTCTTGCTATCGGCAGCAAGGGTGCCGATAGGATCCTTAAGCTCGTCGGGGATTCCCTTCACGGAATAATCCGAGGGATACAGCGTGATGGTGTCATCGAACTGCGTGCCCTCCTTGACGCCCTCCGTAAACATGGAGGCCAGGCCAACTCCCGTAGAAAAGGTGGTCAAGGCCAGAAACAGCAACACGCACACGACGCTCAACGTTGCGCAGGCCCCATTGAAGCGGGTCGAAAGCTGACGGAAGGTGAATGCCGTCAAACCCCGCCAATAGATGCCCGAAAAGCGCTGCAGCACCCCTGTGACCATGCCAGCCACGCTCCAGAAGAACAGTCCCGTGCCCACGATCATCAGCACGGTAGCCACCACAAACTCCCGGTCTATCTCGATCAGGCCGTTTTCGTTCAGGGCGAAATACGCCAGACCCAGCACCACCAGCGAAGTCACGAACCCCAGCACGGAAACCACGACATTACGCTGTTTGGGCACCTCTCGCTGCTGACGCGCCGAAAACAGGCTTACCAACTTGCAGCGACGCACCTGAATCACGTTCAGTACCGCCACCAGCGCAAACATCAGGGCAAATGCGAGCACCGTGAACAGAAGGGCGCTCAAAGAGAATACGAAGTGGTATTCCTTCATGACCAAGCCAAGCAGACTTGAAGAAAAGAAGGCCATGCCCTGCGACAGAAGGAAACCCAGAAACAGGCCGACCACCAGCGCGAACAGGCCCACGATCAGGGTCTCCATCAAAACGATGGCACTCACCTGCCCCGGACGCATGCCTAAGAGCAGGTAGGTACCGAATTCCTTCTTGCGGCGCTTCATCAGATAGCTGTTGGCATATACCACCAAAAAGCCCAAGACCAGGGCAACCGCCACCGAAAACAGCCCCATCATACGGTCAACCAGATACCAAGCTTTGTCGCTGGCCGCCATCTGAAGGTCGAACAGGACACTTTGGCTGGAAAGGGAATTGAAGGCATAGAACACGCAAACGCCCAGCACCAAGGTGACGAAGTAGACCGCGAAGTCGCGTCCCGAGCGACGCACGTTACGAAATGCGAGCTTAGCAAGCATGCCCCGTCACCTCCCCTCCCAGGAAGGCGACGACTTCCAGGATGCGCTCGTAGTATTCCTTGCGCTCCGCATCTCCTCGGCGAATCTCGGTAAACAGGGCGCCGTCCTTGATGAAGATCACGCGACTCGAATAGGAGGCGGCGTAGGAATCATGAGTGACCATCATGAGAGTTGCCCCCAGGTCGCGATTCATGCGGCTCAAGGTTTCCAGCAACACGGTGGAATTGCGCGAGTCCAAGGCACCTGTCGGTTCGTCCGCCAACACCAGCGAGGGATGGGCGACAACGGCTCGGGCCGCAGCAACGCGCTGCTGCTGGCCACCCGACATCTGCCCCGGGAACTTGCCCAGCACGTCCGTGATGTCAAGGGACTTTGCAACGCTGTCGACCAAAGACTTTACCGCAGAAGACTTCGTACCCTTCAGGCTGAGGGCGAGTGCGATGTTCTCAAAGCCCGTGAGCGTCTCCAGGAGATTCGAATCCTGAAAGATGAAGCCCAGCTTCTCTCGGCGGAATTTCGCCAAGGAGCCACCCTTAAGACGAGAAAGGTCCTCACCTTCCAGCAGCACCTGACCCGCCGTGGGCGCATCGATGGTGGCCACGCAGTTCAGCAAGGTCGACTTGCCCGAGCCACTGGGACCCATGATCGCAACGAACTCGCCACGCACCACGTCAAAGCTCACCCCACGCAAGGCGTTGGTGACCACTCCCCTGCTGCCATAGGTCTTTTCCACGCGGCGCAGGCTCAGCAGAGGGGCAGCCGCAGTGGGGCCCGCCTGCGCAGTTACGATGTGTTCGGTCATGAGACGCTCCTTGAATAATCGGGTCTGTTGTCCTCATCCATAAGGCTACGGAGCGCGGCTCGTGGCTTCCATCGATTTGCCTTACCGTATCCTTACGCTTCTGTAAGGAAGAAGCACAGGTGTCTGACCTGGCCAAACGTCAAGCTACAAGCGGCTACAAACATTCATTAACGCCTACTAACGGCCGCAAACGCCCATTACCGCCTACTAACGCGAGCTCAGCTTCTCTTTGCCGTATTCGACCAGACGGGCATCATGAGGAAACGAAAGGATGAAACGGGTTCGCACCCCTTCTTCCGAAGCAAGCGACAAGCTCAGGCCCAGGCAGTCGGCCATACGGGCGCAGAGAAACAAGCCCATGCCCGTCGAAGACTTCTTGGTACGAGCATGAGAGCCCGTGAAGCCCGCATCGAACACGCGAGGAAGGTCTTCCGGAGAAATGCCGCAACCGTCATCGATCACTTCAAGCGTCGTGGTCCGAGCAGCGGCATCACCAAGGGTGTCCTCTGATGCCCCGCAGGAGCCACTGCCCGACAAGCTGCTTGCTCCCTCGGCCTCATTTTCGCGAACAATGAAGCGAAGGTGGGTCGCACCGCTCTTGGCCGCATTGACCACCGCCTGGGAAACCATGAAACCCAACCACTTTGCGTCGCTGTAGACCCATGTCCCTTGAGAAACCTCAATCTGGGGCACGACACCTCTCTCGATCAGGAAGCGAGCGTTGTCGCGGCACACCCCCGCCACCACTTCGCGCAAATCAAGGCGCCTGATGAAATAGTCACTCGAAACGGTGTTGGAACGCGCATACCAAAGTGCCTGGTCAACAAAGGAGTCGGCACGGTCAAGCTCGCCTTCCATCTGAGAGCGCACCCCTTCGTCAAGATGCTTTGCCAAAAGGCGGGAGGCGGCCAGGGGCGTCTTGACCTCATGAGTCCAAGCTTCGACGTAGCGACGATATGCCTCGGCGTCATCTTCCTTTCGTCCCACCTCGGAGGAAGCCGCACGCGCCATGCGATCAAGGGCATCGTAGCAAGAAAGCAGGTCCGGACGGCGAGGCTCGTCCATAAGAGCCATGGCCAAACGGGACTCCTTGGCCCCCTCCATCAGACCATCCAGCTCACGAAAGAACGAAAGCGTGCGCCACCCATCGAAAGCGATCACGCACGCCATTAAAAGGATGACCACGACCGCAATAAGCACGCAGGCATCCCTTCCCGCCCCGCACGCGAAGGCAATCGAAGCAGAGCACAGGGCCACCGCCAGGCCACAGATCAGATAGGGCGCTCGAGCCACAAGGAAGTCGCGCACACTCACAAGGAGTACCCCCTGCCACGATGGGTCTTGAGGAAGTCCCTGGGGACGCCCAGGTCAGAAAGCGCCCTCCTGAGACGATTGACGTTCACGGTAAGCGTGTTGTCATCCACGAACTGGTCGGACTGCCACAGGTCGAACATCAGGTCCTGGCGGGAAACCACCGCCCCCTGCGCGCGAACCAAGCTGGCAAGAATTTGCATTTCGTTGCGTGACAAATCGGCGCTTGAACCCTAATAGGAAACCCGAGAACGAGGTGCGTCCAGCTCAAGACCGGCATAACTCAAGCCTTGTGGGTCCTTGGCGCCAGAGCGGCTGAGGGCTCGCTCAATGTGAGCAAGCAGCACCATGGGGCTGTAGGGCTTGGTCAGAAAGTCATCAGCACCCAGACGCAAGCTCATGATTTCGTCGAATTCGCTCGTGGAAGAAGTGAGGATGATGAGCGGCACTGCGCTTTCCTTGCGAACGCCGCGGCAGATGGCGTGCCCGTCGGCGCCGGGCAGGGACAAATCAACAATCATCAGGTCAGGGTCCCACGCAAGAGCCTCTTCAGGCGCAGCAGCGAAGTCCTGGCAGGCATGGGCCTCATACCCCTGCACTTCCAGCACCCGGACGAGCTCTTGGCACAAGACTTCGTCGTCTTCCACGATGAATATCCGGCTCATGCAAGCCCCTTCCCACCCGTATGACACAGCTATCCGCCTTGTTTCGTCTCATTATACGAAGAGGGCCGTCCGCAAGAACGACCCTCTCCCAAGGTGACAACAACGTTAGTCCCGCCCTGAGCGACGACCAAGATCGTCGCAAAAGCCAGGCAGTCGAAGAATAGAGCTACTTCAAGGTTGCGTAGATGATGGCCTTGATGGCATGCATGCGATTTTCCGCCTCGTCGAAGACCACCGAACGCTTGGATTCAAAGACCTCGTCGGTGCATTCGAGTTCCTCGATGCCAAAGCGCTCTGCGATGTCGGCACCAACGGTGGTCTTGGTGTCGTGATACGAAGGCAGGCAGTGCATGAAGATGGCACCGTCTGCGGCCTGGGCCATAACGTCTGCGGTCACGCGGTAGGGCTCAAGCAGCCTGATGCGCTCGGCCCAGATTTCGTCAGGCTCGCCCATGGACACCCAGATGTCGGTGTACACGGCGTTGGCACCAGCGACACCCTCTGCGACGTCCTCGGTCAGAAGGATGCCACAGTCGTTCTCTGCGGCAATTTCGCGGCAGGTTGCCACCAAATGGGGTTCGGGCATCTGCTCCTTGGGGCCGCAGGCGCAGAAGTTGACGCCGAGCTTGGCACAGGCCACCATGAGCGAATTCGCAACGTTGTTCTGGGCATCACCCATGAAGGTGAGCTTCAGGCCCTTCAAAGAGCCAAACTTCTCACGCAACGTAAGCATGTCGGCAATCATCTGGGTGGGATGGAATTCGGTGGTCAGGCCATTCCACACAGGAACACCGGCGTTTTCGGCCAACTCCTCAACGATATTCTGGCCATAGCCACGGTACTCGATACCATCGAACATGCGACCAAGCACGCGAGCCGTGTCCTCGATGGACTCCTTCTTGCCCATCTGGGAAGAAGCGGGATCCAGGTATACCACGCCCATGCCCAGGTCGCGACCAGCGACCTCGAAAGAGCAGCGAGTACGCGTGGAAGTCTTCTCGAACAAGAGCACGATGTTCTTGCCGGCCAAATGCGCATGAGGGGTTCCCGTACGCTTGAGGCCCTTGAAGTTTTCCGCCAGATCGATCAGGTAGGTGATTTCGGCGGGGGTGAAGTCGAGCAACTTCAGGAAATGACGACCGCTGAGATTGACTCCCATGGACTCTTCCTTTCTGCGAGGGCGCCCACGCAGGAACGCCAGTCTCCTTAAAAAAGGGAGCGCCCACGTTGGGGCGCCACCAGGTTTTACTTATTTTACCAGCTCACCATTGAGCATCTTGGCGACACCACCAACATAGACGTCAGTGGCACGCCCCGTGAACTCGGCGCCTACGAAGCCACAGTTCTTCGCCTTGGACTCGAAGCCCTCCTCGGTCACGGTCCAGCTCAATTCGGGATCGAACACCGTAAGGTCGGCAGCTGAGCCTGCCTCGATCGAAACCGGGGCGATTCCGATGATCTTGCGAGGATTCACGGCCATGAGCTCGACCATGCGCTCATAGGAAATGACGCCCGGGCGCACCAGATTGGTGAGCACTGCGCCAAGCGAGGTCTCGATGCCGGTCATGCCAAAAGGAGCCAGCTCGAACTCGCGAGCCTTTTCGTAATCGGCATGGGGGGCATGATCGGTAACGATGCAGTCAACCGTACCGTCGACGACGCCCGCGATGAGCGCCTGGGCATCCTCGGCCGTGCGCAGCGGCGGATTGACCTTCAGGTAGGTGTTGTATTCGTCGCCGATGGCGTCTTCGGTCAGGAACAGATGATGAGGCGTGACCTCACAGGTCACCGTAGAGCCATCAGCCTTGGCGGCACGGACCATGTCCAAACCATGAGCCGAGGTGAGATGCTGGATATGCAGGTGAGCACCCGTCAGGCGAGCCAGCTCGATGTCGCGACAGATATGCAGCTCCTCGCCGGCTGCTGGCCAACCAAGCATGCCCAAGCGTGTAGACACCACGCCTTCGTTCACCTGGCCCGCATCAACCAGAGACTCGTCCTGGCAGTGATCCATGATGGGATGCCCAAACTGAACTGCGTAGTCCATGACGCGGCGCATCATGCCTGCGTCCTGAATACCACGACCGTCATCGGTGAAGGCAACGGCGCCATGGGCATCCATGTCGCCCATCTCGGCCAGGGTCTCGCCCGCAAGGCCCTGGGTGCAGGCGCCAGCGACGTGCACATGGCAGTTGTCAGCAGCAGCGGCACGGTCCTTCACGAACTCGACCAGTGCAGCCGTATCCACCACGGGCTTCGTGTTTGCCATGCAACAGATGTCGGTGAAGCCACCATGAACGGCAGCTCGCGTACCAGAAGCGACGTCTTCCTTGTATTCGAAGCCAGGCTCACGCAGGTGCACGTGGATGTCCACCAAGCCAGGGATGACGACCTTGCCCGTAAGGTCGCGCACCTCGTCGGCGGTCGCATCGATGCTGGGAGCTACCTGGGTGATGGCCCCGTCTTCGATCAGGATGTCAACGATGCCGTCAAGACCCACCTGGGGGTCGATGGCGCGAACGTTCTTAAGCAGGGTTTTCATCTTCGCTCCCTCCGAGCAGCAGGTACAAGACGGCCATGCGCACCAGCACGCCGGAGTACACCTGGTCCAAAATGACTGAATGGGTGGGGTGGTCGGCCATGAAGCTGTCGAGCTCGACGCCGCGATTGATGGGGCCAGGATGACACACGATGGCATCGGGCTTCATCAGGCGCTCGCGCTCACGGTTCAGACCATAGAGCATGCTGTATTCGCGCAAGCTGGGATAGGGGGCGCCTTCGAGGCGTTCGCGTTGGATACGCAGCATGTACACCACGTCGAGTTCGGGTAGCACCTCATCGAGCTTGGTGGTCACGGTATCGGCGCCCAGCACGTCAGGACGTGCGGGAAGCAGCGTGTTGGGAGCGATCAGCGTGACATGCGCGCCCATCTTCTTTAGGGCAGGAATCAGGGATCCACACACGCGCGAATGCCCGATGTCGCCGATGATACCGACCTTCAGTCCCTCGAAGCTGCCCTTGTGCTTCCAGATGGTGTAGAGGTCGAGCAATGCCTGGGTGGGATGCTGATGCTTGCCATCACCAGCGTCGATCACGTGCACGCCTGATTTTTCAGCAACTTTGCGGGGTACGCCTGCATGCTTGTCACGAACCACGATCATGTCGATCTTGTAGGAGCACAAGGTTGCCACGGTGTCGTCAAGGCTTTCGCCCTTGACGGTGGACGTGCTGGAACCACCAAAGTTCAAGGTGTCGCACGAAAGGCGCTTCTCCGCTAGCTCAAAAGACGAACGGGTGCGGGTAGAAGGCTCGTTAAACATGTTGACCACGGTGAAGCCACGCAGAGTAGGAACCTTCTTCACGCGACGCTCGTTGACCGCGCGGAAGCTGTCGGCAGTCTCGAGGATGGTCATCAAGTCTTCGGCGGAATACTCGTTGATATCGATAAGATGCTTGTGCTTGAAAGCCATCTAGTTGCTCCCTCCTTTGGAGCCCACGGGCTCCGAGCCGATGCGCGCACCTGCGGGGAGCGTGCGAATCTGGACTTCGTCTGAGCCATCGACCTCGCGAAGAAAGACCGAGACCTGTTCCTCGCGGGAAGCGGGCACGTTCTTTCCCACGTAATCAGCGCGGATGGGCAGCTGACGGTGGCCGCGATCGACCAACACGGCCAACTGCACGCTACGGGGACGCCCGATGTCACGCAGGGCATCAAGTGCCGCGCGGATGGTTCGGCCCGTGAACAGGACGTCATCGACCAGTACGACGTCCTTGCCGTCGATGTTGAAGTTGATTTCGGTGGACTCCACCTGCGGAGCCAAGTAGGTGGTGTAGTCGTCACGATAGAAGCTGATGTCCAAACGGCCGAGCGGCAGACAGACATTCTTGATCTGTTCGATCGCGTCGGTCAAACGGCAAGCCAGCACGTCTCCGCGAGAAACGATGCCGACCACCACCACGTTGTCTACGCCGCCATTCTGCTCGATGACCTGATGAGCCATGCGAACGGTTGCGCGCTTGATCTCGTCGGCCTCCATGCAGACCGACTTCACCTGTTCGGTATCCGCTGAGGCGGACGTGGCGCCCGCCTTTCGTGTGCTTGTTTCTTCCATAGGCGTCCCTTTCGTATGGACCCTTAGTTTTGCGCCCCTGATTATACGACCGGAAGCACGGCCTCAAGATGGACGGCCCTATTCCGACAAAGCAAATTAACGCCTTTTCCACTCGGGCTTTTCTTGCTCGAAAACAGCCCCGGGTGCCAGACGAATCAGCCGGGTAGCCCTTGCCCCACTTGGTAGCTCTTGCCCAATTTGCGCGAGCCTCGCTCACGCAGGTCACCGCCGACAGAGGGGGTCAGCCTGGCAACTACCGCCCCATTCGCTCAAGCAACCCCATTACAATGCCCGCGCAATCATGGGCAGCCTTGGCCTCGAAGGCGGGATAGTCAACAGAGGCACTGCCGTCCGCCTTGTCAGAAATGGCGCGAACGAGCGCACAGGGGACCTTGTTCAGCCAGCAGACCTGAGCGATTGCGGCGCCCTCCATCTCGCAGCAAAGGGCGTCGAAAAGCTCGACGATACGCGCTTTGTCTTCGGCTTCGCGCACGAAGCGATCGCCCGATGCGATGCGGCCCCTATGCGTGGCGACTCCCAACCGATCGGACACGGAACAAATGATGTCGGCCAAAGGCTCATCGGTCGGGAAGAACCGAACGCCAAGATCGGGGGTATGACCAGGCTCGTATCCCAAGTTGGCAACATCCATCACATGGTTTACGGCGTCAGTTCCTACCACGATGTCTCCGATGTTGATGACCGCGTCGAGCGAGCCGGCCACGCCTGTGTTGATGATTGCGTCGCAATCAAGGCGACCAACGAGCGTTTGCGTACAAGTTGCGGCATTCACCATGCCGACGCCGCACTGAACCACCACGACGGCTTGGCCCTTGAGCACGCCCGAACAGAAAGTCATGCCGCAAACGTCGATCGCCTTAACGGCACCTTCCTTTTCCATGGCGGCCTTGAGCGTTTCGACCTCTACGGCCATGGCCCCAACGATGCCAATCTTGTCGTAATGAGCTGTCATAAAGACGTCCTTTCATGCGCATACGGTAGATCCGGCGGTCTGACCCCTGCTGCCCTACCAGCCCACTGCCTTGCCGCCCTGCCGCCCACACGAGTCCCTGCTGCCGACGCGACCCCTTGCCCATGGCGGCAGCTAGCTGTCTCGGGGGACGGAAGATCCTCCTTGGCCCTTAATCCAGCAAGGCAGGATAGTTGGTGTGACCTTCGTCCAGGCAAGAAAGCGTCTCGGCGACGTAACGACGAGCCCACCACTGTGCCTGAACAAGATCGGAATCATGATAGTTACCGCACTCCTCGGGCTTGGCGCCAGGGATTTCACCCTCGAAGTCGCGCGCGAACTCAAACAGACGACGCACCAAATCCGCCACGTTTGCAGGCTCATAAGCCCCGAACAAAACCAGGTAGAAGCCAGTACGGCAACCCATGGGACCAAAATAGATCACGCGGTCGGACCATTCGGCATCGTTGCGCAAAAAGGTTGCGCCCAAGTGTTCAAGCGCATGCACGGCCGCAGTGTCCATAACAGGCTCGCGATTGGGAGCGGTCATGCGCAAGTCAAACGTGGTGGTGATACAGCCCGTTGCTTCGTCCTGGTCGCTGCGCGAGACATACACACCAGGCTCCAGCACGTTATGGTCTACCGAAAAGCTTGCAATGCGCTCCATGAGTGCTCCTAGGTTTCATCGTTTTCAACTAAGTAAGCGGTCCTTGGATTGTACCGCCAGGACGAAAGCCGCAGTACCGCCAAACCAGAGGCAAGCAAAAACCAGAGTTTGCCTCCCTTTTGGCAAATTCGGCCGCTTTTGTACGACCTTTCCGCCGATACGTAAACGCACGGCAGAAAGGCCTTTTTCTGCTTAGATCAAAACACCAGGTCAGCGAGCCGTATCCAGACAAGCTCGTCTGCAAGCGGCCATAAACAACCCGCAACAGAGAGACAAATCATACATTAGCGGCCCAAATTGCCAAACAGAGGCATTATCTTGGTTTCGGATCGACGCCCAGCCCCCCAACGAGCGAATTGCTCAGCTCGAGATGGGAGGGAGCCATCCAAATTCCAAGCCAAAGCCGGCCTCCTGGCTCACTTGCCTGACCAGCCTGGCCAGCCTGACCAGTGCCGCTGACCAGCCCGGACAACACCGATGGTCAGCGTATGTTGGCACATCATGGCACCTAGGCCCTAGCCTCAAACGGTAAAACCAGTTTATGCGCCAATGGTCTGCACATGTTGGCAGAATCATTGGCCCCAAGACGCTTACCAACAACCAACTCCTAGCCCACGTGCTTGGCCAATTTGGCCAGCTCCTGGGTGTCGGTGAAGCGTTTGCCGGCTTTCGAACCCAGCACCACGCTGACGTAAGTGCGACCGTTCGATGCCGTGAACGTACCGCAGAAACACGGGCCGGCATCATCGGTGGTTCCCGTCTTCAGGCCCGTAAATCCCCTTGTCCCCAAAAGCTTGTTGGTGGACTTCAGGCTATAGACCCGACCCGCCACCGAAGAAATCTTGCAAGACTTCTTGCTGGCAGCATCACGTATGGCCTTGGTATTCGAGGAAGTTGCGACGTAGGCACCGATTAGTGCCTGGTCATACGCGGTCGAATACGCTCCCCTCGCATCCAGCCCATGAGCATTCTTGTACACCGTGTTCTTACAACCCAGGCTCCGCGCCCGAGACGTCATCTTTTTGGCGAAGGATGACGTCGAACCAGAAACGGCAATACCCGATGCCGTTGCGGCGTCGTTGGCGGAAGGGAGCATCATGGCGTAGAGCAAGTTAGAAACGGCCATCTGATCACCTGCCTTCAGGCCAATGCCCCATGGAGTCTTTGCCGCCTCACGCGTTATTGAAACCCTATGATTGCCTGAATACTCCTCGGTCAAAAGGATTGCCGTCATGAGCTTGGTGATGCTCGCGATCTTGCAACGCTTGCTTGGGTTTTTCTCGAACACGACCTTCTTGTTAGACGCGTCTATGACAATGGCAGATTTAGCGCTGACCGGGTTATACGTAATTGAAATCTTCTTGCTGGTATAGGCCTTTGCGCCACGTGACGAAAACTCCGCAGCCGTCGGTTTGGTCGATTTCTTTTTGGACGCCTTCTCGTAGGAACCGCCCTTGCCAGCAACGGCACCCACATACAAACGATACGTGCTCTTATAGTGATGCTTCCAATACGAACCAAACTTGATTTTGACCACGCTCTTATAAGCGCGCTTGGTCTTGTAACGCGCCATGGTTACCCATTTCTTGGAAGAAGCGTCGTAGGCCTGGACAGAAACGCTACGCCCGTATGCCGGACACACGGTTACCTTGTCGCTGGGTGCTTTTTTGTACGACGTTGTGGAATGGCGAAAATCGACGCCTGAGACCTTTGTCTTGAGCTGGGGCTTTGCAGACTTTACGGGCTTTGCGGTATCTGCGGGCCTTGCAGGCTCTGCAGGCTTTTCGATCTCTGCAAGCTCCACGGACTTCAC
>JAUNOE010000004.1 GCA_030537255.1 Coriobacteriia bacterium
TGGGCTCCTCCGCCAACGTGGTCACCGGCCACGAGTTCGCGTCCAACACCAAGGGCTCCAACTACGAGGTCTCGTACAAGCCCGGCAAGCTCGTCGTCACTGATGACAATGTCGATCCTGGCAAGGTCATCACCAAGACCCATGCATCCGATGCTTACAAGCTCGGCGATGAAGTCACCTTCGTCATCGAGGCCAAGAACATCTATGCAAGCGCCAAGGACATGACCTTCACTGAGCTGCCTGGCGTCAAGCTGGCAAAGAGCGAATTCAAGGACGTTGCTCCTGGCGCAATCGTGAGCACAACGGCTCGCTATACCATCACCGAGGACGACATCCTTGCTGGTTCCTTCGTGAATACGGTTACTGTTTCCTTTGGTGACAAGGCCTATGCAGCTGACGACACGGTTGACGTGGTTGAGGTCAACCCCGAGTTGGACGTGACCAAGAACACAGTGTCTGCTCCTGCCAATGGTTCGGCATACCAGCTCGGCGAAATAATTACCTATAAGACCACCGTCACCAACACGGGCAACGTCACGCTCAGGGGCATTGCGCTTACCGACGACAATGCTGACGACCTGGCAAACGAGAGCATCGACGTGCTCAAGCCTGGCGACTTCAAGACGTTCGAGGCAAGCCATAAGGTTACCGAGGCGGACGTCATTGCGGGTGCGGTTGAAAACAACGCTAGCGCCACGACAAAGGCTCCCAACCAGGACGAGCCCGTTCAGTCCACGCTGGGTCACACCGAGGACGCTGCTGGTCCATCCAATCCTCATCTGACGATTGAGAAGACCACCACGACCTCGCCCAAGAATGGTGTTTCCTACGAACTGGACGAGACGATCAAGTATCAGGTCACTGTCACCAACACGGGTAATCTCACCCTGTCCAACGTCGCTCTGACTGACGACAACGCCGACGATCTGGATGTCAAGGAAGTCGGAACTCTAGCACCTGGTGCGTCCAAGACGTTCAAGGCAAGCCATAAGGTTACCGAGGCGGACATTCAGTCTGGTTCCGTGGTCAACAATGCAACGGCTACGGCTACTAGCCCCGACCCCAACAAGGAAGTTACGGTTGTTCCTGGTCAGGCCACCGATCCTACCGATGCCCCCAATGCTCATGTGACCATCACCAAGGAAGCTGAGCAGAACGGCACGGCTGAAAATGGCGCGTTCAAGCTGGGCGAGACCATTCACTACACCATCACGGTGACCAACACGGGCAATCAGACCGCCAAGAACATCAAGGTCTCCGACGATAATGCCAACAACTTCGGCACGAAGACCATCGAGAGCCTGGCGCCTGGCAAGTCTAAGACCTTCAAAGCTACGCATACGGTGACCGAGTCCGACATTCTTGCCGGTACGGTGGTCAATGTTGCCACGGGTGAATCGGATACGGATGTTCCTGTTACCCCTGGCACTGACGAGAAGAAGACCGAGGCCGTAGACGCTACGCTTGCGGTAAGCAAGGTTGCTAATGCACCTGCCAACGGCGAGGCTTACCAGCTTGGTGAAGAGGTTACCTACAAGATCACTATTACCAATAAGGGCAACGTCAGCTACAGCAACGTCAAGGTCGAAGACGCCCAGACCGGTCTGTCCGAGACGCTCGATGCCCTTGCTGTGGGCGAATCCCACGAATTCACCACTACGCACGTGATCACCGAGGGGGACATTGCCGCTGGTTCGTATACCAACGTGGTAACGGCCGAGGCTGACGCCATCGTTGACGAGGCGGGCACTACCTACGTCCCGCGCGCTACCGATGATGAGACCATTGGTGCAAATACCGATAATCCCATCGTCGATCCCAGCGCCAAGCTCAGGCTTGAAAAGACCGTTTCCAACATGGGTCAGGGCACGGGCGAAAATGGCGCCTTTGCATTGGGTGATGTCATCAAGTACCAGATTACTGTGACTAACACGGGCAATCTGACCGTGAAGGACTTCGTCATCAGCGATAACAATGCTGACGGCTTCACTCCCGTGAACGTCGGTGCCCTTGCTCCTGGTGCTAGCTACACGGTTGCGGCTCAGCATGTGGTTACGTCTGACGACATCCTGGCTGGAAGTGTGTTCAACGTGGCGACTGCCACGGGTGGCAACACCACCGATCCTGACACCAAGCCCGAGCCTGGCAAGGATCAGGTTGATACGCCCGTTGCTTCCGTCGACGTTCCTCTTGTGGTGACCAAGACGGCAAGCGAGCCTGCCGACGGCGTTGCCTTCAAGGTTGGCGAGAAGGTCAACTACTCCATCTCCGTTACCAATGCGGGCAACGTTCCCTACGAGAACGTCAAGGTCACCGATGTCAAGACGGGTCTCGATAAGACCATCGCCGAGCTTGGTGTAGGCCAGACGCGTGAGTTCACCACTTCTCACGTGATCACTGAAGCTGACGTGGTTGCCGGCAGCTATAAGAACGTGGCAACCGCCAAGGCTGACTCCATCACCGATCCCAAGACCGGAGAGGAAAAGGTTCCTGCCGGTGAGGCATCCGAAACTATCGGCGCTAACACCAACAAGCCCATCGAGGCCTCCGCTCCCTCTATTGAGGTAAGCAAGTCCAGCAATGCTGCCAAGCTGCATGATGATGGCCTGCTGGTCGAAGGTGACGTGGTTACCTATAAGGTCACCGTCACCAACACGGGCAACCTTACCTTGACCAATGTCAAGCTGACCGATCAGCTGGCAGGCGCTCAGCTGGCCAATGGCGAGACGGACACGATCGCAAGCCTTGCTCCTGGCGCGTCTGCGACCGTGAAGTACCGCTATACCGTCACCCAGGCCGACGTGGTTGCGGGTCATGTCCACAACGAGGCAACTGCCAAGGCTGATACGCCCGATCCCGCCAAGCCTACGGTTGAGCCTAAGGCCCCTGGCGTCACGGATGACCCCACCGAGGCAACCAAGCCCTCGCTGCACATTGATAAGACCGACAACGGCGCAAGCAAGGTTCCCGTCGGCGGCACTATCAACTACACGCTTACGGTGACCAACAACGGCAACGTTGATCTGAGCGATGTCGTTGTCACCGACCAGCTCACGGGTCTGAATCACCAGATCGGTAACCTCGCCAAGGGCGCAAGCGTCAAGGTCCTCACCTCGTATATGGTTGTTGAGGGCGATGTCGTGAATGGTTTCGTTCACAACGTGGCAACTGGCAGCGCCAAGAGTCCCGACAACAAGGACGTCAAGGTTATTCCTGGCGAAGCAACTACCACTACCGAGGACATGAATGCGGCCATCGAGCTCGAGAAGACCGCAGCTTCTGGCGTCTATGGTGCGGGCGATAAGATCACGTACACCATTACGGTGACCAACGTTGGCAACGTTACGATCACTGGCGTTCAGACCGAGGACCGCATGACGGGTCTGAGTGAGCAGACAACGCTTGCTCCGGGCGAATCCGCAACTTATACCACGGACTATGTCGTGACCGATGCTGACCTGAAGGCCGGCAAGATTGACAACACCGCAACCTCCAAGGGTCTTGATCCCAAGGGCGGCGAGGTTGCAGCGTCCGACACCGAAACGGTGACAAATGATCCTCAGGTCAATCCCGAGAATCCCGACAAGCCAAGCCTGAAACGTGACTTCAAGGTCACGGGTCCTGTCGATGTGGTCTACAACGGCTACAGCCAGTATCAGAAGCCCATTGTCAAGGATGGCGAAAAGGTTCTGACCGAAGGCGTCGACTACACGCTCGAGCCTTCTGCTGACACTACCAACGTCGGTAAGGTCACGATCAGGGTCATGGGCAAGGGCAACTACACGGGCGAAGTCGAGTGTAGCTACCTGATCACGCCCGCCTCGCTGGTCATCACCACCGGTAGTGCAAACAAGCGCTACGACGGCAAGGCCTTGACCAACAAGAGCCTGACTATCGCTGGCCTGCAGGGCGAAGATACGGTCATCGCCAAGACCACGGGTACCCAAACCAAGGTCGGCAGCTCCACCAATGGCTACTCCATTGACTGGGGCACCACGAACCCTGGCAATTACCTCATTACCGAATCCCTGGGCACCCTGACGGTTCGCCCTGCCAAGGCTCCTGCACCTGATCCCACGCCTGGTTCGACCACGCCCACTCCGGCACCTGGACCGGGTAACGACAACAATCCTGGCGGACAGGGAACGAACCCTGGCAATGAAGGCAACGGTACGGACAATGGCTCTCAGCCTCAGCCCGGTAACGGCGATTCCGGAGAGAAGATTTACGATTCTGAGAACCCTCTGGGCAACGCCCACCCCGAATGCTGGGTCCACTACTACATGATCATCTGCATGATCATCACGGCCCTGTATGGTGTTGGCGTATGGGCACGCCGTGGTAACTACACGCGCAAGCTCAAGAAGGACATGGACGACGTGATGGGAGATGGTGACGGAATGGATTCCCCCGCGGCAACCCAGCCCACCACAAAGCCCGCAGGAATGGAGGCGTAGGCATCATGAAGACGAACAACTACGTTCTGCTTGCCATCTCGGCACTGGCGGCGGCTTTCCTGCTGTTCCTTTGGTACTACCTTGGCTTTAACAGCATCGATAGCCCCCTGGATCTGGTCTTGGCCATTCTGTGGTGGGTCGGCATCGTGGTGATCGCTGTGGTCATCATGCGCCTGGAGCATAATCGTCGTCGTCAGATCCGCACCATCTATGTTTCACCTACCGCGCTTTACAACAGCGAGCGCGGCGTGGTGGGAATTGCGGGCGTAGCCCCTGTCGATGCCATGCGTGACCTGCTGACTCAGTTGAAGTACAACTTCGATAAAGAAGAGCTCCCCAGCCGCGACACCTTTGACTATCGCTTTGTGGTCCAGACCGACGAATTCAAGGAAGGTGACCAGGAATCTGGCCAGGAGCCTACCTGGAAGGGCACGGTCACCAAGATTGACCGCAAGAACGGCAACCGCGAAGTCGAGTTCGAAGACGAAGCTCAGTTGCGCCAGGCATTGATGGCCTAAGCTCCAGGGCAAGACCGCCGTACAAAAAGGGCGACCCGAGATTCGGGTCGCCCTTTTCTTGTTGGGGGATAGCTGAGGTCATCACCTCGAAGGGCTATGACGCCATTTCCGTGTCTTTGCCCTATAAGCCTCTTTGTCTGCCGCCTGAAGGTTTCGCCTCGACGCCGATATAACGCGGTTGCTATGAAGAGGCGTATCGCTCAAGGCGAAAGAGGCCTAAAGATCGAAGGCGTCCTCGCTGGGTTTGCGCAAGCCGTTGTGCGCAACGATGCCTCCTTGTTGTAGGAGCTCGCGGAGGCGGCCGGCCTCCATGGGTCGGTAGAAATAGAAGCCCTGAACATAGTGGGCACCCAGATCCCGTAGCAACTGAACCTGAGATGCCTTTTCGACGCCCTCGACGATCAGGGGGGTGTCCACGGCGTTTGACAGGGTCAGCATCGAGAACATGATGTTGGTGCCCTTTTCTCCTTCGTCGGGCTCTGGGCTGGGTACGAAGGTGCCGTCGAGCTTGATTACGTCAACGTTGATGTTGCGAAGCATGCTCAAGGAAGAAAGACCGCTACCGAAGTCGTCCATCATCACCTTGATGCCGATCGACTGGAGCTTCAGCGTCAGGTCGCGCATGGTTTCCATGTCCTCAAGAAAGCTTGTTTCTGTGATTTCAACCTTTAAGTAGCGGGCAGGAACACGGTGGCGTCCAATGAGGCGTTCAAGAAAATCCGCAACGTCAAATGACGCGATGTCGATTCGCGAAACGTTGACGGAAAGGGGAACAGGTGTGACATCTTGCTTCAGGCAGTCCGCTAGTTGGGAAATGGCGGCTTCCCAGATAACCTTGTCTAGATTCGCAACGAAGCCCGTGCGTTCGAGCACGGGAATGAAACGGGCGGGCGAAATGTAGCTGCCATCGTCCTTGCGCCACCGAGAAAGAACCTCTGCACCGATGATCTTTCCCGTGGCGATTTCCACTTGAGGCTGGAATACGGGGAAGATGTGGCCGTCAGCAAGAGCGAAGGGGAATTCCGAAAGTAGCTGCGTCTCATCGCGTTTCTTGTCATATTCAACGGCGCGGAAAAAGCTGATGGGGCGGCGTACGTCACGCTTGGCCTGACGGTTCGCAAAGACCGCGCGGGCGTAGCAGTCGATGTCAAGGCGCTCGGTGGCAAACAGCGGATAGACGCCCAGGGAAGGACGAAAACCCGCCGATTCGTCGTGCTCTGCTACGAGCGAGCACAGGTTTTTCCGAATGCGCTCTAGGAGTTCATGGTCCATAGGAACAAGAAGGCTGAAGTCGTCCTGGCCCCAGTAGCCAGCAACGGCGTCACCTTCGTGCTCCAGTCCATCGAGCGTAAGAGCGACTTCCTGCAAAAGGGCATCGCCTTTTGCAAAGCCGTGCCATTCGTTGAAAGTGGACATGTTGCCCAAGTCAATGGAGACTAGGGCCCAGGCGATGTTGGGCTTTTCATGGCGGAGTTTTTGGGCGCTGGCAATGAAGTCCGTGTTCATGCGCAAACCGGTAAGTGTTTCAAAGTTGCCCGACTCAGAGCCATGGTGGGTTGGGACGTTATTTCCGACGGGGGCAAAGTCGACTCGTCTCATCAGTTCGGCCAGGGCTACCGAAGGGTGCACGGCGACACGTCCGTAATGGAGGAGGGCGCCTTGAACCTGAAGCTCGAACCTCTTGCCTTCTATGAAGAAGGGTCGCTGCAGGGACTTAAGGCATTCGTCTAGCATGCGCTGCGTTTCGGCCTTGGTGGCATTTCTGGTCACAATGACGAAGCGCGAGCCCTGGGTGCGGTGGGCGATGCCTCGAGCTCGGGCGCAGGAGAGCAGTCTTCCTGCCACAAGAGCCAGCAGGTGGTCGGTGGTCTTGGGGCCATTTGCTTGCGCAATTTCGTCGAGGTCTGCAATACGTATGCCGATCAGTCCGCAGGGGTGTTGCGACTCGCGGCATTCGGCAAGGCAGGATTCCAGCGAGGCAGCGTCTCCCAGACCGGTGACAGAATCGGTGCTGCCTGCAATATTGCGGTTTGCGAGCACTCCTACAAGCAGGGCTGGGCTGTCCTTGGTTGCCTCGAGGCGGTAGCCGCGCGATTCGAACACGACGTACGTGTCCTGGGCATCAAGCGCGCGGTATTGAATGGCGTGGTAGCGGCTTTTGCCTGAGAAGACGGCTTCGAGGTCTTCCTTCAGCGTTTCTCGGTCGTCGGGGTGGACGCGTGCCATCCAGAAGGCCTCGGGGTTGGTGGTCTGTGATGAAGGGAAGCCGAGCTCACGTATGGCGGTTGACGAAAAGCGTGTCAGGCCCGACTCCAGATCTTTCACCACGAAGTAGCGCCCTGGCAGAGATAGCGCCAGTGTTTCTAACACGCGGTCGTCGCAGAAGTAGGGAGCAACGAGTCCCCTCTGGTGGGATTCGGAATCCAGGTCTTTCGTTCGATGCTCGATTTTGTAGCGATACATCCTACGGTCGGCCTCGTTGGTTATATCGGTCCGAGAGCCGACAAGCGTTGGATCGACGGTCGAGCATCCAAAGCTGAAGGAATGAACCATGGGCTTAGCCTTGCTCGACTCCTTGATGAGGGCTAAGCGACAGCCCTCAAGCTGCTGTGAAAGCTCTTCTTCAGAAAGCTTGCTCGTAAGGGCGATAAATTCGTCACCACCGATGCGGAATACCTGGCAATCGGGCTTAAGGGCCCAAGTGAGGTGTTTGCTCACGTCTTGAATGTAGTTGTTGCCTTCCTGGTGTCCAAAGCTGTCATTGCAGCGCTTCAGGTTATCCATGTCGATGAAGGCAAGGACGAAGGGACTTCCCGTTTCCCAGATGGCATCGGAGGCCCTTTTGAATCCGGCTCCGTTAGGGAGTCCCGTCAGGGGGTCGTTGTAGGCATCCTGACGCAGTCGTTCCTGCTTTTCCGCAAGCTTCTCAAGGGCGCGGGCAAGAGCTTCGAACGTGGATGCATCGGTGAGTTGGTCGGGCATGTTTCCGAGCGCAAGTTTTTCAGCGAGGGGCTCGATTGCCCATGGTGCGGAGGCTGGATCGATGGAGGCTTCGTCGGGGTGGTCAAGGATGTCATTGACGTATTCGAGCAGGCGTTTGCCATGAGGCGAAGGGGCGTGCTCTTGGGTTTCGGGCGTATTGACCAATGCGAATCCTCTGGTGACGGGCCCTTTAGCCAAAAGTGGCTGTTCAATGGGCGTCGAATGCGTCTTTGATGATAACAGTCACGCTCATAACCAAACTTACCTAATGCAGGTATTTGTGGGGACTGCTTTCTTGGTTTTGGGGTGAGCTCCCAGATAAAACGCTATTCTTGGTCGTGCAAGAACCGCATGTCTTTTATGCGTTACTAGGGAAGCGAGCTTGGATTTTCATGAATGGCGACACCTCCGAAACCCAGGTGACCAAAAATCAGGCAGCCGAAGAGGTCGATCGTCTGAAACGGATTTTCCCTGTGGTTCGCCTCATGGATCAGGACGAGGTCAAAAACGACCCCGACTGCCTCATCTGTGGCGAGGGAACCCCGTGCATGCGCAAGGTTTGCGAAGAGGTCATTGCGCAGGGCGGTGAGTGCACTTGCGTTTTGCGCCTTGGCGAAGACAACCACAAGGCAAGTGCTCGTTGTGTCGAAGTCGATGGCGTGCCGCATGTGCTTATGTATGCTGAGCCTCTCGACATGGTTGGCGAGCGACTGGATGAAAACGCTCTGTATCGAGATTCGCTTTCGGGGGCCTACAATCGTCGCTTCTACGATGAAAGGCTTCGCCGGGAGCACATCTTTGCTGGTGTTGCGCTTATTGACCTGGACGACTTCAAGACCATCAATGACGCCTTGGGGCACCATGCGGGCGATCTGTCCCTAAAGACTGCTTCCCAGGTCATGCTTCGTTGCATTCGTGATACTGACATCCTGGTGCGTTACGGTGGCGACGAATTCATTCTGATTATGCCCAATATCGAACGGGAGGTCTTTGCTCGCAGGCTTAACACCCTGTCGGAGCTGGTGGCTCAGACATCGGTTCCGGGACATGACCAGATTATGCTTTCCACCAGCATCGGCGGCGTCATGTCGAATGGCATATCCATCGAAGAGGCGGTAAAGCAAGCTGACCGCCTGATGTATCTGGCCAAGCAGCGCAGAAGCGCGGTACTTACCGATGCCGACCCCATAGACGAAGTGGAGTTCCACAAGCCCCTTCTTCTCATCGTGGACGATTCTGAGATGAACCGCGAAATCCTGAAGGAGATGCTGAAGGACGAATACGAAGTCATCGAGGCGTCGGGTGGTAAGGAAGGCCTTGTTCAATTGGAGCAATATGGGACCGAGATCGCCCTTGTTCTACTTGATATCATCATGCCCGAGGTCAACGGCTTCGAGGTTTTGCTTTCCATGGTGAGAAAGGGTCAGATCGAAGACATTCCTGTCATTATGATTTCGTCCGAGGACTCCGACGATGCCGTGTTGCGTGCCTATGAGCTGGGTGCTTCTGACTATATCGCCCGACCTTTTGACGTGCGCGTCGTTCGTCAGCGCGTCAGCAACATCATGCGTCTCTACGTTCGTCAGCGCCGCCTGAGCACCCTCTTGGCTAAGCAGTTCCATGAGCGTGAAAAGAGCAGCAATGTTCTGGTGAACATCATGGGTGGCGCAATGGAGCTTCGAAACGGCGAAAGCGGGCCTCATGTCCTGCATGTGCGCAACCTGACCGAGATTCTCCTGGATTGTCTGATTCAGAAGACTGACCGCTATCAGGTCACCAGCTTGGAACGTTCGCTTATCGTGATGACCTCAACGTTGCACGACATTGGAAAGCTTGCAATCCCCGATGACATTCTGAACAAGCCGGGAAAGCTGACACCCGAAGAATTCGAAATCATGAAGGCTCATACCACCTTGGGGTCGGACATGCTCGAAAAGCTGAGCATATACAGTGATAACGCCCTCCTGCTGAACACTGCACACGATATTTGTCGTTGGCATCACGAACGCTGGGACGGCAAAGGCTATCCTGATGGGCTTTCGGGTGACGACATTCCTCTTTCGGCTCAGGTGGTCTCGCTGGCCGATGTCTATGACGCTCTGACCAGCGACCGCGTGTATAAGAAGGCTATTTCGCACGAAGAGGCAATCCAGCTCATTCTTGACGGCGAATGCGG
Organism: Coriobacteriia bacterium; assembly: GCA_030537255.1. Taxonomy (GTDB): domain Bacteria; phylum Actinomycetota; class Coriobacteriia; order Coriobacteriales; family Eggerthellaceae; genus Anaerotardibacter. Next base: position 10,134 of record JAUNOE010000004.1, read on the forward strand.
CGTCTTCAATCCTCTGCTGCTGGAGTGCCTGCTGGACGTGCAAGAACGTATCAGGCAGGAAATCAACGTGCCAGCGCTGAGTCCCGCGTATTTCGGAAAATAGGAATCGTTCGTTAGTTAGGAGACGTGATGTCCTCGCTCGAAGTGGCATACAACGAATTGGGAGCTGACTATTCGGACGTAAAGAAGCGCCTGATGAACGAAGCTTTAGTTGAGCGCTTCGTGGGCAAGTTCCTCGAAGACCAGACCTTTGCCAGCCTTAAAGCGGCACTTGAAGCCAAGGATGCCGAGGCGGCCTTCATGGCCGCCCATACGCTTAAGGGCGTTTGCCAGAATCTGGGTCTGTCCAATTTGTTCGTTCCTGTACGAGACCTTACCGAGGTGCTGCGCGCAGGTAGCCTAGAGGGCGCAGACGAGCTCTTTTCCCAGCTCGAAGAGCAGTACGAGCGAACGGTCAGTGTGATTTCTGCTTGTCTGTAGGCATTTCAACGTCCGATGCAGGCCGCCTTCGTTATGCGCGATGACTGAAGCTACGGATAGACCGTATGACACTTAAAGGCCTTCGGATTCGAAGCGGCGAATCAGCGCTTCCTGATGGTTCGAGTAACGAAGAGCCGTGTCCTTGGTGATGAGGCCCTGCTTAGCCGCGTTGAACAGGCCTTGGTCCATGGTCTGCATGCCGGCCTTTGCGTTGGCGGCAATGATGGCGTCTATCTGATAGGTCTTTTCCTCACGGATGAGGTTGCGGATGGCCGTGTTCATCACCATGATCTCAAAGACGGGGACAACGGTGCCGTTGGTTGAGGGAACCAGCTGCTGGCAAACGATGGCTTGCAGCACCAGGGAAAGCTGGATGCGCACTTGGTGCTGTTGGTTGGGTGGGAAAGCGTCCACGATGCGCTCAACCGTGTCGGCAGCGCTGGTGGTGTGCAGGGTGGAAAGAACCAGCTGGGCCATTTCCGCCGCACTGACGGCGGTGCCGATGGTGTCGGCATCACGCATCTCGCCCAGCAGGATTACGTCTGGGCTCTCGCGCATGGCAGAACGCAGGGCTTCGGAGAAGGTGGCGACGTCGGTGGGAATCTCGCGTTGCGTGATGATGCAGTTGCCGTGTTTGTGGACATATTCGATGGGGTCTTCCATGGTGATGATGTGCCCCGTGCGCTGGTGATTCATGCGGTCGAGCATGCAGGCCAGCGTGGTGGACTTGCCGCTGCCGGAGGGGCCGGAAATCAGCACCAGGCCTTTCGTGACGTCAGCGAGCTTCATGACGGATTCGGGGATGTTCATCTCGGCGGGATTGGGCAGGCCGAAGGGGATTACGCGAACCACGGCGCCATATGAACCACGCTGACGGAAGATGTTGGCGCGGAAGCGGCCGATGCCAGGGATGGAGAAGCTGAAGTCGTCGTCGTGGTTGACGTTGTTTTCGAACAAGGACAGGTCGCGGCCTGCGAGCTCGTAGATGCCGGCAATGTAGTCGCGGGTGTCGGCGGGCGTAAGCGGTGCTCCGTCGGTGCGGACGTGGACGCCGCCAGCCTGGTAGGCCAGGGGAAGACCGGCGTTGATGAATACGTCGGACGCCTTGGCATCGATCATTTCCTTGAGAAGGGATTTCAGTTCCATGGGGTGATTCTCCTTGCTAGGCGCTTGCTAGTTGTTGTCTGATCCGGACCAGAGAGTCTCTTCGGTGGGCTCTTGGGTGTTGGTGAGCTTCCACTTGTCGATGGATAGCGTGCCGTCGTCGTTCGTGCTCACTTGGGCTTCCAGCTGCTTACCGCTGGAGGCTGCAATGACGAATGCGACGCCCGTCTTGCCAGACGTGGTGGTGATGGAAGAGCCCTTGAGCGTGCTGGCATCTCGGGCATCGTGGGCAAGGGTGTTGAGCTTCGCCGATACGGCCGGCCATGATCCATTGGAGACGGCAAGCTCGGCGTCGATCCTCGAAACCAGGTCTTGGTCCGTGGCGTCCAGGGCAGCGGCCTCCATCGTCGAGTTCGCTTGTCGCTCGGCCTTTGCCTGTGCAGCGTTTGCGCTGGTCACGCAGAGCAGGGCAAGCACTGCCAGCAGCAGTACGGAGATGAGCGTCGCCAGACTGACGGGTCCGATGCGTATGCTTTCGGTGGAGCGACTCATTGCGCATCTCCTTCCACGTAGCGCTGGGCGTTAAGCTGGTAGATCTTGGTCTGATCTTGGGAAACGGTGATGTGGGCTTTGTACAAGGTGCCGGTTTCGGTCTTTTTGGTGGAAACCTTGCAGAACACGTCAAAGCCGTCTGAGCCGTTTATGGTAACGCCAGCCCCAACCTTCTTGCCTTTGGCGATAGCCACCGGGTCTGCCGAGAACTCTTCGGCGGCGTTCTGCGCAATGGCGGTTGCCTGTGAGAGCTTTGCCGCTTCGGTCGACGTGACCATGGCCGAAGTGAACAGCTGAGTGAAGATGGCCAGGGAGCCCACCAGGAAGAACAGCAGAACCATCACCTCGATGATGAAGGCGGTGCTTCTGCGTGGGGAGGTGTCGAGGCGCGTTATGCCAGGGGTGCTATGCGGTGCCATTACTTACCTCCTTGCTGCGCGCGCAGTGCCACTTCAGCCGTGCCTTGGTCGGTGGTCACTGAAAGCAGGCCGTGTTCGTAGCTGAAGACAAAGCGGCTTGAGTTGGTTACCACGCTTGCGGTTTCGGGATTGTAGGGGGATCCTGCGGTGCTGTATTCCTGCAGCACCTTGCCCTGGTGTAGGTAGAAGCGCGTTTCGAAGGTGCCCGACTTCAGGGACTCCACGATGACGAGAGACCTTCCTTCGGGACCCTTGCCTACGGCAATGGCCTCCTTTGCGTCGTTGGCATGCACTGCGTTGCATATGAGGCCAGCGCCTTGGCGCAGGGTGTCGGTGACCTTGGCGTTGTCTGAAACGGACCGATACACCGTGACGCCCGAAATCAAGGCAAGCAGCAATGCGATGAAGAAGACGCCCATGATCACCGAGGGGAACATGCGCTTTGCGGAATGCCCTCGTTCCTCTTCGATTTCCAGATGGGCCAAAGAGGAAAGCGCGTCGATGCGCGCCTGGTTGTTGGTTTCGTCAAGATTCATCGGGGGGTCACCACCACGGTTGGCATGATGTTGCCGGCAAAGCTTTCGTAGGACACCACGTAGTCATCGTGGTTGATCGAAAGGCCGTAGTTCTTTTCCAAGTGCTCAAGTGAACTGGGATAGCTGCCCTCGATGGCGCAGCACTGCTTGGCTGCGGTCATGATGGATTCCCTGAGCGCCGTGGCGCCCTGCTCGCGTGCATTTGTCTGCATGACAAAGGTCAGCGCCACCACGACGGCCAGTGCAATGGCAATACAGCTTGCCAGCAAGATGCGGCCCCTGCGTCGACTCTTGAGCTCCTTGTCGGTTACTTCATGAAACATGTGGAATCCCTTAGGCGATGGAGCTCATGATGCCGATCAAGGGGAGCATGACGGCGATAAGCGTTGCTCCCACGGCGATGGTCAGGAAAGCCGCCAGAATGGGTTCGACGCTGTCCACGGCGCGGTCAAGCTGCGTGTTGGCGTCACTGAAGAAGATGTCAGCAAGGTGGCCAAGGACCTCGTCGGTTGATCCAGATCGGGTGGACATCAGTAGCATGCGTCCGTACACGGGCTCGAAGATTTCGTTTTCAGCGATGGCTTGGCCCAGGCTGCGGGGGTTGTCCAGGTTGGCCATACTGTCGTAGGCGACTTCGAGCTTGGCCTTGAGCGCTACATGGTCGACCGTGGAAAGTGCTTGCTTCAGGGCGGTTTCTTCCTGGACGCCAGAAGCGATGAAGGCGGCAAGGGCGCTCGTGAAGCGGGAGAGCGCCAGTTGGTACATGGCTCGCTTGGTTCCGGGGAAGACTTCCAGAAGCTTGGTAACACGCAGGCGACCTGTCTCGGTGTGAGCCAAGAATGAAATGGCCACGGCGATTATGGTGGTTGCCAAAACCACTATCAGCGCAACCCAGCCGACGACCAGCGAAGCGCCTACCATGCTGAAGGAGCCCGTGGTCAGCGAGCCCGCCATGCTGTCGTAGGCATCCGAGAAGACAGGCAGAATGAACACGACGGTGAAGGCCAGGATGACGCTCATGACGCAGAGCAAGGTGGCAGGGTAGCCGACCGAGCTTTGCAGCTTGCTAAAGGATCGATGCTCGCTTTCGTAGTAGCGGCCCAGGCTGAGCAGTGCGCGTTCGGTGCGCCCGGAAGATTCGCCCACACGCACCATTTCTACGGCATAGGCAGGAAAGGCCTTCGAGTTCTCCATCGACTGAGCCAGGCTTTCGCCGGAAACGAGTCCCGCATACACCTTGTCGCAGACGCGTTTGAAGTTGGATTGCTCGCGGTTTTCGGCGAGCAGGTGCACGGCTTCGTCTGTCTGGATGCCAGCCGCTAGCATGGTGGCGATGCTGCTGCAGAAAGCGCTGACGGCACTGCTTTCAAGGAGTTGTTCTGACATGGGCCCTCTCCCCTTTGAGGCTTGTTTTTGGGAAAGTATCGCACGTTTTGATTTAGACGCGACAGTTTTCCCTGATGGTTTGCAGTTTTGCGACATAGCCGCAGGCGCGGCGCATGCATCTAGTAGATATAGCGGTCGGTGTAGTCCTTTCCGTCTCCAACCAGGCTGTTGCCCGATCCCGCCGCAAAGGTCAGGTCGACACGTGACCAGGTGTTCTTGTCGATGCTGAACCGAGCGCTTTTCCAGGTTCCGTCGATGTAGACGCAAATCCAGGCATGGTAGATGCTATCGGGCGAAACGTAGCCGGTGATGATCTTGGTGGGCATTCCCTGGCTGCGCAGCATGGCTGCCCCCAGGCTGGCATAGTCAAAGCAGACTCCGGTCTTTGACGAAAGGGTGTCGTCGGGTGAGGGCACGTAGCCCGTTGCGTTCTTGAGCTTTTCGGCCTTGGCGTTGTCGTAGCTCACGTTGTCCACGATCCAGGTACAAATGGCCTTGAGGGCATCGCCTTCGTTTTCGGCATCGCGCGTCAGCTCGTGTGCCTTCTTCACGCGGGCGCTTTCTGCGTCAAAGGCACAGAAGACGTTGGGGCGCAGGAAGGGGGCGAACTCGCTTTCCAGGGCGACGTTGACCTGCGTGCGACAGATTTCCACGTAGTTGGTTCCGCGGGTGTTTTTGAGCACGCGGAAGGTGTAGCTTCCATCGCCGAAGGTCAAGGGGCAAATGATGGCGTGTCCGCTGGGCACATCATAGTTTTGGCTGGCATCGCCGCAGAGTATTTGGAATTTGAGACGCTGCGAGCTCTGGGCCCGAACGGCGACGTAGCCTTGGGCAGCTGAAGAGGCATCGATGTACGCTCCGTTTGAACCGGATGCCTTGCTTGCGTCGAAGTTCGCATTTGCGGGGGTCTTGGGTGGCGTGAAGGGAGCGCCCGAGGTGCCTTCTTCGGCACCGCAGCCACACAACCCCAGGCAGGCAACAATGATGAGGGCCGCAAGGAATGCGGCTATGCGTGGGACGAAGGTGTTGGCTGAGGGCACAAGCATTGATCAAGTATAGCGTGCCGCCCTGTGAGTTTGGCGGGGCTAACCCGGCCTGCTATCAGGTGCGTTGTGGTTTTGTTTCTTCTTTGCTTGTCTCTGACGGTGCTCTTGCTCAGGGGTTTTATGGGTCACGTTGAGCGCATGGTAAACTGAAGGGCACGTCTGGAAACCAGGCTTGTTCGAAAGAGAGGAGCGACCGGTGGGTCTGAAGAAGCGCATCCAGGATGCCGTTGCTGTGATGTACCAGCGGATCTATGACCGCGAACGCTCCCGTGTGAAGAAGGACGCACGTCGCAAGCCCTGCATTCTGTTTGCCAGCGTTTCCCGTGCGGAAATCGGTGGAAATGCGGAATTTGTGTACCGACGCATCTGCGAGCGGGGTCTCGACGTCGATTTCGACATCGTTCTGGACTTTGCCCCTGATATCAAGTCGGTAGAGACGCCCGCCAAGCAGCTGGCCTTCATTAAACGCCTTGCTCGAGCCGACATCATTTTCCTGGATGACTACCATCCTTTCGTCTACTTCGTCGACTATCCCGCTGACGTGAAGATCGTGCAGCTGTGGCACGCTATCGGCAGCTTCAAGACCATCGGCTTCAGCCGAAAGCGCGCCAACCAGGAAGAGCACCGCCGCACCAGTAGGGCCCACCGTGGCTACACGCATGTCATCGTGAGCGCAGAGGTGGATCGTCCCCATTATGCGGACGCTTTCAATACGCCCATTGATCGCATTTTTGCCACGGGCATTCCTCGGGTGGATGGCTTTCTGAATAAGGCGTCCCTGGTTGCCAATCGCCAAGCCTTCTTCGAGCGCTTCCCTGTGGCCCAGGGCAAGCGCGTCATTGTGTTTGCGCCCACCTTTAGGGAAGACGACATCCGCAAGGCCACCTATGACTTCACTAAGCTCGATTTGGAGGCCATCGCTGCCTATTGCCGCAAGGCGAATGCGGTGTTCCTGCTGAAGTTCCATCAGTACACTCACGGCTTCGACGGCGTGCCTGCGCACCTGTCTGACGTCATTATCAAGGCGCAGGGCATTCGCGAGGTCAATGACCTCCTGCCCGCTGCCGACCTTCTGGTCACGGACTATTCGTCGGTGCTCTATGAGGCGGCGCTCATCGATGTGCCAACCGTATTTTACCCCTACGACCTGGAAGAATACGAATCCACACGTGGCTTCTACGAGCCCTATGCCAGCTTCGTGCCAGGTCCTATCGTCAAGACGCCTGAGGACTTGGTGGCCCTGCTTTCGTGGACAGGCGACCAAGAGCAGATTGACGCCTTCAAGAAGCGGCATTTTGCCCACTTCGACAGCCATTCTTCTGACCGCGTGGTCGACTTGGTTCTGGAAACCACCAAGGGAAGTCTGGCGGGGTAGTTCCCTCGCGGGACACCCACGTTAAACGTAGCTATATCGCACTAGGAAAAGGGAGCGACGCTCATGTCGGAAATCCAAAAAGAAGCTTCAGTTGCCGCAGAGGCAGTTCAGGGCGGGGCCATCGAGCTCGTTGACTTCCATTGGGAGCGCACCACTATGTTCATGGAGGTCAGCGCCGATACTCCCTTTGAGCCAGGCGACAAGCTTTTGTTCCATCGTCCTCGTGAGGTGCGCGATGACGATGGCAAGAAGCTCGCGTCCGACCTGGTGCTCTCCGAGTCTTTCTACGTCGGTCCCACTACCTGGCGTCTAAGGCCCATCGTCGCCTACCAAGATCGTGCCATTCCCTTTGGTGAGTTCGACGCCTTCATTGTTCGTGATGGCAAGAAGCTCCCCCTGATGATGGCTTCTGGCTGCCGCAGGTCGGGCGAGCTTGCCACCAGGCGCGATGATGCCCTGTTGTATTTCAAGACGGGCCATCACTACGAGGTCTTGACCTACCCAACAGACCAGGGACAGGCTCGCTTCGAGGTCTTGGGTCGCGGTCCCAAGAATCCGCGTCTGGACCCCAAGAGCAAAGTCGTCTCTTCCCTTAAGGGCTTCCTTCGTGGCATGCATGGTGCCATTTGGACAGGCACCGAGCGCACGTTCTGCAAGCATGCCAAGCAGAAGAAAAAGATCGTATTTACTTCTGACAGGCGTAGCGAGATCGGCGGCAACATGGAGCCGCTGCTCAAGCGCATGGAAGAGCGTGGCATTACCAAGGATTACAAGATCGTCTACGACTTCACCGACAAGGCGGGCGGCCGCGGTATCGGCCGCTTCACGAAACTGGCTTGGGATCTGGCCACGGCCAAGATCGTCTTCTGTGACGACTATCAGCTCACGCTGTATCGCGCCGACTATCAGCCCGGAACCCGTATCGTGCAGCTGTGGCATGCCTGCGGTGCCTTCAAGACCGTGGGTATGGGTCGCATTGGCACGCTCGATGCCGTCTCGCCCTTCGCTGAGTCGCATCGCTGCTACACCGACGTGGTCGTGGCGGCCGAAAAGGACGAACCCATCTACGCAGAGGCGTTCGGCATTCCCGAGGACCGTGTGAAGGCGCTGGGCATCCCCCGCCATGACTGGCTGCTGGATCCCGCCTGGCAGAAGGACAAGAAGGCCACCTTTGCCAAGACCTTCCCTGGCGCTGCCGACAAGCGCGTCATCGTGTTTGCGCCCACCTTCCGTGGTGCGGGTAAGCGTTCTGCCTATTTCGACTACAACTACCTCGACCTCAAGGCACTGGGAGAAGCCTGCCGGAGGAACAACTGGTTCTTGGTGCTTAAGATGCACCCCTTCATTCAGCAGATGCCCACTATCCCCGCCGAATACGCAGATGTCATCGTGGACGGCTCGGCCATTGCCGAAATCAACGACATCCTGCCCAGCACTGATGTCCTGATCACGGATTATTCGTCCACCGTATACGAGGCGGCACTGCTGGACATACCTACGCTGTATTACGTGTTCGACCTGAACAACTACATCGCCACCCGAAACTTCTATGAAGATTTCGAATCCTTTGTAAGTGGCAAGATAGTGTATACGCAAGATGAGCTTACGTGCGCCATCGAGCAGAACGACTTCGAGCTTGACCGCTTGGAGAGCTTCAAGAAGAAGAGCTTCAAGCATCTCGACGGCAAGGCTTGCGACCGCATTATCGACGAGGTCATCCTGGGGTCCTAGGCGACACTTCGTACGTCAGCCCCGCCATAGGTGCACCCAAGCTCAAGCAACGAACCACAAACGCAGTTAAGAATCGAGCTTATGACTACTACGACCCAACGTACTTCGGCCAAGAAGGCCTTCATCCTGATATCTCTCGTGGCGCTCATCGCGGGGCTTGCCCTGACGTGTGGCGCGCGTGAGGCCCACGCTTCTTCGGTGTGGGTGTGCAACATCAAGACGGCTAAGGGCGCCATGGCGCACAGCACCACGCAGGCCAAGCGCATGAACCTGGATAGCAGCTCCTATACGGTGTATCCCAGCGGCGACAAGTCGGGCCGTACCGACTTCAAGGCTCTGCATCTGGTCATGAATAAGTGCACCACCTGGGGTCAGCGCTGGGACCATCGCAACAAGAAGATCACCGTGCGCTTGGTCCCTGGCAAGACCTACTACATCAACCAGACCCTGAAGCTCTACAACAACATCACCTTCATTGGCACGGGCGCTACCTTGCGTCAGGTGGCCAACGGCAAGGGTGTCTTCATCAATGCCCTGTACAAAAGCTCGTCCGATAATGTTGGATCGGTACGTAAGATCGGTGGCTACAAGCGCGGTCATAACTTTGTCATCAAGGGCGGAAAGTACGTCACCACGGGCAAGCCTGGTTCGACGTCGCGTTCCAAGAATGGCTGGCGTTTTGGCTACAGCACCTTCCTGTTCATGCATTGCAACAAGATTCGCATCAAGGACGTCACCATAACCAACAACTACAATGGCCACTCGATTGAGTTGGCTGGTTGTGCCAACACGCGCATCGAGCGCTGCACCTTCAACGGCACCTACCGCGGCGACAGCACCAACGAGGTCATCCAGCTGGATACCACCAAGAACTCCAGCTGCAGCCCCCAGGGCGCGCCTTGGGACGGCACTACCACGCGAACCACCCTCATCGACCGCTGCAAGTTCTACGTAACCAACTGCCCCAAGGGCGTTGGCACTAACAACATGTCTACGAAGGGGTACTATCGTGTGAAGGTCACCAACAGTACCTTCAAGGTGAAGAAGTACGCCGTCGCTCTGTACAAGGTGACCCGTGGTGGTGCGACCGGCAACAAGATTATTCGCGGTAAGGTGCTCACCGTGAAGTCCCCCAAGGCCGTCTTGGGCAAGACCGAGAAGAAGCACAGGGCATAAGGCCCAAGGGGAAAGGATTCCGAATGCCAAGCGACCTGATCTTCCTGTTCGACCTTGATTCGACCATCACCAAACAGGAAATCCTGCCCACCATCGCAAGGAGCGTGGGCAAGGAAGAGCAGATGCGCATGCTGACCGAAGAGGCCATGATCGGGAGCGTGCCCTTCCGAGACAGCTTTCTTTCGCGCGTTGACCTGTTGAAAGACGTTCCCGTTTCTGAGGTGTCTCGGGCTATCGCCGAGATTCCAGTTCACGAGGATTTGTGCCGCTTCATGCGTGAGCACAAGGACCGCTGCTTCATCGTCACGGGCAACCTTGACATATGGATCGATGGCCTGGTCGAGCGCATGGGCATGAAGGGCAACGTGTACTGCTCCAAGGGCATCGTTTTGGATGACCGCCTGCTTGGCGTTGCCAGCGTTATTGATAAGAACCTCACGGTGGACCAGTTCGTGAATCCCTTTGTCGCCGTCGGTGATGGCTCAAACGATGCCGAGATGATTTCGCGCGCCCAGGTGGGCATCGGTTTTGGCGGCGTTCGCGCCATTGCGCCCTCGGTGCTCGAAGTGGCAAGTCATGCAATCTACGACGAGGGGCGCCTGGTGCAGTTCCTCGGGCGTTTGCTCTAGGAGGCAAGAATGTCTGTATCCAAGACGGTCATCATCAGCTGTGCTGGCATGGGCAAGCGCCTGGGCATCGGTACCACCAAGTGCCTTGTTGACGTCGATGGCGTGCCCCTGATCATGCGCCATCTGAAAATGCTCGACGACGTGGAGGACGTTCGTGTGGTTGTGGGCTATCAGGCGGGTGCCGTCATCGCGGCAGTTACTGAGTATCGTCCCGACGTCACTTTCGTCTTCAACCATGACTACGCCCACAACGGTACGGGCGCGAGCGTGTCCTTGGCAACGAAGTACGCCAACGACTACGTCCTCACAATTGACGGCGACCTGCTGATCCATCCTGAAGACATGCGCAAGATTCTTGCCGCCGAGGGTGAGTTCATCGGCGTTACGGCTCCCGGCACTGACAATCCGGTGCTTACCGACATCGAAGGTGAAATGGTAACGGGCTTTTCCCGCGAGCACGGCACCTTTGAATGGACGGGCGTCACACAGGTTCGCTCCGAGCGTATCCAGAACGGCGAAGGACACGTCTATCAGCTCATCGAGCCGTATCTTCCCATGCCCTACCTCTATCTGAGAACCAAGGAGATCGATACCCCCAACGATTACGACAACGCCGTGAAGTGGGTTCGTAATGGCTATTCCGATACCGTGGTCGTGGGTATCGTGGGCGGTATGGGCTCGTATGCCACGGTGGACTTCTTCCGTCGCATGGTGGACGCCTTCCCCGCTCGCTACGAGTGGGATCGCCCCCGTATCCTCATCGACAACTACTGCACTATGCCTAGTCGCGTGCGCGCCATTCTTTACGGAGAACGTCGCGGCGAACTGGTAGAGCAGTTGGCTTCTTCGACCCGCAATCTCATTGATGCGGGTGCGACGCACATCTTCTATGCCTGCAACACGTCTCATGTGTTCATGGACGAAGTGCGCAACCTGGTGCCCGATTCGGACCGCTACCTGGTCAGCATGATCGATCTTCTGGCAAAGGATGTCCGAGACGCCGGGGCCAAGGAGGTCTATCTGTTGGCAAGCGAGGGCACCATTGCTACGGGCATCTATCAGGACGTCTTCGAGCGCTACGGCGTCACGGTGGTTCCTGCAGATGATTCCCAGCAGCAGGTGCTTCGTGAGTTTATCGAGGTCGTGAAGCAGAACAAGCTCAACGCCACCGAAACCGACCGCTTCGTTGGGTTCCTGGAAGAGCTCGAGGCCCAAAACATCATTCTGGGCTGTACGGAGCTGCCCGTTCTTTATGGCGCAGCAACCAGAGCTGCCAAGGACAAGGGCATCTTCGACCCCATGGAATCCGCCATCCAGTTTGCGGTACGCGAATTCGCTTCGGCTCAGGCTGCCAGCAACGTGGCCTAGTCGTTCGGCCGGTTAACGGGGAGAGTGACGCTGGCTCCTTGGATGATCGGGGCAACGTGGTCCGGTCGTCTGGCTGGTTAGCAGAGTGGTTGGTTGATTGGCTTATCGGCCGACCAGTTCAAATTGTGGTCAACCCAAATAGGGGGGCAGTATATACCCCCTGGAGCGGTGTCTCGATGCCCGAACGCTTCGAACAATCGAATGCGGCGAATAATGACCATGCAACAACGGACGGCCCCGGAAAATTCCGGGGCCGTCCGTTGTTGCGCTTGGCGAGGCGTTTGGCACATCGGAGTGGCTTCGCCTGGCGTGACCTACTTGCTCTCTGTGGTGCGCGCAGCGTTACCGTTTTCTTCGTTATGTGGCCAAAAAACGAAGCTGTGGACGATTTGCTTTTGCGTTTACGTAGGCAGGTAATTCGGGAGCCGCGCTGACCTGGGGTTTTACGAGTGTCAATCGGCTCAAGTAGCGAAAGGCGGCAAATCGGCTCGACGCAATCGTCCATAGCCTTGATTTTTGTCCAAAAGGGCCCGATTTTGCTTACGCTGTCCCGAGTGCGGGCCCTGTCCGTTTGTTTTCAGGCCCGTCCGTATGGTGTGGTCCAGGGTTTCGTCGTTGCTTTCGCTGACGCCTCGTGGTCCGCAGGTCCTGTCTGGCGTAGCGTAATGCAGCTCGCTTTTATTCTGCTTGGTGGCCTCGTGCCAACGAGCGTTCGACCAAATCGGCAATGCGTTTGGTCGAACCGTAGTTGATGCCCGCGAAATAGCTCTTGGACAGGAGGGCAAAGTCGTTGTCGCACGCGTTGCCCCCATGATGAGCCCGGGCTTCGGCCAGGGCTGCGGCCATGGCTTCGCCGGCGTTGGTGTGAGTGCTGTTGGGTACCTCGCGCGCAAGGTCGATGTTCAGGCCGGGCGATGCTTCGTATTGCTTGAGGTCAGGAACGTAGAGTTCGACGGGGATCCCCAGGAGTGCCGCCTCGAAGGCGACGGCCGAGTAGTCGCTGATCATCGCATCGCAGACGTCCAAGAGGTGGATGGTTGCCGTGTGGGGGATCTCGTGGATGCAGGGATGCTCGCGCAACAGCGCCTGGCTGAAGTCGTTGTTCAGGGGGTGCCCTGTGATAACGAGATTTGCCGGTGCATCGCCGCGCGCTCCCTGGGCTTCAAGGGCGCTAGCGAGCTGCCCCAGGTTGTGGCTGAGCCAGGTTTCGTCGTAACCGTCGCCTTTGCGCAGGGTAGGTGCGTACAGAATGGTGGGCTTGCCGTTTTCGAGGAAGGGGTTGTTGCGGAGAATGCGTTTTGCCCTGCGCTTGCGGTAGCACTTCGGACCCTCTTCCAGAAGGAAGTCGATACGGGGCAATCCCAGGGGAACAACAACATCTTGAGGGTAGTCGAAAGCTTGGGCAAAGGCGTTGATGGCGCCCGGGCCGCCGGCGATCACGTAGTCATAGTTGCGGTGCATGCGACCTGCTTCGGCAGATTCGCGGCTGCGACCGGCCGGAGTGTCTAGGCACTGGTAGCCAAACTTCTTCACGGCACCAGGGGAGTGCCACATCTGAATGACCGTACAGTCTTTGGGCTTTTTGGGGATGCTGACGGCTGGTACGTAGCCGTCGACCACGATGACCTTGCTCGTGCAGGCAACGATGAGCTGGCGAAGCGTGCCTAGGACGAATTTGACTATGTCCTTCGATTCCGGCTCGGTAAGGCAGACGACCACGCGGTCGGGACCCAGGCGCTCTTCCAGCTCGGTGACGAGCATGCGGTAGTCCATGGACATCTTTTCGCTTTGACGCGACAGCAGGGCCACGCGCTGCTTGCGGGGCAATACATGCAGAAGGCAGGCAAGCAGCTGCAAAACGACCGCCATGAGCTTCATCTGGACAACTCCTCCTAGGTTGTGTGTGTTCTTTCCATAGTAACGGTAGGTTGGGATACAATTCAAAGGCTATACAGACACCCGACTGACTAGGAGAGCTCATTGCTGCAATCCTTAAAACAGATTGTGGGGGACGTATGGGGTTGGCGTAAGCAGATCACCCAGTTGGCCCTCTTTGACCTGAAGAAGCAGGTCGCGCGAACGGCGCTCGGCCCGTTCTGGCTCTTTGCCAAGCGCATCGTCTACGTGCTGGTGTTCTGGTTTGCTCTGGAAATCGGCCTGAAGAGCGGCAAGGATACTGGTGCTTCCGGTGCCTACCTCGTCTGGCTTGCTTCGGGCGTCTTCACCTGGACCTTCATGCAAAGCATGCTGGGCACGGGTTCCGCAATCTTCAACAAGTACTCCTACTTGGTCAGTAAGATCAAGTTCCCCCTGGCGGGTATTCCTGCCATTTATGCGGTGTCCGAAGGAATCATCTTCCTGGGTCTGCTGATCATTCTTGCCTGCACCTGCCTGGCGTTTGGCGAAATGCCCACGATCCATCTGATTCAGGTCCCCTTTGCCATCGTGCTGCTCATGGTGTTCTGGTACCTGTTCAGTCTGTTTGCCAGCATGCTGGGCGCGCTGAGCAAGGACTTCCACAACTTGATCACCACGCTGTCCCAGCCCCTGTTCTGGCTTTCGGGCATCATCTTCAACATCAGCAACATCCACATTCCTGCCGTGCAGATTTTCGCAATGCTGAACCCCGTTACCTTCTTTGCGAATCTCATGCGTGATGCCATCTACTATCACACGTGGATCTGGGACAACCCGAAGGCCTGCCTCGGTTTTGCCATCGTGTTTGTAATCCAGTTCGTGGCAACCCTGGTTGTGTACAAGCGTGCCGAAACGGAGGTGCGTGATGAGCTCTAAGGCCCCCGCCATTTCGTCTCAGTCGCTCGCCGGATCGCATTTGGCTACCGTCTACGACGAGCCTCTGTGCGCCCGAGGTCTTGGTGAGTTCGAAGGCAAGTACTATCTGAACAACGCCGACGCACTCGCACAGTCTCTGTCGCGCGGCGTTCGCGCCCTCGAAGTCGACGTCCGCCTTTCCGCTGACGGGAAGGCCTGCTGCAGCTACGGCTGGGGTCCTGAGGCACGTAAGCTTCTGGGAATCGAATGGGACCCCACGCAAGGCCCCATGACCGAAGCTACCTTCCTCAAGCAGAAGGTCGGCGGTCGTCCCACCATGAGCTTTGAGCGCTTGTATCGCCATATGAAGGAAAATCCCGAACTGTGGTGGGTGCTCGACTTCGGCAAGACGGGCAAGGAAAACGCAACGCACCTGGCAAACGCCGTGGTGGAAGGCCTGCACAAAGACAAGGCCCTGCTTTCGCGCTGCCTGGTGCAGGTGCGCAACGCCTCCATGTATCGCGGCGTCGATCGCGCTTACCATTTCTCGCATTACCAAATCATGCTGTGGCCGCGTGAGCGCATCGATGGCCTGGGTCGCCTGATCACCTACTGTGCCGACTACAACATCGAGGGCCTGGCCATAGAGGCATCCCAATGCTCTGAAGAAGTCGTTGCCATGGTTCGCAAGGCTGGTCTGAAGCTGCAGTGCTTCGCCACCGATGATGCCGAACTTGCCAACACCCTGCTTGCTCGGGGCGTGAACTCCATCTGCTCCTTCTCGCTTTCTCCTGAGGACCTCAATGAGGTCCAGGATCCCTATGCGGGTCTGACTGAAGAGCAACGCTGGGAGCATCTGAACGAACTCCGTGCGACCATCGGCAAGGAAAAGCTCGCTCAGCGCAAGACGGCCATCTCCGATGAGGTGGTGGTCGAATTCGACCATGTTTACAAGAGCTACAACCTGTATAAGAATGACCGCGAACGCCTTCTGTCCCTGTTCTGGAGCAAGAAGAAGCGTGCCGGAATCACGCGTATCGACGCCAACAACGACCTGTCCTTCCAGATTCGCCGTGGCGAAGGCGTGGCCTTCCTGGGTCATAACGGCGCCGGCAAGTCTACTGCCCTGAAGATGATTACGGGCGTTTTGTTCCCCACCAAGGGCACGGTTACCGTGTCGGGTGAGGTCAGCGCCCTGCTTGAGCTGCGTGCTGGTTTTAACGCAAACCTCACGGGTCGCGAAAACATCTATATGCGCGGCTATGCGATGGGCCTGACTGAAGAGCAGATTAAGCTCATGGAGCCCAAGGTCGTCGAGTTTGCCGACTTGGGTCATTACATCGACCAGCCCCTGCGCAACTACTCTAGTGGCATGAAGGCCCGCTTGGGCTTTGGCTTTGCCGTTTCCTCCGACCCCGAAATCCTCGTTGTCGACGAGGCCCTTTCCGTGGGCGACAAAAAGTTCAAGCAGAAGTGCATGCAGCGAATTCGCCAGATCATGGCCGATGACGACGTGACCGTTTTATTCGTTACCCATAGCTCTACTGCCGCACGTGAGTTCTGCTCGCGCGGCATCGTGCTTGACCACGGCACCAAGGTGTATGACGGCACCATCAACGATGCCATTGCCTTCTATGAGGCTTCTCAGGGCTTGGCTGATACCAAGGAAAGCAAGTAGGCCTGGTGCGCGCATGGTTTGGATCGAGTGGACAATTCTATTTTTGGTGACCGTTCTGGCCACCCTTCTCTTGGTTCCCCTTGTGTCCAAGCTGGCCATCAAGCTTGATGCCGTCGACTATCCCAGTGCTCGCCGTGTGAACACGCGTCCCGTGCCTCGCTTGGGTGGCGTTGCCATGGTGGGCGCCATGGCAGTGGCCCTGGCGGTGTACATCTTGGGCGTCTATCTGCTGGGCTGGCACAACGACTTCCTGAAGTTCCGTAACGAATGGAGCGTCAACGTTCCCGGTGTCGCATTGGGCGTCGTCTTCATGTTTGCGGTTGGTGTGGTCGACGACATCGTGCAGCTCAAGCCCAAGCCCAAGCTGCTTGGCCAGATCGTGGCCGCTTGCATCGTGGCGGGTTCGGGCTTGTTGCTGTCGAGCTTCCACAACCCACTTCCTGCCGGAGGTTACGTGGAGTTGGGCATTTGGGCCTACCCCATTACGGTGTTCTACCTGGTGGCCTTTGCCAACATCATCAACCTGATCGACGGCCTGGATGGTCTGGCGGCAGGCATCACGTCCATTTCTGTGATCACCATCTTTGTTCTGTGCGTTGTCACCAATGCACTTGCCGCCGCCATGCTTAGCGTGGTCTTGCTGGGTGCTTGTCTTGGTTTCTTGCGTTACAACTTCAACCCCGCGAGCATTTTCATGGGCGATTCGGGTGCGCTGACCTTGGGTTTCCTTCTGGGCATCATCTCTCTGTTTGGCAGTGCGCGTACGGCGATGCTGGTTTCTCTGTTGGTGCCCGTTATCGCGGCGGGCGTCCCCATCATGGATACCATGGTCGCCATCATCCGCAGGAAGCGGGCTCATCGTCCCATCGGCGAGGCCGACAAGGGCCATATTCATCATCGCCTGATGCAGGCGGGCTTCAGCCAGCGTGCGACGGTGCTCATCATGTGGGCTTGGACGGCTGCGCTTGCACTGTGTGCGCTGATCATGATGGAATTCGACGGCCCGCTTCGTCTGGGTGCGCTGCTGGTTGTTGCAGGTCTCACGGCCTATGGCATCTTGCGGCTCAAGCTGGTTCATCCTGCGCTTATGCATCAGTATGCGCCGCGTGTTCGCAGGAAGAAGCGCTTCACGGGCTCCGTAAGCGCGACGGGCTCCACAGAGAAGGACGCCTCAACCAAGACGAAAGAAGATAAGTAGAACCCATGAGTGTTACCGGTGATTCTAGGGACCAAAGGTCGGCCGCATTTCTGTTGGCTCCTTTGGTCTTGTTGCTTGCTGTCCTTGTCATTCTTTTTCCCGCAGTGGCGCATGCCGAAACCTACGAGGTGACGCAAGACGAATATTTGACCAATTGGGAAGAAAACAACAAGAGCCTCATTCAGTACTACTTGGACAAGGCGAAGACCGCCCAAGGCGTCACCACGGTTGTCATCAAGCCAGGCCTTTACGAGCTCAAAGGAGCTCTGCAGATCCGCTCGAACACCCATCTTATTTTGGAAGACGGCGCCACCCTGCGAAGGACCAACGTCGACAAGGGCCTCGTCTACAACCATGGCAAGACCCCTGAAGGCAAGTCCTGGACCACCGCTCGGGGTTACGGCCTTACGAAGAATATCGTCGTCGAGGGCAGAGGGGTGGCCACCATTGATGGCGGCGATACTTCCAAGTGCTCCGATGATGGCTCGAGCGACCTGATGCGCTTTGACCACGCAGAAGGCGTCACGGTAAAGGGTCTTACGTTCCGCAATGTCTACAATGCCCACCATCTGGAATTCGTCGGCGTCAAGAAGGGCCTCATTTCCAACTGTTCGTTTTCGGGCTTTCGTCGTGCGGCGGGTCACGAAAAGCACCGCAACTATGGCCGTGAGGCCATCCAGCTTGATTCGTGCTGGGCGAACGGGACCTCCGGTGTTGCCGACCCTGCCACGATGAGCAATCCCGACCGCTGGGCCTCGGGAACCTTCCTCGATGGCACCAGTTGCCAGGATTGCGTCGTCGAGGGCTGCCGCTTCACGAACGTTCCCAGCGCCATCGGCCAGCATCACTGGTCACCCGATTCGCGTTACAAGAATTCGAGCAACATCGTTATCAGGAACAACGTCATCACGGGTGGCCGTTCCGACAAGATGCTGCGCTATGCCATTACGGTGGGCGGATTGGACAACACCACGGTGAGCGGCAACACCATCACTGGCTCGTTTTACCGTGGCGTGCTTTCCTACCAGGCGCGCAATTTGGTGGTTTCCGGCAACACCATCGATGGTGCTACCGTGGGCGTCTACACGCAGTCAAAGGCGCTGAACGCCAAGATCGAACGCAACACCATCAAGAACTCAGGTGATGCCTCCATCAAGTCATCCAAGGGTGGTTCCCTTGCGTCCATCGCCAATAACACCCTTTCGGGTGCAAGGTCCTACGGTGTGCATATCGAAGGCGCCCAGGTCTCTTCGATTGCGGGCAATGTGATCTCCTCTGCCAAGAAGTACGGCATTCTTGCTCGTGGCAAGGTTGCAAACATCTCGTCGAACCGCATCACGGCATCGTCTGCAGGCATCAACGTGCAGTCGTCCGCAAGTGTTTCCACGGTTGCTAACAACGTCGTGAAGGGTGCTTCGTACGGCATTCTTGTCCGCGGACATGCGAAGGTGGGACGGGCTCAAGGCAACTCCTTGGCTGGCTGCTCCTACGGCATTGTTGCCAGCGAAAGCGCCAAGATGTCCTTGGCAAAGAAGAACGTCATCGAAGGTGCCAAGAAGGCGGGTATTGCGACGACGGGCAAGTCAAAGCTTGCAAAGGTCGACGCCAACACCATCAAGAAAGCCAAGAAGTATGGCATTCGCCTTTCCAGCAAAGCGGTCAAGGCAAAGGTGACCAACAATTCGGTGCAGGTGCACAAGAAGAAGTACGGTATTTCCAAGGCCAAGAAGGTCAAGGCGAAGCTTGCTCACAACAAAATCAAGAAGTGGTAGGCCTCTTGGTGGGTTGTTGGTAGAGCGGTTCTCCTAAGGCTCTTGGGCTAGATGGGATTTGGAGCGTCGTTGCCATGGGGTCTTAATTTGCCCCACTTGGCAAATCTCCATTCCTTCACCACAAAAAATCATTGCACCCTTACGGGACGCAGCTTAAACTAGTTAGGTCTGCTTTCAAGAGCCCCGTAACCGCGCAATCGGTGCGGACTCCCACAAAGTTCGACGACACACTTCCTTGAGGGAAGTCCAGAGCCGGATAGGATCGGTGTGTCAGCTCGGGCAATGTAGGTGCAGCGGCGTAGGAACCCGCGACTTCGCATTGATGAGCAACTTTTGAATAAAGACACTGTGGGAATCCAGACGCTTCAACCGGATTCCCAGAACAAAGTGGAGGAAACACGTGAAGACTTATTACGCAAAGCCCGGTGAGGTCAAGCGCGAGTGGGTCGTCATCGACGCTGAGGACCAGGTTCTCGGTCGCGTCGCTGTCAAGGCCGCTCATATCCTGAAGGGCAAGCATAAGCCCACCTACACCCCGCATGTCGACACTGGTGACTTCGTCATCATCATCAACGCCGACAAGATCAAGCTGACGGGCACCAAGGCAACTTCCAAGGAATACTATCGTCACTCTGGCTACCCCGGTGGCCTGAAGTGCGAGAGCTTCCGCGAAGCCATGGAGAAGCACCCCACTCGCGTCATGGAGCACGCAGTTAAGGGCATGCTTCCCAAGAACACCCTTGGCCGTGCCATGTTCAAGAAGCTCAAGGTCTACGCTGGCCCCGAGCATCCCCATGCAGCACAGCAGCCCCGCGAGATCAAGATGGAGGAGAACTAAATGGCAGGCGAAGCAATTTACTACGGCACCGGCCGTCGCAAGAACGCCGTCGCACGTGTCCGCATCGTTCCTGGTACCGGTAAGGTCACCGTTAACGGTCGCGACGCTCGTGAGTTCTTCGGTCGTCAGGCTCTGGTCGACTACGCAACCACTCCCTTTGACGTCACCGATACCAAGGGTACCTTCGACGTCATCGCTCGCTGCAATGGCGGCGGCATCTCCGGTCAGGCTGGCGCTCTGCGTCACGGCATCGCTCGTGCTCTTCTCGAGGCTGGCGACTACCGTGCCGAGCTGAAGAAGGCTGGCTATCTGACCCGCGACTCTCGTATGGTCGAGCGCAAGAAGTACGGCCTGAAGAAGGCTCGTAAGCGCCCCCAGTTCTCCAAGCGCTAAGGTTTGCCTGCAGCATCTGCTGCGCGCTTTGCGAACTATCGAAATCGCATCCTGGAAAGACCTCGCTTCGTGCGGGGTCTTTCTGTTTCTCGGCAAGAAAACTGCCATTTGGCGTGCTCTTGTGCCAAAATGAAAAGCTGGAAATTATTCTTGACGCATAGCTGATGAGGCCCTAAGGCCTAGCGAAGGAATAGAGGAACGATGCCCAAATCTGATATCGCACAACAGCTGCCCTTGCATAAGCGCATCATGGCGGTTGCTGTGTCTGCGGTCATGGTTATGACCCTGTGCCCCTTGGCTCAGGCTCTTGCCGATACCACGGACAATGCCAAGGCTAAGGCTGCGGCTGCCAGCTCGTCTGACGATTCCACCCAAAGTGGCCTCGAGGGTCTTTCCGGCAAGACTGCTGTTTCTGCTGTTGCCGATGAGGCCACGGCTGTCGTCTCTGAGAAAGTCTCTCGCGGAATTATTGATAACGAATTCGACGATGAAAGCTATAAGCTCGATGAGTCGGGTATCTATGGGTTTGCCCTCTTCAAGGGTGACACGCTCATTAAGGGACCCATCTTCCTCGAGGATGGCACTTCCTTTGGTGAGGTCGATTTCAATACGGCGGGTCTTAACATCAGGGTCGTCAATGGTCTGACGGATGAATATCTCGATTCTGCCGACTACGAAGCAAACTTCTCCAAGGCTCGCACCAATTCTGTCGGTACCAAGACCATCACTGTTACGGGCAAGGGCTCTTATTCGGGCACGCTCCACTTCACCTTCACCGTGGGTGGCAAAATCTCTGATGCAAAGGTGAGCACTTCTTTCAAGAACGGTGGCTACTACGCCTATACCGGCGGTAGGATCGCCCCTGGCTTGACGCTCAAGCTCGGCGAAAGCACGCTCAAGGCGGGTACGGATTACGAGCTGGAATATAGTACTGACAAGAAGAACTGGACCACTGGTGGCCTTGTTTCCGGCAACAGCAAGGATGGTGTCGCTTACGTCCGCGCCGTCAGCAAGGATCCCGCGTTTACGGGTCAGACGGGTGCCTACAAGTTCCATATCGTTGGCCTGAAGTACAACTCTTATGGCCAGGGCAAGTGGAAGGGCTGGGCTAACCTGGGCCAGACCAGTGGCGCTGGCTCTGGCACCAAGAAGGTTGGTTGCGTCAAGGTCGTCAAGACGAACAGCGCTCTTTCCGGTGACATCTCCTATTCTGTCCTCAACGACAAAAAGTGGAAGTCCTCCAAGAACGGTGGTACCGCTGGCGTTTCTGGTCAGGCTGCTCAGACCATGAAGTTCTCGCTCTCGGGCAAGCTCAAGGACCACTTCGACATTTACTACCGTGTCTGCGTTTCTGGTGCTGGTTGGATGGCATGGGCCAAGAACGGAAGCTACGCGGGCGTGAAGAACTTCCATTCCAAGATGAAGATCACGGGATACCAGGTGAAGCTTGTCGAAAAGAGTGGTGGTTCCAGGCCTGCAAACGCCAGCCTGAGCACCGTCTATGCTTCAAATTGGGATTCCTTCGCCAAGGACATTCTGTACTCTCGCATTAAGAACAAGTCCAGCAAGTCCAGCTACACCATCTCCGTTGATACTACCTTCAACCGCCTTGCCATCTACAAGGGCTCCAAGGGCAAGTGGAAGCTGGTCAAGTACTGGGTCTGCGGTACGGGTATCAAGTCTCGTCCCACCACCAAGGGTGACTTTACGCTGAAGAGCCGCAATGCCCGAATCGACTCCGGCAAGATCAGCTATTACAACTTCCACGGCTATGGCGGATCGCTTGGCTTCCACAGCGTTACCTGCAAGGTGTACACCAAGAAGCTCTCCAAGCCTATTTCCAAGCAGCTGGGTAAAAATATTTCTCATGGCTGCGTACGTGTAAGCATGAAGAATTCCAAGTACATCTACAAGCTTCCTAATGGTACGTCTGTTGCCATTAGGGGTCTGGTGTAGGCCAGCGCCTTCAGAAAGAACTACCGAAGGGGGAGTAGCAGGTTCG
The DNA here is from genome assembly GCA_030537255.1 of Coriobacteriia bacterium. Taxonomy (GTDB): domain Bacteria; phylum Actinomycetota; class Coriobacteriia; order Coriobacteriales; family Eggerthellaceae; genus Anaerotardibacter. The sequence goes on from JAUNOE010000004.1 coordinate 32,589, forward strand.
CCTGTTGCTCCCCCTTCTTATTTCATGCGTGCTACCATCGCTAGGGCAAATCAAAATTAGGAGGCAGCATGAAGGTCACGGTAGTTGGCGGCGGGCATATCGGCACCGCCCTTGTTTGCTATGTGAAGCATATCCACCCCGAATACGAGGTGCGCTTGTTGACGCGTAGGCCTGAGCGCTTCGCTTCTGTGCTGGTCTGCAATGATTGGGAACAGGGGTGCTCCTATGAAGTGGAGCCCGATGTCATCTCTGATGATGCTTCCTTGGCCGCGCAAGATGCCGACATCGTATTCATTGCCCTGCCTCATTTTGCAGTTGAAAATGCCTTTGCTGACGTTGCCCCCCATGTTGCCAAGGGGGCCTTTGTCGGTGTTCTGCCAGGTAGCGGCGGCTTCGAGTTCTTCTTCGAAAAGTATTTCCAGGACAGGGCTAAGCTCTTTGGCTTCCAAAGGGTTCCCTTCACGGCCAAGCTTGAGCGCTATGGTCATGAGGCCAATCTCAAGAGCTGGAAGCCTTACAGCGTCGTGGGCACCTTGCGCATGTCCGATCTGGACGAAGCCTGCCGTCGTATCGAGGCATGTGGACTCAAGACCAGGCGTGCCGACAACTTCTTGGCCGTATCGTTGACTCCTTCGAACCCGGTGCTGCATACCTCTCGCACCTACGAAATTTTCGGCGCGTATCCGCGTACGCATGAATTCAACGAGCATCAGCACTTCTATGTAGGATGGGGCGACCAGGCTTCTGAAACCCTGTTTGCCGTCGATGCTGAGCTTCATCAACTCTTTGCCGCCATGCCTGAGTTGGACATGAGTTCGGTTATTCCCTTGGGTGAGCACTATGAGTCGCCTACCGTGGAGGCCATGACGGCTAAGATCAACTCCATTGCTACGTTCCAGACGGTCATGGCTCCCATGAAGCCTTCTTTGGTAACTCCGGGAAAGTTTGTCGCCGACACGGATTCTCGCTTGTTTACCGAGGATTTCCCCTGGGGTCTGGCCATTATTCGCGCTTACTGTGAAATCTTCGAGGTGCCAGCGCCTACCATCGACAAAGTGTTGGGCTGGTACGCTGACTACCTGGGCTTGGAGTACTACGTCGATGGTACATTTTGTGGCAAGGACCTGGCTCGTACCGGCATTCCTCAGACTCACGGCATTACAACGAAGGAACAGGTTCTGGCACTCTACTCTGCATAGGACCCACTTTGGCGTGATGGCCTTTTAGGCCCTGTTTCGGCTTGTCTATCTGTACGACCTGCTTTACGTGCGTTTTCATTCAGAACAAAACACGAAGCGCTCCTTGGATCTATTTCCAAGGAGCGCTTCGTTGTTGAACAGGTAAATTTAGGGGTCGAAAAGGCACCTGCCGTATCAAAGCCCAAAGATGTGATGGAGTGGTGTCCTTGGTGCTGCGTGGCTAGATTTCAGGATGCTCGTCGACGTCGGGATGGACGTTCTGCTGGCGTTCGGCCATGAGCTCTTCCCACATAGGGCGCAGGCCTTCGCCGAAGTAGCACTGAACCAGACGGGGATGCCAACCGTCGTTGCCCTCGATGATGACCGGGCCATCGGGGCCAATTGCGACGTCCCAGCCAATGGTGAAGAGCTCGGGGATGGACTTATGCAGGCGAACGCACAGGTCCAAGGCTTCCTGGAAGTAGGGGATCTCGTAGCCACCCAGACCCGTCTCGATGCGCTCCATGGGATTGATGGAGTAGGCAATGTCGCTGATCTTGCCGTCCTTGTTGATGAGGATGGGGATGGCACCTTCGGGCATGTCGTTCGTGCGCTGGCCAGGGCGACCGATGCGCAGGATGCTGTGCTCATCGTCGATGACGACGCGCGAGCCCGTGCTGTAGGTGATCATGCGAATGCAGTTGATGGAGCTTTCGTTCAGCTTGTTCAGTGCGGGATGCTGCTTCATGAACTCCTGAACGATCCAGCAGGTGCGCTCGCCCGAAAGATGCTCGGCGTATTCGGCGAAGCTGTAGCTGTGGTCGCGGTGGGTGATCTTGTCGTCTTCGACGTCGACCACTTCTACGGTGTAGCCATGGGAACCGTAGGTCTGCTTGAACACCAGGCTTTGACCAAGGTAGGGCTTGAGGAACTCGGCCAGGTCCAGGGCTTCGCCCAGAAGGCCGTTTTCCTTGCGAGGACGCAGCTCTCCATTGCGGATGACGCAAATGGAAGGAACGTATTCGCTCTTGCTCTGGGCGGTCTGGGAAATCCAGTTCTCAAAGAGCAACTTGTCGCGCATGACCAGGGTGTAGTCAAAGGGGAAGGCGTTGCCGGCGGGGTAGAAGGTGGAGTTGGCCTTCCAGCGCTCGCGGCGCAGCTTGCCGTTGTCCAGGTAGTTCTTCTGATCGGGGGCGTCAACGCGGTCAAGACCATACAGGTTGTACCAGTGGTTGACTTCGTTGTTGGCTTCGTACCATTCCACCATGTCCTGGAAGCGGCGCTCTTCGGACTTTCGCTCGACCTCAGGGTAGAGCGTGGGCTGGCCAACGATCTCCCAAATCTTGTCTGTGATTTCCTTATCCATGAACCGTCCTTTCTTGGTTATTTCTTGATGAGGTATGCGGGATCCGCATGCTGAAGCTCAGCCAAGGAGTCCAGCTCGTCGATGTCATCAAAGGTGCAGGGCGCAATTCTGATCTGGTAGTTGTCGCGCGCAAGGGCGCAGGGGACGTCGTCCCAGAAGCGTTGCCGATTTGCCTCGTCGGCAAAGGCCTTGGGCAGATCTATTGCAAGGCGAGCGCCATCTTCCTGGGTCCAGTAGGAGACGCCGTACATGTGATGGCAATTGGTTCCGCCTTTGTGAAGGTCGGTGATGATGCCTTCATCCGTGGTGTCAAAGCACCAGTCAGGCGTGGCGTCCACGGGGACGCCCAAATAGAAGGATTCGTAGGAATACTTCTTCAAAAGTGCGGGATTCTTCAGGAACAGGTCGCTTTCGAATACGTAAGCGTTCTCAAAGTGTTCCTTGGCACATACGGCTGACGACAAGTTGTTGGTTGAGTCGTACTGGTCGTTTTTGATCAGCGTGATCGTGGGATAGTCCTTCTTCAGGAGCTCGAATTCATCGGCAAGATAGCCAACCACGATGTAGATTTCGGTGATGTCAATGGCTAGGAGCGCATCCAAGATGGTTTCGATGATGCGGCGACCACGAACACGGATCAACGGCTTGGGCGTATTGATGGTGAGAGGCAGCATGCGGCTACCAAAGCCCGATGCCACCAGGATTGCGCGCTTTGCCCGGTAGGGTTCGAGTGCTGCGAGGTCGGCTTCGCTTGCCGTACCTGCCTCAAAGCGCCCCTCAAGCTCCGAGAACTGTTCAAGGGTGAGTTGGCCCATGGGCCATCCTTTCCAAAACAAGGGAGGCGAGCCAAGGCCCGCCTCCTGATAGCTTGCTTCTTGTATGTGCGTGATTTTACCGCAGCTCTTGCTCGGCCTGGTTGAGCTTCGCAAACTCTTCTTCCGGGGCGTTTGCGACCAGGTGCTTCTTCGAATAGACCATGAAGTAGATCATGCCGATGACGTAGATGCCCAGCACGCAGCTTGCTGCGGTGACGTCGACGAAGAAGGTTGAGACAATGGCCACGCAGGACAGACCAAGGCCAATGGTGGTGGTGATGCAGCCACCGGGAGTCTTGTAGCCACGGGCCATGCGGGGATTACGAATGCGCAGGATGATGTGGGAGAGATTCATCAGCGCATAGGAGACGCAGGCGCCAAACACAGCAATGTTGAGGATCAGTCCACCGTCACGCATGACGACGACCAGGATGAATCCAATGATGCCGGAGGCGATGAGGGCCACGTAGGGAGTCTTGCGACGTCCGGTCAGAGCCAGGAAGCTGGGTAGGTAGCCAGCACGGGACAGGGCGAAGACCTGACGGGAGCCTGCATACATCAAGCTGAAGAAACTTGCGATCAAGCCAGCGAGGGCAGCCCAGTTGACGAAGACGGCAAGGTCGCTTTGGCCGATGGCGTTCAAGGCGTCTACCAGAGGGGCATCGCTGGGGCCGATGAGCGCTGCGCCGGCACCACCTGCTGCCAGCAGCAGGGAAAGGAAGCCCGTGCAACCCAGGATTACCAGGGCGCCGATGAGGCCACGGGGCATGTCGCGCTTGGGATCGGCAGCTTCTTCGGCAGCCAGAGGAACGCCTTCGACGCCCAGGAAGAACCAGATGCCGTAAGGCAGGGCAGCCAGGATGCCTGCGAAGCCCATGGGTAGTGCCGCGCTTGATCCAAGGGAGCCGTCTGCGGGCATGTCAAACAGCAGCGCTCCGTCGAAGTGAGGAATCATGCCTGCGGCAAAGGCGATGAGGGCCACAAGAGCGATGGCGCTGATGACCAGCATGAGCTTGAGCGCTTCGCCTACGCCGAAGATGTGAATTGCGATGAAGACCACATAGGCAATAGCGACGATGACCAGGGGATCAACATCGATGATGCCAAGCGCCAAGACGTAGTTGGCGATAAAGGTGGCAATGGCGGCAGGAGCGCAGACGTACTCGATGACCAGCGCCAGGCCCGTTGCAAAGCCGGCCGTGCGGCCCATGGCGCTTCGTGCAAAGCCGTAGCCGGCACCAGCCGTGGGGATGGCGCTCGAAAGCTCTGCTAGACCAAACACCGTGCAGGCATACATGAGGCCCATGATCAGCCAGGCGATGGTCAGGCCGAGCCAACCACCGTTTTCCATGCCGTAGTTCCAGCCGCTGAAGTCACCGCTGATGGTGTAGGAGACGCCCAGGCCGATGAGCAGCACCCATCCAACGGCTCCTCCCTTGAGAGAACGTTTTTCGAAGTAGTCGCTCGACGCCGCTGCGTCCGCCTTCTTTTCCTTTGCGCTCATACTTGCTCCTTTGTGTCGTGCGTCCTTGTTTGGTGATGTCGTTCGTTTGCGATTGCGTTTGTGCTTCTTGTCGGCGCCCTATACCTCGTAGAGCGTTTTTGCCTCGGCAAGGAAGCTGTTTGCTGCCTTGTACCAGGTGTAGAGCCATTCGCCTACGGGGTTGCCCATGGCTTCCTTGTACATGGCCCATACGTACCAGTAGAAGCCCACCAGTCCGACGGCTGCGATGCAGTGCCTGACTTCCTGAGTTGTGGGCTGACGGTCAAAGTAGAGTTTGAGCATCGAGGTCGCTTCCTCGACGGAGTAGCCCGAACCCTGTGCCACGAAGTTGCCCAGGTCGCAGGCCCAGTCACCCATGGCAGCGTACTCCCAGTCGATGACCCACATGTCATCGCCATGGACCAGCAGGTTTGGCCCGTAGAAGTCGTTGTGGCACAGGCAGGGCTTGCCCTGGTCCGCCTTCATGGCACGGGCGACCTCCCCTGCGCTCTTCTTGAGCTTTGCAAAGTCGCTGGGAAGGGGATAGGAAAGGTCGTCCAGCAAGTCCAGGATGTCCAGTGTCGCCTCGTAGAAGTCGAAGGACCAGGGGGACACTTCGTCGGAATCATGCAGGCGGCGGATTAGCTGAAGCGCCTGCCTAACCTGCTCAAGGTTGCGGTAGTCGAATTCTTGGCAGCCTTCCAGGTAATGCGAAATCTTCCAGCCCTCTTCTGGGTTTTCGTACAGGAAGGTCTCGTCCAGGCCCAGGCGCTTTGCTGCGTTCAGGGCGAAGGTCTCGGCTTGGCGGTTGATGATTTCGTCGGTGCCCGTGCCAGGGTGGCGGTAGACGTAGCGCTCGCCCTTGCAGGAGAACAGCACCGAAAGGTTGGTAAGACCTGTCTTGAGGGGTGTGACCTGGGTGATGTCAGTGCGTTCGCACGAAAGCGTCTTGCAGATGTTGTCCAGGATGGCCGAGTCGACGTTGACCAGGAAGTCACGGTCGAAGGCCAGAAGATCGGGAAGCTTGTCGAATTCGTAGATCTCGCCGGGGTGGTATTGCTTCGCACGAACGGTGAATTCGCTGGCATGTTCCAGGAACATCGTGTCCCAGAGTTTGCGCTTTGTTTCGTGGAAGTCGTATTCCTCATCAATGATGTCGATGATCTTTTCGGAGCTTTCCTGGTCGAAGAACACCGGACCGCGGGGGAACCAGCCAGCCTTGCGCTCCATGCCTTGGATGATGCCCTGCTTGTCCCAGGTAACGGCACGGACGCGAACGTCGTCCGGGCTCTTCATTACGGGAAAGTACGCTTCGTACTCGTAAGCCTTGAAAGGACTTTCGACCAGATATTGGTCGGAGGCGCAGATGTAGCTGTTTTTCAGGTAGTCACGCGCCAGCAGAAGCGAAGAATGGTTGTTCCTGTTGGCGTAGCAGGAACTGGGAATGATGCGCACGCCAAACTTCTCGCCCAGGTAGAAGAAGCTTTCCTTCATGTGACCCGTGACGACGGAGATGTCGGAGATGCCCGCATCCTGGATTTGGCGGATGAGGCGTTCGATCAGGATTTCGCCCTGCACTTCGAAGAGGGCCTTGGGCTTTTCGAAGGAGAGGGGAGCCATGCGCGTGGCGCTGCCGGCGGCAAGAATGATGGCGCTGTCTACTTTATAAGGAGAAAGCGCTTCGCGGCCTGCATTGGTCACTGCGCCGGCGTCGTCGATGAAGCCATTGGCTTTGCAGGACTTGAGCGCCTTATTGACCGAGCCCAGCGAAATGCCTGCAGACTCCGCAATTTCTCGCTGGGTCTGCGTGCCTTCGTTCAGCTGGGACAGCAACACTTCGAATTCGTAACGGTCGAGTTCCATGGGCCCTAGTTCCTTCGTTCGTGAAACGTGTTGATTGTTGTGTTCACGAACACCATAGCAATCTTAATCCATGAACACAACAGGAGGCACGGGCGATGCTAGTATTGGTTCGGTTGGTGGCGGATCTGTGGGTGCGCCCCGTTTACAAGGAGCGGATTGATGAACAAGCAGCAAGCCTATCTACTGAGTCTCGGCGCCGAGATTCACGACATCTGCGTCAAGCACGGAATCACGTACTTTCTTGGTTGCGGAACCTTGATTGGCGCCGTCAGGCACGGAGGCATCATCCCCTGGGACGACGACTTTGACATCCTTATGCCCTATGACCAGTGGCTGAAGTTCAAGGAGGTCTGTCAGGATCCCGCAAACCTTCCTCCCAACCGCATGCTCTGCGCGCCCGACGTGCAGGAATCCTACTTGCAGGTCATGCCGCGCTATGTTGCGCTGGACACTACCTGCATTCACCGCAATCAGTCGCTTCATAAAGACTATGCGGGCTATGTCATCGACATCTTCATCCTGGATCCCGTGGCAAACGATCCGGCATCCATCCACGCATATCACAAAGACGTGTTTCTGTACTACGACATGATTTCCTACGCCAATGCCTCCAGCACGCGTATTGAAGCATCTGTCGAAGAATATGAAGAAGCACTCGCCCTGAAGGAAAAGCTGGGAAAGATTGGTGCAGCCCAGGAGTTCGAGCGCAGGCTTGCCTCGCATTTCGACCCCGATGGCGACATCTACATCCATCGTTGGCAGGGCAGTGGAACGGTGTACCGCCGTTCGGACTTTGCCGAGGCGCTGACCACTCCGGTTGGGCCCTACGAATTCCTTATTCCTCGCGGCTACAATGGCGTTCTGCGTGCGTCGTTCAACGACGAATGGCCCGAAATGCCCGGCAATGCCAGTGCCGTCAAGCACTCGGCACCTTCTTCGCTGGACTTCTCGTACCGCGAGGCGTTGGAGTTCTACCGTCCTTCTGCCGATCTTGATGAGCTGCGCCAGGAGCTGCTCGACCGGCGTATCCCTCTCTTGGAGTCGGCTCATGAGCGCCACTACCTGGAGGGCTCCAGGGTTAGGGCCCAGGCATCATTCGCCCTCTACGAGCTCAACCGTCGTCTTGAGACAAGGCGGGAAGAATTCGACCGTGCGCTTGCACAGCGCGATGGTGTGGCTCTGAACAAAATCATGGGTCGTTACGTTGGCTGGCAAATCAGCGGTACGGCCATTGGCCGTAGGTATGCCAAGCTGTTTTGGCGTACGCTCGATCCCGTATTGGCCGAAGTCCCAGACGAAGTGTTCGAGGCTTTGCTGCTGGCCCTTGTCTGCACGGAGCGCATTGGCCGTGCTCATCAGGTATTGCGTGTGGCCAAGCAGCTGGGCAAGCCCTTGTCTGCTCCTGCTCAGGAAATCTTTGATGACCTTGAGGCCTTCCGTCAGGCTACCGATGATGTCTGCTATGGGCGCACCGCCGAGGCTCTGACGTGCGCCCAGCAACTCAAGGCAAAGTACCCTTGTGCCCCCACGTTCTGGTACTTGGAGGTGGAATGCCGCTTCAGGATTTATCAGGTTAAACCTGATGATGAAGCCCTTTCGTCTTTGAGTGCCTTGGTGGATGAAGCCCTGCTTCGCTTTGAAGGCGATGGCTTCTTCCTGAAGTACCAGGCCGATTGCGCAAGCGCTCGCGGCGAAGACGTAGGCACTGCTTACTTGGTTGCCGCGGAAAGCACCAAGAACGGCCTGATTCTTCGTGACATCCAGCAGCGCTTTGGCTATGCGCCCGCATGGTTGCGCAACAAGCCTTGGGCCAAGGCAAACGGCGTTCCTCAGTGGGATGGGCCAAAGGTGTCTTCTGCGAAGAAGTCAGCGGGCACCCCCTCAAGTCTCGATGGCATTCTCAACGAAAACCAGCGCTCCTTGCTGGCTATGCTTGCGCAGCTCGCAGGCCTCTGCGAAAGGGAGGGGCTGCGCTACCAGTGCGCTCCCGCGCTTGCGCAGGCCTTGTTTATCAGAAAGAAGCTCCCTTCCCGAATCGATGACTACTGCTTGGCTATGCCTTTGGGCGACCTGCGAAAGCTGCACGACTTGGTGGGGAACCTTCCTGGTCGCAGGGCATCGTGGCTTGGCTTTGAGTTCTCCAACCGGAACTTGGCGCTGAGGGTTTATGACACTGACAGCTGCCTGCTTGCTATTAACCGCGACCCCGCCAAACAGGAGCGTCAGCTCTATGTCACTATTTACGCCTTGATGCCTAGCCAGATTCCTGGTGTCTTGGACAGCGTGTTCCAGTCATGGCGCAAGGGAGCAAGCGCGGAGCAGTTTGAGCCTGCGGGTTTCAAGGCCAAGCTGTACGCTGCCCTTCATGGCCTGAATCAGCGCACGGAAAAGACTGCCGCCAAGTTGGTTGCGCTGCTCTCCGAAGTAGCGGGCTTCGATGCGTACACCTTGAGGGCGAATGGTCGCTCGGTGAAGGTCGCGCTCGATTTCGAAAAAGAATGCGAGCTGCGGTCGTTTGCGGGGTGCTCCCTGCGGGCGCCCCAGGATCTTGTCGCGTATGTGAAGGGCGAAGACGTTTCTTGTGGTCGCGCTCTCGAAACGGAGCAGAGGCGACTGGTGACCCCCTTTGCGACGTACGAGCAGCTTATCGAACGTGGCGTGATTGACGCAGATTGGTATGAGCATCGAAAGCGCTACGAAGCCATTCGCTCTCAGGTCGATTCGAGCATTGGTGACCGATTCCGTCAGAACTACGCTCAGCTCCGCTTGGCCGTGCGCTTGAAGGCCTTGAGCCGAAGCCTGCTTCCTAAGAAGGAGCGTATCTGCGCCCTGGCAAAGCAGGGCAATGTGACTGAGCTCGCCAAGGTGCTCAAGTCCTATCGCGCCTGCTATGAGCGTTATCACGACTTGGGCGAGGTGTTCCTGGACGACGACATCGATGCAGCACTACAGCTCGTACTTTCCCAGAAGGCTTAGCGGCTCACGTTTTTTTGCGTTTGTCACGTTCGTGCCTTGCCCAAGGCACGGTTGGTCACGCTTCGGTCACGCTTGGTGCCGGGCGGCTTGTCATCATGGGGGCGTCGCCATTTTCTTGAAAGGACACCCCATGAATAAGATTGCAGAGTCAATTGCGCCTGCCGACCCCGTTCCCTTTTGCTCTTTTGGGGCAAAAAGAGAAGTCCCGCTATTCCCTGGGGGCAGTTGTGCGGGTAGACCCTCTGAGGAGCCTTCTCGGGAAGGGCGCCTTTGTCTTGGTGGGGTATTCGAGCCAGTCTGGTTGGTGCGCGTAGTGAGCGCCGAAGAGCTTCTTGTTCGACGTAAAGGAGGGACGGTTGTCTCGGTGCGTCTCCTGCATGTCGGGGTTGCTTGCCGGCATTCGAGGAAGGCCTCTGACGGCTCGGATCCCGTCTGGCTCGGGGAGAGGCGTTCCTGCTTCGAATGGCAGATGGCACGCCTCTTTGTCGAGGGGCTAGTATCCCCGGGGACTCTCCTGTGGCTCCAATGCCGTGGCTCCAACCGTGACGTTCGGGGAAGCTTGCTCCGCTATGTTTGGCTTGCGCTCCCGCCCCGCATCATGCCCGCAGCTTCCTTGCTTGACGAAATGGCCAACAGCATGCTTAATGCGCTGCTTATTCGGTGCGGTTATGCCGTTAGCTCATGGGTTTCGGTATCCGTGTCGAGCAGCCCCGCACCTCATCTTCAGCCTGCAGATTGCATCTTGCATGCTTTGCTCGACCTAGAAACTCGCGCTCGAGATGAGGGGCGAGGCATCATGCATCGAATGCCTGGGGCGCACATCAGTCTTAAGGACGAAGGCTTTTGCAAGAATGCTCGTCCGAATGCTTCGCGGCAGCCCGCTTCGCACGCTCGGCCGTCTGGCATGGGCGGGGCGTCTGTACGACGCAGTGTTCCAGGCGCCAGAACGGTAGCTGCTTTTAGGGGCGGATTTCCTTTCGATTGGGATGATGCTGCATAAATTGGAGCCGGCGGTTTGCGATTTCCGCTCCTTTTTTCCTCGGCTTGCGTTTTGTCGTAGAATGAGCCGAGAAGACGCACGAAAGGGATCTCAATGGCAGAGCAGCGAAATCAATATGGCGCCCAGGCAGGGAATGCCCCTCGTCACGGCCGTCACGCTTCCTCGGCCCCCGCTTCCTTTTCGGATAACGATGATGTTTTCAACACGCAGGACATCGCTATTCGTTCTCGACATGCGGCCCCTCAACCAGAAGTGGCTCCTACTCCCGATCTGAGTGGTCTTGCGGAATATGCCTACGGCGCTCCCTCGGGGGCAGATACTGATGAGTCCTATTCCTATGGTACGGAGGCTCTCTCCTCGGCTGACGCAACGACCGAGTCCGTGCTCCCCGACAAACTGCGTCGCAAGAAGGGTGGTGCGCCCAAACGCGTCTTTGGCACTATTGGCAAGGCGCTGCTTCTGCTGCTCCTCTTCGTTTTGGCGCTTGGCCTGGGTGCTCTGGTTGGTGTTGTCTATCTGCTGGACGTTAATCCACTGGTGTTGTTCGCAATCAAATAAGTCACGGTGCCTGTCTGTGGGGACGACGCCCTTCTTGGCGTTGCTTGCGTAGTGGACGCTTCGTGTAATCCCCTGGCTCCCTAGGGGTCCTTTGCCCCTCCTCGGTAAACTGTTTAGGAACGAAACTAAAACAAGAAGGGCAATCATGGCCGACCAGCAGGACAACAATAAGCCGGGCACGAGCTCGATCACGGGTCTTTATGGGGAGAACTGGACCCCCTCTCCCGACGACCCCAACTATGAAGCGTATCTGAAGTACCAGCAGAATCTCGAAAAGGCCAAGGGTGCCTCTGGTGCTCATGCCCCGGTCACATCGGAAGAGCACACCGCTGAGGGCGATGCTTCGGGTCAGGTGTCGCCAGATCAAAGCCCATCTCAGGATGGCAGGCCCCAGCGTCCGCATCAGGAAAACCCTAACGCAGAGGCCTCCGATTACTTCATGGGTCCCTTGATGAAGCCCTCTCATTGGTCGGACAAGCCGAATCCTGATGCCCCTTGGTGGGCGAACCCCTATACCTATGTTAGCAAGGGCGAATGGCGCAAGCCCAACTGGGGCGATCAGCAGGCCTCTGAAGACCGAGGCCCCGAGACGGCGGAGCCTGAAGGACAGCAGCCCGCTCCCTCTTCGCAAGAGCCTGGGCGTTCCTCTGATCAGGGGAACGAAGGGGCTGCGCCTGCATCGGGTACTGCGGAGGCACAGGGTTCAGACGGTGCGTCCGCAGGCGTTGCGGGGCAGGCTAATGCTGCTGGTGCCCCCCAGGGAGCCTGGATCCCTACGGGTGATCTGGCAAATCCCTGGCGCTGGGATGCCTCTGCAGTGCCCAACCAGGCCATTGACGGCAAGCCTTGCCTGGTCCCTCGGGGCGCATGGGTTCCCTCCGGGAATCCCGCAAATCCTTGGAAATGGGATTCCGAGGTTTACCCGAACGAGTATCGCGAGGGTAAGCCCGTTAACCTCTCTGCGCAGGCGCCAGCGTCTGGCTTCGCCACTGCAGGGCAGAATCAAGGGGCTCCCTTTGTTGCGTTCCCTGACTTAAGCAAGGAATCGGGGGAAGACCGCCCCGACGTGCCTATGTCCTCGCGTGTCGGCTGGTTCTTCATTGGCATGATTGGTGGCTTTTTGGGCCTCATCTTTGCTTGGATGGTGGCTAGCAAGTATCCCCGCAAGCAGCGCAACCAGGTTGTCAGGTGGTGCTGGGCTGGTTTCTTCGCGTGGTGCTTGCTCATGTTCGCGCTGATGGGGCTGAATGTGACAGGTGATGGATTGACTTCCGTGATAACTGGCAGCGAAGGATCTTCATCTTCAGGAAGCGCATTCGACTAAGAAACCCGAACTAATATCTGGAAGAGTCAACCCTTATGAACGGCCTCCCATTTCTTGGACATAAGAAATGGGAGGCCGTTTTGTATCCGGCAGTGCTAGTTATGACGTCTTGATAAGGCTACGCGCTGTCGAGCTGCACGTAAGCCTGGTTCGATCGAGGCGTTGCGTAGAAAGGCAGGCCTCGGCTCCATATAAAGAGAGGATGCGGACTTCAGAACAAGCGCCGCATAGGCATGTCCAGGAAACATGTAGAGCAAGCAAAATTGTCAAGAAAACCCCTTGACGCAAACCCGCGAAAGGAGGAATATACCAACCCACCGCGAGACGGATCATGCCACGAAGG
>JAUNOE010000115.1 GCA_030537255.1 Coriobacteriia bacterium
TGAGCTGCAGCAGGGTGACCGCGTGGAGATCCTGACTCAGAAGTCGGCCACGCCTTCTCGTGACTGGCTCAACATTGTCAAGACCCCCTCTGCGCGCTCCAAGATCAGGGCCTTCTTCAGCAAGGCCACGCGTTCGGATGATCTTGCTGCAGGTCGTGACAAGCTGGCGCGCGAGATGCGCAAGCATGGTTTGGGCATCTCCAACACCGTTGCCATTCGTGCACTCAAGCAGGTTTCGGAAACGGCAGGCTATCGTACGCCCGATGACATGCTTGTCTGTATCGGCAATGGCAAAGAAAGTCCGCAGCATGTCGCCAATCGCCTGCTGCGCATCATGGTTGACGCCCAGACCCAGGAAGATGCGCTCCCGGTGTCCGATTTGGGCATGTCCACCGGCAAGATGCCCCCTATGCTTACGAGCGTGAAGAAGTCTCGCACTCGCGTCTCCAAGGCGGCTAACGGTGTGGTGGTCCAGGGTCTCGATGATGCGGCGGTACGCCTGTCCAAATGCTGCAACCCCGTGCCTGGTGACGAAATCATGGGCTTCATCACCCGCGGCAGGGGCGTGTCGGTTCATAGGGCCAGCTGCCCTAATGCCAAGGACCTCATGCGCCAGCCGGAGCGTATCATTCCCGTTTCTTGGTCCAGCGCAGGGGAGGTTCCTCAGGACGCTGCCTTCAATGTCGAGGTCGTCATCGAGGCAATTGACCGCATGAATCTTTTGATGGACGTGGCCAAGGTATTTTCGGAGAATGGTGCAAACGTTCTTTCGTGCAATACCATCACGCACAAGGACGGTTTGAACGAAATGCGCTTCCTGTTCCAGACCAGCTCTCCTTCGGCCATTGACCGTATTCTGAAGCGTCTGTTGGAAGTCGATAACGTATTCGAGGCCCGCCGAGCCGTGCCGGGCCCCCACGGAAAGAAACATTCAAGGAGGTAAGCCATGTCATTGAGCGTGGTAAGGAAGGGCAAGGGCATGGAGCTTAAGGGCGCTTGCGTCGAGGTGTCCATGCTTGTCCTTGGTCCCTATGCGACCAATACCTATTTCATTTCCGATGGCAAGTCGACCATCGTCGTGGATCCCTCATGTCAGGTTGACCGCATCATGGACTTCCTGGGCGGCCGCAAGGTCGACGCCATCTTTGCGACCCATAGCCACAACGATCATGTGACCGCCATGGCTGAGTTGAGGAAGCGCACGGGTGCTCCCGTGTATGCTTCGGCTGTCGATGCCGCCGTCATCGAGGTGGGGGATGATGCCCCTCCTTGCAAGGTTGACGTAAGGCTGCGTGATAAGGCTAAGGTGGTCGTGGGCAACATGACTTGGAAGGCCATGCTTACGCCTGGACATACCAAGGGTGGCATGTGCTTCTATCTGGCGCCAGAGGAAGGCTCAAATCCTCGTGGTGCAGGCGTCCTGGTTTCGGGCGACACCTTGTTCTGTGGCTCCATCGGTCGTACCGATTTCAATGGTGGCAACATGGCCGACATGAAGCGTTCGCTGAAGCGCCTGTCCCAGATGCCCGACAATACCGTGGTCCTGCCGGGTCACAACTCGCTTACCACCATTGCCGACGAGCAGCGTCGTGTGTTCCGCTATTACTGCTAGTCTCTGACCCGTTGGCTCCCTTAAGCTCCCGAAGCCCAAGGCTTTGGGAGCTTTTCTTTGTTCAATCAAAGTGGGCCTGTCTGCATAAGGGGCCATCTGTTCATCAGGCTTGCAATATTGACGAAACATTTACAGAAACAAGCGGCTACGTTCCTGACAGCACCTTGAGATGGATTAAAATTCTTGGGAGATATCAAGGCCGCACGACCTCGCAGTTTGGTGCGGCAGTCAGCTAATAGGCAGAGGGGTCATTATGTCCAAGCTCGGGAAGAGTAAGAAGTCGAAGCGCCTCGATTACTTTGATGCCTTCGAACGTCATGCAAAGCTGTGCCTGAAGGAAATCAAGGAAATTCAGGAATGCGTCGATGACTTCAAGGGCGCGGCTGGTCTGAAGGAGGGCCTTGCCGCCATCCACAAGATCGAAAATGCCGCAGATGAGGTTTCTCATGAGGTCTGGGATGCAATCCTGCCTGACTTCGTCACTCCTATTGACCGCGAGGACATCATCAGGCTTACCAGCTCGCTTGACGATTTGGCCGACAAGCTTGAGGAAATCTACCAGGACTTCTATATGTACGACATTGAGGTCCTGCATGAGTCCGTGGTGCCCTTCCTGGAGCTTTTGCGTCGTGAATGCGAGAAGCTGGTCGAGGCCACTGCCGATTTCCGCAACTTCAAGAAGTCGAAGACCTTCTTCTCCTCCATCGACGAGGTGTTCAAGTGCGAAGACGATGCGGACGTGCTGTACATGGATACCATTCGTTCGCTGCACAAGGACCATCGCGACGATCCCTTCTATGTC
>JAUNOE010000116.1 GCA_030537255.1 Coriobacteriia bacterium
CGAAGGGGCCAAGAGACCCTTCTGGTCGTAATACTGAAGGGTCCGCACCGTAACACCCGCGCGTTTGGCGAGCTCCCCTACCGTCATGTATTCAGCCACATCAATCCTTCCGACAAGACGGGACTCGTGCAGGTCCCGCCTCCTTCGCCAAGAGAGACTACCCCCTAACGTAAGGTCACCGTCTAGTCCCTTAGCACC
This sequence comes from Coriobacteriia bacterium, assembly GCA_030537255.1. GTDB lineage: Bacteria > Actinomycetota > Coriobacteriia > Coriobacteriales > Eggerthellaceae > Anaerotardibacter. The sequence goes on from JAUNOE010000116.1 coordinate 199, forward strand.
AAATGGCAGAAACGGAGACTAGACGGTGATCAATCAAAGCAGCATATGCCAAAGTAGTTTAATAAAGCCTAGGCGTTGTTTTCCATGCTGACGAGGTTTGTCGCACCGTAGCGCTTGCGCAGAACAGGCTTTTCAATCTTGCCGGTGGGATTGCGAGGAACATCGGCGAAGATGACCTTACGAGGACGCTTGTAGCGAGGGAGCGCCAGGCAGAACTCTTCAATCTCTTCGGCCGTGGTGTCCTCAAAGCCAGGCTTAAGGGCAATAACGGCGGCGCTGATTTCTCCCAGGCGCTGATCAGGAAGACCGATAACGGCAACGTCCTTCACGGCTGGGTGACCCGAAAGGAAGTCCTCGATCTGAACAGGGTAGATATTCTCGCCACCCATGATGATGACGTCCTTCTTGCGATCGACGAGCCAATAGAAGCCCTTTTCGTCCTGACGAGCCATATCACCGGTAAGCAACCAGCCATCGACCAGGGTCTCAGCCGTCGCTTCGGGGTTCTTGTAGTAGCAAGTCATCAGCGCGGGGCCCTTCACGCAGAGCTCGCCAACCTCACCCTGAGCCACTTCGTTGCCCTCGGGATCGATGATCTTGACCTCCCAGCCCCAGCCAGGAACACCGATGGCACCAACATGCTCGATATTTTCGACACCCAGGTGCACGCAGCCAGGTCCAAGGGACTCAGACAGGCCATAGTTGGTGTCGTACTGATGATGCGGGAAAATAGAGCGCCACTTGGAAATGAGGCTCTTGGGCACAGGCTGTGCACCAATGTGCATGAGTCGCCACTGATCAAGCTGATAGTCCTCGAGCTTGAGCTCACCCTTTTCAAGAGCCAGCAGAATGTCCTGAGCCCAGGGAACCAACAGCCACACGATGGTGCAGCCTTCGTTGCTCACCGTTTCGAAGATGGACTGAGGCGTGACGCCACGGAGGAGAACCGCCTTCGAGCCGCTTGCCAGACTGCCCATCCAGTGGAACTTGGCACCCGTGTGGTACAGAGGCGGAATGCACAGGAACACGTCATCGCGTGTCTGGCCATGATGCTCAACCTCAACGCGAGCCTGATGAAGAAGGCTTTCGTGATTATGCAGAATGGCCTTCGGAAAGCCCGTAGTGCCAGAGCTGAAGTAGATAGCCGCATCATCCGCATCAGAGATGGGAATCATGGGATCGGAGCTATGGCAATTACCAGTGAGCTCGCGGTAGTTTTCCGCAAAGGAAGGGCAATCGTCGCCAACGTAGAAAAGAAGGCGATGACGCGAAAGTGTAGGAGCAATGGCTTCAATGCGACCGATGAACTCAGGGCCAAAGAACAAGACGTCGATGTCGGCCAAGTCGACGCAGTATTCGATTTCTTCGGAGGTGTAGCGGTAGTTCAGGGGTACTGCGACCGCGCCAGCCTTCAGCACGCCAAAATAGATGGGCAGCCATTCAAGGCAGTTCATCAGAAGGATACCGACCTTTTCACCCTTCTTGATGCCACGACCAAGCAAAAGATTGGCAACGCGGTTGGCCTTCTCGTCAAAGGCGTGCCAAGTGATTTCGCGACGATACGGCTGGGTCTCGGTCTCCTGCACCAGGTCATAATCGCGCCACGTGACGTGACGAATCTCTTGAATCTGGGGGTTTACTTCGACCAGGGCGACATCGTCGCCATACTTCTGGGCGTTGTAACGGAGGAAATCGATGACGGGCATCGGTTCACGCTTCTTTCGTCTTGAACTACATGTTGACGTTCGATGATACCCCAAATAACGAAGGTGAGCGTCCGTGACAAGGGCTATCACAAATCATGATGTCCCAACGGCAGTAGCGAGATGCCCTTGCTCTGCAATGCGCGCATGGCACCCAGACTTCAGGCGAATCAACAACGTGCGAACGTGACACTAGAAGAGCTTGGTCTAGGCCCTGAGATTTCTTCGGCAGTACTCAAGCAAGCCAATGCAGCCATCCATCACGTCTTCGAACGTGGTGTCAAAATCACCTGTGTACCAAGGGTCGTCCACATCATCCATGCGTCCAGCGAACTCAAGAAGCTTGAAAGTGCGCGCCGAGACGCCTTCTCCCAGCATGCGCTTGACGTTACGGACATTCGCCTCGTCCATTCCAATGATGAGGTCCCATTTCTGAGCATCGGTGGAAACAAGCCTGCGAGCAGCGCGATGCTCGAACGGAATGCCCTCCCTGCT
>JAUNOE010000117.1 GCA_030537255.1 Coriobacteriia bacterium
GGCCGTCACGCGCGTTGTCAATCAGCTGGCTAAGATCGGCGCAGACGTTTATGACAAGAACCGAGCATTGGTGCACGTCTCCGGTCATGCTTCCTCTGAAGAGCTGAAGCTCGTTTTGTCCATTGTTCAGCCGGCTGCCTTTATGCCCGTTCATGGCGAACCTACTCACTTGCGCGCTCATGCAAAGCTGGCCGAGGAAGTCGGCGTCGATCCCGACAACATCTTCATCGTTGAAAACGGTGACAGCCTGGAGCTTTCTTCCCGTGGTGTCCGTCGCGGCAATCCCGTTCCCAGTGGCATTGTTCTGGTTGATGGTCTTTCCGTTGGCGATACCTCCGAGCAGGTTCTCAACGAGCGTGTTTCTCTTGGCTCTCAGGGTGTTGCAGCCATTTCACTGGTTACCAACAAGCAGGGCAACAAGTTGATCTCGGGTATCGAGCTCACTATGGCTGGTATTCCCGGTGGCGACGATGAACGCCTGGTCGAGGTTGCCTCGAATTCCGTTGCCAAGGCCGTCACGCGTTCCATCGAAAAGAGTGAAGGCGCCGAAGGCATTCGCAAGGCTGCCCGCAGCGCACTGCTCTCCATCCTCTGGGAGCGCACCAATCAGCGCCCCCTGGTCATTGTCAACGTGCTTGCCGTTTAGCAGGCTTGCCATCTCGTAACCCAATCGCACTCAAAATCACAGCAAGGATTCCCTATGGCAAAAGCTACTAGCAACAAGAGGGGCTCTTCTTCCCACGGCGGCGCTGAAAAGCGTGCCGTGGGACAGGGCCCTCGTTCCAAGGAAAAACCCACTTTTCAGAAGTCAGCTGCCCCTCAGGCTCATGCCCCCCTGCTCGACGATCGTGCCCGTAGGGACATTGTGGGTGTCGTGCTGGGCGTTGTTGCCATTGCGCTTTTCGTATGCGTGACCGTTCGCCCCGAGGGCGTGGTGAGCCAAGCTTTGGCCGAGGGTCTCTCCCTGCTTCTTGGCTGGGGCTCCTTTCTGTTGCCCTTCCTGCTCTTGGGCCTTTCCGCAACGGTCCTCGTGCGTACCCAATCGGAGCGTTTGACCGCTCGCACTGGTCTTGGCCTCGGCTTGTTATTTGTGGCTCTGCTGGGCTTGTTTTCGCTTTTCGTGCCTGGTGCCGAAGGCGAACCTTATTTGGTTTTCACGGCTCAAAATCTGGTCAGCCACGGTGGATATGTTGGTTCTGGTATTGCCTGGGTGTTGCTCAACCTGTTTGGTTTGACCATTTCTGTGGTCATCATGCTTGGTTTGGTGCTCATTGCACTTATCGTCATCGGTTTCTCCTTGTCGGGACTGCTGGGCAATGTTCGCGATTTTGCCTCTGAGCACCGCAAACCCCAGGACGACTTCGAAGAGACTACGTCTTCTTCTCTTGTCCCACGCATCACGAAGGGTGGAGTGCGCAAACATTCCGCCCTCGCTGATGCAAAAACCCAAGTGATATCTTCTTCTTCGGAATCGGAGGAGGAGCTAATCCAGTCAAAGGCAGATCCTTCCAAGCTTGTTACTCGCAAGCTTGGAGCAAAGAAGAAGGCCAAGGAGGCGCCTTCTGACCTCAATGCCGCCGAAACTATCGCAGTGCCTCCGTTGCCTGGTCCTATCGACTCGGAGCCTGACGCTACCAAGCCTGCCACTCGCATGCTGACCCGCAAGCTTCCCGGTCGCAAGAAGAAGGCGGATGGCGATGTTCCTCCCTGGGAAGAGGCTTCAGCTCAGAACACGTCTGCGTTTGACGAGGCAGAAGAATCTGTTCTTGTCGCACAGGAGCCTGAGACAAAGACCAAGCGTCCGAAGATTCCTACTACGGCACCCGAGCGCCAAGAGGGCTTTGATCTGCCTGACCCTGCATTCCTCAATGTCAGTCGTCCCACCAAGCAGAGCCGCAAGATGGCCGAGACCCTTGCTGCGACGGCCGAGCATCTTGCGGAAACCCTGGCTGAGTTTGGTATCGCTGCCACGGTTGTCGACTGGGTTGCCGGTCCTACCGTCACCTTGTTCAAGGTGGATCTACCTGCTGGCGTTCGCGTGAGCCGTGTGACAGCGTTGACGGACGATATCGCCTTGGCCCTGGCTTCGCCTGGCGTGCGTATCTTCGCTCCTGTTCCTGGCACGAACTACGTGGGCATTGAGGTTCCCAATCGTGAGCATCAGACCGTGCTTTTGGGTGACGTGCTGAAGAGTGCGCCTCAAGGTCCGCTTCAGATTGCCATCGGAAAGGACGTTGAGGGCCATTCGATCGTCAGCGACCTAGCAAAGATGCCTCACCTGCTTATTGGTGGTACTACTGGTTCTGGTAAGTCCGTCGCTATCAATGGCATGATCATGTCCATCTTGATGCGCGCGACTCCTGCCGAAGTGCGCCTGATCATGATTGAC
>JAUNOE010000118.1 GCA_030537255.1 Coriobacteriia bacterium
CGTGCTACGTGCTACGTGTCGCGGAGCGGGTTCGGGCAACGTGCCGTTCTGTCGCAGGACGTGCTGGGCTGCTGGTGTGCGGGCTCCCTTTTTAGGTCGTTTTAGGGCGAGACCTGCGACATGCGCACGTGTTGTTCTGTGATCAGGACCCATCATGAAAAGAGAAAGGCCTCCACGCCATGAAACGTGGAGGCCTTTTTGAGCGCTAACTGGCTGGCCCAGCAGGATTCGAACCTGCATAACTGGTACCAAAAACCAGGGTCCTGCCGTTGGACGATGGGCCAGCATGCCGTTCCCCGTCATGCAGGTTTCAAAGGACGCTTTGACGTCCATCCTGTGCGCATGGCTGGTTCGCGGTCATTGAATTATAGCCCATCTGCCTGGCGAACGTATAAAATTCCAGAAGCATTCGGACGTCAGGCGACCATACTGCGTTCGTGAGCCTCAACCGCTTCTGGCTAGGAGTAACAATGCTGACCATAGGATGTCACTTGTCCGTCTCGAAGGGCTTCGCCAGCATGGGCAAGACGGCCCTTGGCATCGATGCCAACACGTTCGCTTTCTTCACGCGTAACCCACGCGGCGGTAAGGCGAAGGCCATTGATTCGGCCGACGTGGCAGAGCTGCGTCAAATCATGGAGGATAACGCCTTTGGGACCTTGGTGGCACACGCCCCGTACACGCTGAACCCCTGTTCCGACAAGCCTCATGCCCGCGAGTTTGCCTTGAACTGTATGCTCGATGACCTGGTTCGCATGGAATCGGTGCCAGGCAACTTCTACAACTTTCATCCGGGCAGTCACGTTGGGCAAGGTGCCGAAGTGGGCATCGGGCTCATTGTCAGCCTGCTGAACCAGGTGCTTTCTCTCAAGCAGAGCACCACGGTTCTGCTTGAGACCATGGCTGGCAAAGGAACCGAAGTCGGCCGCAGCTTCGAGGAACTAGCTGCAATCATTGACGGGGTCGAGCTTTCTGGCCATCTGGGCGTGTGCCTGGACACCTGTCACGTCCATGATGCTGGTTATGACGTTGTGAACGACCTTGACGGCGTCCTTGAGGAATTCGATCGCATTGTTGGTCTGGACTACTTGAAGGCTGTCCATTTGAACGACTCGAAGAACCCCTTGGGTTCACGCAAAGACCGCCACGAACGAATTGGCGAGGGCTCGCTCGGCTTGGAAACCTTTGAGCGGATCGTGAATCACCCTGCCCTGCGGGGCCTCCCCTTTATTCTCGAGACGCCTAACGAGCTTCCTGGATACGCACAAGAGATTGCCCTGCTGCGTTCCCTGGAGCGGGCCTAGGCTACAATCCTTCTAGATTCATCACCCAAAAGGAGGCTTGCCATGTTCGTGTCCACTACCGATGTCATTCCTGGCGTCAGCTATCAAATCTTGGGTCTGGTCCAGGGTAATGTCGTGACCTCCCGTCATATTGGTCGTGACCTGATGGCTGGGGTCAAGTCCATCGTCGGAGGCGAAATCAAAACCTTTACTGACATGACCAGCGAAGCCCGTTTGGAGGCTGAGCGTCGTATGGTGGCCCAGGCTCAGGCCATGGGTGCCGACGCCGTCATTGCCAGCCGCTTCGCGAGCGACACCGTGGCCGAGGGCACCATCGAGATGCTTGCCTATGGAACGGCGGTCAAGTTCATCGGCTAGCATCCGTGTTACACTCGTCAGGTGTCCGTTCGGGGCATCAATTGGCAGCTTTTGGCAGGCGCAAGGCTCAAGAGGGCTGCGCCTGCTTTTGTTTTGACTCATGAGGTTCGCACGGCGAACAAGATAAGGAATGCCCATGGCAGAATTCATCGAAGGAAAGCGACCCGTCAGCGAGGCGCTTCGCAACAACGTCCCCGTCCGTAGGCTTTATGTTGCTGAGGGCCTTCGTGGCGACAAGGTCGTCTCCGAAATCACCCGTAGGTGCCACAAGCAAGGCATTTCGGTGAAGCAGGTTCCTCGTGCCCAGCTCGACAAGCTTTCCGAGCGTGGTAGCCATCAGGGTCTCATGCTCGAAGCGGAGCCCTTCCAGTACAGCTCCACCAAGGAAATCCTCATTGCCGCAAAGAAGCGCGCCGAAGCCAATGACGGCTGTGCGCTCATTTTGGTGCTTGACCACATTACCGACGCTGGCAACCTGGGCGCCATCGCCCGTTCGGCGGAAGTCGTAGGTGCGTCGGGCATCTTGATTCCCGCAAACCGTTCGGTTCGTGTCACGGCGGCTACCTACAAGAGCTCTGCTGGCGCTATTGCCAACATCCCCGTTGCACGTGTTGCTGGCATCCCTCAAACCATCGAGACCTTGAAGGAAAATGACTTCTGGGTTGCGGGTGCCAGCGAAAAGGCAGCTGATTCTATTTGGGACGCTAACATG
>JAUNOE010000040.1 GCA_030537255.1 Coriobacteriia bacterium
AAGGTATGGCGTGCGCTTCTTGACATTCCCTATGGCGAAACCCGGACCTACGCCCAGGTTGCCGAAGCTATTGGCAGCCCAAAGTCGTCGCGTGCCGTCGGTATGGCGAACAATCGCAATCCCTTGGCCATGGTGATTCCCTGTCATCGAGTCGTAGGGGCCAATGGAAACCTGGTGGGGTCTGCGGCTGGTCTGCATATCAAGAAATGGCTTCTGGAGCTTGAGGCCAACCATGTTTCGGGCGACCTGCGTTAGAATGCTTGAAGCCTGATGCTTTCTAGAAAGGGATAATCGTGTTTGGTGACGTAAAAGTCTCTCCATCCATTCTGTCTGCCGACTTCATGAACCTGGAGCGTGACATTCGCATGCTCGAGGAAGGTGGCGCTGACTTTGTCCATGTTGACGTCATGGACGGACATTTTGTTCCAAATCTCACCATTGGCGTACCCCTGGTAAAGCAGCTCAAGAAGATCACCAAGCTTCCTCTGGATGTTCATCTGATGATTAGCAATCCTTTGGAGCAGCTTTCTTGGTACTTGGATGCTGGGGCTGACATCGTGACGGCACACATTGAGGCCCTTGATGACGAAGCTTGTGTCCGCGAGTTTATTGATCGCGTGAGGAAGGCGGGCGCGCGCCCTGCCCTCACCTTGAAGCCGGATTGCGATGTGGAGACACTCCATCCCTTTATTGCCGATGTGGACATGGTTCTGGTGATGAGCGTCTTTCCCGGCTTTTCTGGTCAGTCCTACATCGAAGGTTCCGAGGACCGCGTGGGCATCATCTCTTCGTGGGCTCGCGAATTGAATCCCGGGCTCATGATCGAAGTCGATGGCGGCATCGGTGTTTCTCGTACGGCTGGTCTCGTTTGCGCTCAGGGTGCTGACGTGCTGGTGGCCGGCTCGGGGGTTTTTGCTGCTGACGATCCCATTTCCGCTATTGCTGCAATCCGTGAGGCAGGAACGAAGGCTCAGCCTCGTTGCTAAGCACTAATTTGAATTTCTGCGACCCATGGGCTCTGGTTCATGGGTTCTTTTTCTTTGAATAGTAAGGAACGAAACCATGTCTGATGATGTGACTCTGCCCGTTTACCTTGATTGGGCGGCGACAACTCCGCTTCGTCCCTGTGCGTGTGAGGCTATGCGACCGCTTCTTCAGGAAGGAATTGCCGGCCTGATGGCAGGTGGGGGAAACGCAAACTCCCTATATCGCGTAGGTCGCACTGCCTTTAAGGCACTTGAAGGTGCCCGTGAGGACTTGGCCCGCCTTATCGGCGCTCGCCCCAATGAAATCATTTTCACTTCGGGTGCGACCGAGGCTGACAACGCGGCACTTTTTGGCATGGTCGATGCCTTGATGATGCAGGCCGAGCATGCGGGAGACCACGATTGTGTTCCTAACGTGGTAGTGAGCTCGATCGAGCATGATGCGGTCTTGTCTGCTGCGCGCGTCCTGAATGGCTGGGGTGCCGATGTAACGGTGGTCGAGCCCGACAGAAATGGTTTCATTACCCCCGAAGCCCTGGCTGATGCAATGAACGAGCACACCATCTTGGTTTCGGTTATGGCGGTCAACAACGAAATCGGCTCCGTCATGGACATCCCGGCTCTGGCAAAGGTGGTCCGCTCGAAGGGCAATCATGGCAAGGGAGCCCTGTTCCACGTCGATGCAACGCAGGCCTTGGGCAAGGTGCCCTTGAGCGTACGAGATTGGATGGTTGACGCTCTCTCGCTTTCCTCTCATAAGGTTGGCGGACCGAAGGGGGTTGGAGCGCTCTACTTGCGCACCCGTACTCCTTTCAGCGCGCAGATGGTTGGCGGTGGCCAGGAGTCGGGTCATCGTAGTGGCACGCAGAACGTTGCTGGCGTGGTGGGTTTTGTTGCTGCCGCAAAGCAGGCCGTGGCCGAGCAGGCGTCAGAGGCCAAGAGGCTCATGCTTCTTCGTGATCGCTGCTATGAAGGCTTGTGCGCATGTGAGGGCGTCGAGGCAACGGTTTCTTGTGCTGCAGGCTCCAAGGACTATTCGCCTCACGTGGTCAACGTAACGGTTGCTGGCGTCGAGAGCGAAACCTTGATTCTTCGTCTGGACAATGCGGGATTCTGCGTGTCGGGCGGTTCGGCATGTGCGTCTCATTCTCTTGATCCCTCGCATGTTCTCAAGGCACTGGGTATCTCTCGCGACCGTGCCCTCACCAGCATGCGTGTGTCCTTTGGGTGGGAGACCACCGAAGCTGACGTCGAGGCGTTCATTGCGTGCTTTAGGGAGATTTTCGGGGAGTAGCCCACTGCTTCCTTCGTTGGGGGCTACGATTGCTTTTGTAGATACCGACGAATCAAAGGAGTTGTTCCATGGACGTCGCGCTTTCAAAGATAGAGTCTGGTCCCTTGTCGCCGACTGATGGCATGCCTGCCTTGAGCATTGGTGAGCTCGAGCGAGCCTTGCTGTCACGCTTCCCCGCACAGGATGCCTGCGAGTGGGACCGCACGGGCCTGTTGGTCGGTGATCCGACTGGCGAGGTGACAGGGGTTTTCGTTGCCTTGGATCCAACGATCGAAGTCATGCAGGCCGCGCTTGCCGCTGGCTGCAATGTGGTGTTGACGCATCATCCCGTTTACCTTGATGCTCCCGAGGGCTTCCTTCCAGCTCAGGTTGTCGGTCAGACTCCGGGTTCGCGTGTGGCTTTTGCTTTGGCTCATGGGCTGTCATGCATGAACTTCCATACTGCTCTTGATGTTTCGGTCGAGGGCCTTTCGGCTTTGCCTCGTATGCTTCGGTTGGAGTGCTTGGGACCACTCGAGCCTCTTGGGGGTTCACCTTCGAAGGGGTTCGTCATGCTATGCGCTCCGGGCGAGCAGAATGCCCTGCTTAGGCTTAGCGATCTTGCTGCGCGCTGTGTGGCGGTAAACAAGGCCCATCCTCGTGTGTGGGGTGACGATACTCGTCCTTTGATGCGCATTGCCGTTTCTGGCGGATCCGCCAATTCGTTTTTGAAGCTTTGCCTGGATCAGGGTATTGACTGCCTGGTATGCGGTGAGCTCGGTTATCATGCTGCGCTCGATGCCATGGGTTCGGGGTTGAGCATCATCGAGCTTGGTCACGACGTGTCCGAAATGCCCCTGTGCGCCATCCTTGCCGATGCCGTTTCCGAGGCTGGTGTGCCAAATTCTTGCATTACCATGGTTTCTGCCGGCTATGCCTGGCATACTCCCGAAGCATACCGACGTTAACTTCGTCCCAAAGAAAGGCTGACTTCATGGACGCAACTCCAACTGATATCGATGCCCTGGTCAAGCTCAGGAATTTTGACCGCGACATTGCGCTCGCAACGCGTGATCTCAAGGTCCTGCCTCAGCGAGAGGCCATCGTGGAAAAGCGTAAGCAGATCGCCGAGCTTACCAAGAAGAAGGTCCAGGTGCAGGACATGCTTGATTCCTGCGAAGATCAGCTGACGCGCATTGTTCAAGAGGACGAGACTTTGGCTCTGAAGGAAGAGGCTACCCAAGAGAAGCTTGACGCGTCGCGTGCTGATTACCGATCAGTAGAATCCTTGAGCCGTGATCTCAATGGTGTGGCGAAGCGTCGTGAGGCCTTGTCTGGAGAGCTGGGCGAAGTCGAAGAGAAGCTTGCTCGCATCAGGCCGGTCATGGAACAGGTGAATGCTGCCCTTGCCGCACTTGGTGCCAAGGAGGCTTCGCTCGTTGAGTCATTCAAAAAGGAAGGTGGCGAGCTGCGGCATCGGATTGCGCTGGCGCAGCGTGAGCGGAAGGCGGCCGTTGAAGCCCTGGATCCGACGTTGATGAAAGCTTACGACGAGGCACTTGTTCGCTGTGGTGGAGTTGCCTTGGCTGTATTGTCGGAGGATTCGTGCAGTGCTTGCCGTAACCGCTTCGATGCAGGAAAGCTGAGCCAGATCAAGGCTGAGGCTCCTGTATCGGCCTGTCCGAGCTGTCACCGCATGCTTTTGGTGCCAGGGGTCTAGCCTGTTGACTGGTCAGTATTGATAATGGGTGTCCTTGTATGGGGACACCCATTTTTGCTTTTCCAAGCTATCCTTCGTGAGTACTACGAAGAAAGGTGAGGTCATGGAACTGGTGACGCGTGATGTTCAGGTAGCACGTGAGGCAGCCAATCTGTCTTTGGATGCGGCTTTGTCGAGCGGCGGCAAGGGGAGGATGCACCCAGGAAAGCCTGACCGCTTTCGTAACGAGTACCAGCGGGATCGTGACAAGATCCTGCATACGAAGGCCTTCCGGCGCCTTTCGCATAAGACGCAGGTCTTTTTGGCCCCTGTTGGCGACCACTATCGAACCAGGCTCACCCATACGCTTGAGGTTGCTCAGATTGCGCGAACCATTGCCCGAGCCCTTGGCCTGAATGAGGACCTGACTGAGGCGATTGCCCTTGGTCATGATTTGGGGCATACGCCTTTTGGTCACGTGGGGGAGGAGGCCATTGCCGAGAGCCTGGCGCGGCACCGGGGGCTTTCTGTCGAAGGGTCTGAGCTTGCGGCATTGTACCGCCATAATGAACAAAGTTTGCGCGTGGTGGAGCGAATCGAGAATTCGGGAGCGGGATTGAACCTTACCTGGGAAGTCAGGGATGGTATCGTCTGCCATACGGGCGGGCAGCGAGCCGCTACGCTTGAGGGACGCATCGTGGCCACTGCGGACCGAATCGCGTATGTCAATCACGACATAGATGACGCTATCAGGGCAGGTGCCTTGCGCGAGGCCGATCTGCCGGCATCTACACATTCTGTCTTGGGTGCGTGCCATTCCGATCGTATCGAAACCCTGGTGGAGGACATGGTTGTGACTTCGTTTGGGGCAGATGACATTCGTATGTCATCCGAGGTGTGGGATGCCATGATGGAGTTAAGGGCCTTCCTGTTTGACGAGGTATATACCTCTGAGGCCGTCATGGTAGAGGTTAGGAAAGCAAAGCACCTGGTTGCCGACTTGTTCGACTACTTTGTCCGTCATTATGAAGAGGTTCCTGCCGAATATCGCGACATAGCCGATGGGGACCCCCTGCGTGCAGTGACTGATCACGTCGCTGGCATGACTGATCGTTATGCTCAAAACTTGTTTAAGGACTTGTTCGTTCCCCACAGCTGGAACCTCTAGTTTTTCATTGCCCTGGGGGTGATGCTGCGGTAAAGTGTTTCGACTATGATTCCTAACGATTTCAAAGACTCACTCACCGCAGCCCTTCCCATCATGGTTGGTTACGTTTTTCTGGGCGTGCCGTGCGGCATTCTTGCCCAGCAAGTTGGCCTGGATGCACTCCAGGCCTTCATTCTGTCCATGGTGTTCTACTCTGGTGCTGGACAGTTCATGATTCCCAATATGTGGTTGGCGGCTTCGCCGTTGACTGCCATAATTGCCAGCGTGACCTTGGTCAATTCTCGCCAGATGCTCTACAGCGCTTCGCTTTCTCGCTTTTGCGAGGGCTGCTCGAAGCGCCTGAGCTTCCTTTTTGCCGCGACGGTCACCGATGAGTCCTTTGGTGTCAATCTTGCCAAGTTTGACCAGGGCTCTTGGGACGTCAAGCGCGCCACCATGGTCAATCTGCTCTCTGAGCTCACCTGGGCAGTTTCGAACGTGATTGGCGTTCTCCTGGGTTCTCTCTTGAACCTGCCTACCGCTTTAGCATCCTTTGCCATGACGTCGATCTTCCTGTGCCTGCTGTTCTCCCAGCGCGCTACCTCTTCCAACATTGCGGCAGCGGTGGTTGCTGTTCTTGGCGTCTTTGTTTGCAAGTGTGTGGGTTTGTCTGGTCCTGCGATTTTCGTAGGTGCCTGTGCGGGCATTGCGGCTGGCATTGTCACGGCATGGCTTAAGGGGGTGCGTGCTTGATGGCTCTTTCGATGACGGACTTTCTGATTCTGCTGGTCGCCTGCTCCTTGACCATTCTTGCGTTCAGGACGGTGCCCTTGATGGTTCTGCGTGGTCGAGAGCTTCCTGTGGCTCTGTCGCGCGCCCTTGGTTACATTCCGCCCGCGGCTTTCGCTGCGCTGGTGGCCAACGACCTTTTGAGCCCCGACATGTTTGATGCTGGCTTGTGGCCCGCTGCGATTCCCTTGATCGCAGCCCTTTGCGTCATTCCCATCGCAGTGAGGACCAAGTCGTTGGTCTGGTCCATCATCACCGGCGTTGGTGTGTACGCAGTGCTTCTCTTTGTTTTGTAGTGTCAGGCGTCCCTATTGGGCACTAGTTTGATTGTGCCATCCATGCTATGATTGCGTGAGGCACAGAAGCGGGCTTTGGTTCCCGTGTTCGGCAAGCCTACGTGTCATTTGGATTCTTTTTCAGGATTTTGATGAAAAAGGGTTCTTGCATGCTGCGCTAGTTGAACGTATAATGTCCAGCTGTGTCTCTGACATTTGATGACTTCGGTCAACGAGTATATAGAAGGAACTAACATGGACATCATCCGCGCAATTGAGCAGCAGCAGATCAACCCCGATGTCGCCGAATTCAACGTGGGCGACAACGTGAAGGTTCACTACCTCATCAAGGAAGGCAACCGCGAGCGTATTCAGGTCTTCCAGGGTGATGTCATTCGTCGTCAGGGCGAGGGTTCTCGTGAGACCTTCACTGTCCGTAAGATCAGCTTCTCCATCGGCGTTGAGCGTACCTTCCCCGTGCATTCTCCCAAGATTGCAAAGATTGAGGTTACTCGTCGTGGTGACGTTCGTCGCGCAAAGCTCTACTACCTGCGTGACAAGGTCGGCAAGGCTGCAAAGATCAAGGAAAAGGCATTCTAAGTCTTACTTCTGTTGCTTTTTTCAAGGCACGGTGCCAGCAGGGTGCCGTGCCTTTTTGTTTGTGGCTCCCCGCCTTCGGGCAACCATCTTAATTCTAGTGTTGTTCGGGAGCTGCAAGCTGCGTTTTGTCGTGCCTTGGTCTTTCATTGTGCGTATGGTTTTCTTGTCGGCCAGGAGATACGTGCGTGCTTGTCGTAGTGCGGTGTCAATCGATTAAGGAGTGCTTGTTGTGGCTCAGACGGTTTCCGATATCAAGGAACGCTTGAAGTTGGTTGATGAGCAGGAGTTCGTTGTGCTCGAGCGCTCGTTGAAGGGTGACACGCGAAAGGGCGTTCAGGTGGCTTTGGCTCAGGCGCGCAAGCGTCTGGAGTCGGATCGCCAAGAGAGAGAACGCGTGCAGGGTTTGTATGACTTTGAGCGGGAATTGGCGCAAGAAGGTTTAGTGGTAGGCCTTGATGAGGTCGGACGAGGTCCTCTTGCTGGTCCTCTGACGATCGGTGCCGTCGTGCTGAATCCAGAAGCGGCTCTGGTCGAGGGGTTGAACGATTCAAAGCAAATCCCAGAAGCCAAGCGAGACGAGGTGGCGCATGCTGTCAAGGCGGCAGCAAGGGCCTGGGCGATTGTGCATGTTTCGCCGGCTCAGATTGACGAGGAAGGCATGAGCTCTTGTTTGAGGCAGGCTTTTTCTTCAGCGGTTGCCAAGATTGAGGATCAGCTTGGTCGAGTGGACGTCATTCTTTTGGACGGTAATCCGCTTCACCTGGACGAACGAGAAATCAACGTGGTAAAGGGCGACTCCAAATGCGCTTCCATCGCAGGTGCGTCAGTTATTGCGAAGGTTGAACGCGACCGGTTGATGCGTGAGTACGATGTCCAATACCCCGGCTATGACCTGGCTTCTTCGAAGGGTTATGGCAGCGAGAGACATCGTCAGGCAATTTCTGAGAAGGGTCTGACGCCCATTCATCGAGCATCATTTTGTGGCAACTTTCTTCAGGAGAGTTTGTTTTAACCTGGATGTGCAAGGCCGTTTCGAATGAGTTTCGGAGCGGCTTCATATTTTCTTCGGCATTCTTTAGATGTCCCTTCAGATTCGCTTCTGGGCATCTGAGTAGCCTTGTGTTCACAAGGAAAGGAGAAGCCATGTCTATGGATGCCGAAAAGGATAAATGCAAGGACTGCCCCGTATGTGATGATCTTTCTGAGGTCATCGTCTCCGACGAGGGAACTCAGAAACAGGTTGGGGCAAAGAAGGATGAGCCTCAAGTATCCCCAGAGAAGGATAAGGACGACCGTTCTTCATCCACTCTGACCCCTCATGAGCTTGGTCGTCGTGGTGAGCGCGCAGCACGTCATTTCCTCGAACGTAGGGGGCACGAAATTCTTGACATTAACTGGACGTGTTTTGCGGGAGAGGTCGATATTGTCAGCCTGGACGATGATGATCTCTGTTTTATTGAGGTAAAGACGCGTCGTGGTCCCGCTTCGGGCTTCCCGGAGGAGGCCGTTACGTCTCGGAAGCGTGCGCGGTATGAGAAAATTGCCGCTTGCTACCTGAAAGAGCATGATTTTGGTGACGTACGGGTTCGCTTTGACGTGATTTCCATCATGGTCATTGGCGAAAACCGCGCCTTCCTACGAATGCATACCAATGCCTTTGGCGCAGAGTCTTTGGAGTAGGATCCCATGGGCGTCGGTTCTTCTTCGCTCATGGGGGCAACACTCAGGGGAGTTACAGCAATTCCTGTCAGTGTTGAGGTGGCTGTTTCCTCGGGGTTGCCGGGGTTTTCTGTTGTTGGGATGCCTGATGCGGCCATTCAGGAAGCGAGAGAGCGGGTTCGTGCTGCAATCAAGATGTGCGGTTTCGAAATGCCTCGAGAAAAAATTGTAGTCAACTTGGCCCCTGGTTCGTTGCGCAAGACAGGATCTGGGTTTGACCTGCCCATTGCGTTGGGGATTTTATTGGCGACGGGACAGTTGCCAAAAAGGCTTGCCGAAGATTACCTAGTCGTGGGCGAACTGAGCCTCGATGGGAGAGTCTCTTCGATTCCTGGGCTTCTATCGTTTCAGCTTTGCGCTAAAGAGCTGGGTCTTGATGTTTTAACGGGTTCTAACGGACGGGATCTTGCTCACGTTCATGGTGTCCGCTGCTATTCGGTCGAACGTCTGTCTTCCTTGAGGTCTGGTGCTCTGTGCGAAGAGCAACCTCATTCCATCGGGGCGAAGAAATTTTCTGTTGATTTCTCTCAGGTTAGGGGGCAGGAGCTCGCGAAGAGGGCCTTTCAGGTAGCAGCTGCTGGTGATCATGGCCTCTTGATGGTGGGGCCGCCCGGAGCGGGAAAGACTTTATTGGCTCGATGTCTAGCGGGTATTCTGCCTCCGCTTGAAGAGGAGCAAAGGATCGAATCGGCTCAGGTCCATTCGGTCGTCGGCCTGGAAACTTCGTTAATCTTGGCTGGAGAGCGGCCTTTCAGGAGCCCACATCACAGTGCAACGACGGCTGGCTTGATAGGGGGAGGGAGCCCCGTCAGGCCTGGGGAGGTTTCCTTAGCACATAACGGGGTTCTGTTTCTCGATGAACTTGCAGAGTTTAAGCCCTCTGTGCTTCAGCAACTGAGGCAGCCCTTGGAGTCGGGTTGCGTTTGCTTGACGCGTGCAGACGGGACTTATGTGATGCCGGCCCGATTTTCGTTGATAGCCGCCATGAATCCGTGTCCTTGTGGCTACTTTGGTGATCGAGAGCACTCTTGTCGGTGCACCGAGCGTCAGGTGCTTACCTATCGAAACAGGATCGGGGGACCACTGCTCGATCGTATCGATATTCGCATCGATGTTATGAGGGCTGGTCCAGAAACCTATTTCGGCGCTAAGACAGGCAAGAGCTCGGCGGAATTGCTTGAGGGGGTATTGCGTGCTCGGGAGTTTTCTTCATGGCGGCATTCTCGAAATCCTGAAAATGGTGCGCCGGGAATCGAAGCCTTGTTAGATGAATGCCATTTTGATACAGAGACGCAGAGCCGGATGCTCAATGCTGCCCGGACCCTGCGGATGAGCGGTCGTTCTGTGGCTCGCACGCTTCGTCTTGCGAGAACAATAGCGGACATGGTCGAGAGTGCCTCGGTTGCTGACGAACATGTTTCTGAGGCCCTTTCGCTTCGCTTCGAATTTGGAGATACTTCGGGTTTTGCCTGAGGAAGCGAGCTGTGGGCATCGTCGTATCAGACGCGAGCTTGGCTGATAGGGAGGGACGGCATGTATGAGGGTGAGCTGGGTATTTCGCAGGCAAAGGAGGAGTATGCTGCACGTTATGGCACACCGAGAGGCGATTGTGGTCTCTTAGGTTCGCGTTTCGTCTTAGAGCAAGGGGCCAAAGGTTTTCCCGAAGCTCTGGAACATATCGCGAATCCCCCAGAACGCCTGTATGGGGTTGGCGACCCCGACGCTCTGGTTGAGGGATTGGCCGTCATCGGGGCGCGAAAGGCAACGCCTTATGGCCTCATGTGTGCTCGAAGCTTTGCGGGCATGGCGGCCGAACGGGGCATCACGATTATTTCGGGGGGAGCCTTAGGCTGTGACAGTGCTGCTCACCGTGCGGCTCTCGATGCGGGTGGACGTACCGTCGTTTTTCTGGGTGGTGGCTGCGACAATGTGTACCCACGGAGAAATCGCCGCTTGTTTCAAGAGGTCGTCGATTCTGGGGGAGCGGTCGTCTCTGAACGAGAATGGTCGTTTCCTCCTTTGCCCTATACCTTCAGGGCTAGAAATCGTCTGATTGCGGGCTTGGCGCGCGCTACGCTTATCGTGGAGGCAGGTGTTCCTTCTGGTACCTTTTCTACGGCCGATGACGCTTTGTCTGCAAATAGGGAAGTGCTGGCTGTTCCTGGTTCGATCGCATCGGCAGGATCGCGTGGGGCCAACCATCTCATTTGTCAAGGTGCGACGCCCATTGTGGATAGGGAAACGTTCGAAGACGCCTTGTTTTCGCTGTTCGGCTGCCTCAGAACCGAGGGAAGCGGGGGATCAAGGCCTATGAAAGATCCCATTCTTGCGGCCCTTTGCGCTGATCCCATGGCGGCGGAGGAGCTGATTGCAGCGGGCTTGGGAGGGAAAAGCGGGGCCGACCCGGCAGCTAGTGTTGCCATACGCCTTGCGCAGCTTCAGCGGGAGGGGCTCGTGGTGCGTCATGCTGATGGGCGTTATGGTCCGGGGAGTCTTTTCCTTTAGGCGCTAGAAGCGAGATGGGTCATTTAGGATGAAAGGTGTAGTACCCTGTTCGTCATGAAGAACACAGTAGACATCATTGGCGGCGGTCTGGCGGGCAGCGAATGCGCCCTGCAGCTGGCTGACCGTGGAATCAGGGTGCGTCTTTTCGAGATGCGTCCCATCCGAACGACTGACGTGCATCACACTGACAATCTGGGCGAATTGGTGTGCTCGAATTCTCTTAAGTCCACCAAACCAGACAGTGCTGCCGGTATGCTAAAGACCGAGCTCGAGCGCTTGGGTTCGCGCCTTATGGCTTTTGCTCGCGAAAACGAAGTGCCCGCCGGAGGTGCTCTTGCGGTAGAGCGCGAGGGTTTTGGTCGGTCTATCACTGAAGCCATCGCATCAAACTCCCTCATCGAGCTTGTTCGCGCCGAAGTGGTGGGCTTCGATCAGTCGGGTAGGCCCCTTGGGTATCTCGACGAGGCTGCGTGCAAAGCGGCCGGAAATCCTGCTCTTCTTGTGGAAGAGGCGGCAGATGCGGTCGTTCTGGCTTCTGGCCCTCTGACTTCTGATGGGCTCGCTCGCTATTTGGGTGGCCTTACGGGCCAAGCACACCTGGCGTTCTATGACGCTGCAGCCCCTATCGTTATGGCGGATTCGCTCGACCTTGACGTCGTCTTTAGGCAAAGCCGCTATGAGGCAGGCACTGAGGGGGACTACTTGAATGCTCCCTTTGACAAAGCGAGCTATCAGGCTTTCATTGATGCCCTCCTGTCTGCCGAGCGCGTCATCAAGAAGGAATTCGAGACCGCCGATTTGTTCCAGGCGTGCCAGCCAATCGAGGAGATTGCCCGTAGGGGTGCCGATGCTCCTCGTTTTGGCTGCATGAAGCCCGTAGGCCTTGTTGATCCTGCAACGGGTATGAAGCCTTGGGCGAATGTTCAGCTGCGCGCCGAGGACCATTCTGGGCAGAGCTACAACCTGGTTGGTTTCCAGACCAATCTCACCTTCCCCGAGCAGCGTCGGGTGTTTCGTATGATTCCCGGTCTGGAAAAGGCAGAGTTTGCGCGCTATGGCGTGATGCATCGCAACACCTTCATTGATGCACCCCATCTGCTGGACGCTTCTTTGAAGTTGGTCACCCCTGCGGCCGAAAAGCTGCCTGTTGATATATATGTTGCTGGCCAGCTGGGTGGTACCGAGGGATACTGCGAAGCCATCAGGTCGGGCCTGCATGTGGCCTTGGCTCTTGCGGCAAAGCTCAAGGGAGTTACTTTGCCTGTCTTGTCGGCCGATACGGTGTTTGGTGCGCTTCTTTCATATGCAACGAACCCTCAGACCGTTGACTACCAGCCCATGCATGTTAACTTTGGCATCATCGCTGCGCCCGAAGAGCATATTCGCAACAAGCGTGAGCGCTATGCGTACTATGCTTGGCGTGGAAATAAAGCGCTCGACGAGTACCTGGAGGCCCTCAGGGAAAGTGACCTAGCGTGACATCCCCTCGCGATACGTCTGAACCTTCTCTGCCCGACGGCTTTTCGGAGCTGGTCGGGCAGTTTTGCGCTGATTTGTCGGGTGTTCGAAACCTTTCGCCCGCCACCGTAAAATCCTATGGATCCGATTTACGCATCTTTGGTTCCTGGTGCCACGAAAACGACATCAATCCGCTTGCTTGCGACCACCGTCAACTGCGTTTGTACCTAGCATCTGACGAGAGGGAGCATTCCCGGAGGTCGGTCAATCGCCATTTAAGTGCGATTAAAGCCTTCTATCGTTGGTTGGGTATTTCGGGCAAGGGGGAGCAAAACCCAGCTTCGGTGCTTCAAGGGCCAAAGATGCCGAAGACGCTTCCTCATTCCCTGACGTCGCGTGAGATGAATGCCCTGTTGTCCGTGTATGCGGAGGACAGCAGTGCGG
>JAUNOE010000119.1 GCA_030537255.1 Coriobacteriia bacterium
AATTGGCAATTTCTTCCAGCTTCTCAAGACGCTTGATGTAGGTTTCCAGATTCTCCTTGCGGGCACCAGGACGAGAAGCAGAAACCGCATCGGCAGCCTGAACCAAGACGTCGATCACGCTGTTAGGCTCAACGTCATTGTGGTGTGCCTCGATAGCATGAACAATATAGGGCGCCTCACCATAGCGACGTGCAAGATCTGCGCCAATGACGGCATGGGAGCCCTCGACCTCATGGTCAACTGCCTTGCCCAGGTCATGGAGCAAACCAGCACGTTTAGCAGGAATGGGGTCCAGGCCAAGCTCAGAAGCCATGATGCCGCAAAGGAAGGCAACCTCCAAAGAGTGAGTCAGAACATTCTGACCATAGGAGGTACGGAAGCGCAAACGACCAAGCGTGTGCTCGAGTTCAGGATGCAGATCATGGATACCCGTATCGAAGGTAGCCTGAGAACCAGCTTCCTTGATCTGCTGATTGACCATCTTCTTGGCCTTGTTGTACATCTCTTCGATGCGAGCAGGATGGATGCGACCATCAGCAATCAGGTTCTGCATGGTGACGGCAGCGATCTCGCGACGCACGGGGTCATGCGTAGAGACCGTTACGCACTCAGGCGTGTCGTCAATGATCAGATTGGTGCCAGTGATCTGCTCGAAATGACGGATATTTCGACCTTCACGACCAATGATGCGACCCTTCAAGTCATCAGAGGGGATATGGATGGTCGAAACCGTGATCTGCGCAGTCTGGTCAGAAGCAAGGCGCTGGATGGCAAGGCTCAGAATCTCGCGAGCGTTCTTGTCGGCATCGGCCTTGGTGCGAGCCTCGGCGTCGCGAATGATCGCTGCGGACTCGTGAACAACTTCGTCGCGAAGTCCATCAAGGAGCTGCACCTTCGCCTCTTCAGCAGAAAGGCCGGCAACCTCTTCAAGGCGCGTCTTGATCTGGCTTTCCTGATTGTCCAGGTCACGGGCCCTGCGATCCAGGTGACCCTGCAAAGAAGAGAGCTGATGATCACGATGGTCAAGGGACTCGGTGCGCTTGTCCAAGGAATTCTCACGCTGGTTCAGGCGATTCTCGTTCGCACGGACCTCCCTCATGAGTTCCTTGTTTTCCTTTTCCGCATCCTGCTTCAACTTGATTGCTTCATTCTGGGCTTCAAGAACCGCTTCGCGACGAAGCGTGTCAGCCTCACGCTGAGCATCATCAAGAACCATTTGCGCCTGCTTGGCAGTTGCGTCATTGCGATCCTTGAGGACTTTCTGCATCAAGAAGTAGCCGATGAGGAATCCGACAGCGATTGCCACAATGGCAACAATAATGGGAACGATGATGTCCACCACAGATTCCTTTCGATTGAAAGCTACCGTACGATTAGGTATTCGAAAGCGCAAGCCTTGAATACACAAGGCAAGAGTAGACACCACGAGAATGGCTGCTCATAGAAGCTATGTCTATATAAAGAGTGTCAGGGGAGACACGAATACTCAAGCTAACAATTAATTCTAAAGCAAACTGGGCTGGTAGCCTAGCAGCAACCAGCCCACTGACACGCAAAAGAACAAGTTCAATGGCAGAGCTGCATTCAATGAATAGCAAGCTCAGCATAAGGTTGTCACAAATAATTAGGGATAACCACAGCTCCCAAAACTGGAACAGTCACCCAGCAAGAGAGCGGCTAGCTTGCTTTCACGTGGGTCACCCAACGCGAGGAAGCCTGGTAGGCAACATCGCTTTCGTACCCAGCTCGAAGGAGCTTTCCATAAGCGCTTTTCCATGGATTCTTTGATCGAGGTGGGCGCTTACATAGAAAGGCGTAAGCTCGCTCAACCTCGTCTTCGCCTTGCTCGAAGTACTCTTCTGGATAACCAGGAAGGCTATCTGTTGAAATACCATGATCCGCAAGGGCTTCCTCTATGCCGCGCAGCCCCTTACCTGAAGCCAGCTTTGCGCGAATAAAATAATCGGCAAAACGCTGGTCATCAATAAGACGAAGTCGCTGAGCCTTTTCGATAGCATAATCACATGAAGCACTATCGAAGTCAGCTTCGGCAAGTTTCCTTCGACACTCGCAAATAGAACGATCGCGAACTGAAAGCAGACGTATGAGCTTCTTCCAGGCCTGACGATGGGTTTCTGTCACCTGATCGGAGAGGAGGTCCCGCCGCCCCTCTTCGTCACGCTGATCAAAAGAATCCGAAGGAGCACAATGGTCAGCCTCGAAGGTCTTGCCCTCCCCAGTCATGAAAGCGTCCCCTCCACTGGATTCCTTCAAGACCGAGCGTTGGTCATCGCAACAGCAGCTTGGTCGTAAGCCGTATTGCGT
>JAUNOE010000120.1 GCA_030537255.1 Coriobacteriia bacterium
GTTTTTGATGAAATGGCGTAAAGGGGGTGTGTTGAGCAGGGGAGCGCTCCAAGCTCTTTTGCGCCTGAAAAAACGTCAGACGAAAGAGAGCCGCTGGCATGAGCGACGATTTTGCCCTTGAGCGCATTTCGTGCACCGGGATGCGCAATGAGCTTCTCCCAGGTTTCGCCTATGGCTCCGTCGGGCATCGTGAAATAGATAAGGTCGGATTGTTCGCATACTTCCAAGGGCGTTTCGAAGTAGTGGGACCCCGTGATGGAGGCTGCTTCTTTTGCGGAATCCAGCGTTCTGCTGGCGTAGCCAACAATTTCGCAGGAATCCTTCAGGTAGAGACCGAGCGTGCAGCCGACTTTGCCAGCGCCAATAAAGCCGATTTTCATGAGTTGCGCCTTTCATGCTTGGCTTCGGATATGAGCGCTGTTGGCGCTCTGGCCTGCGCACCCGTTTTCAAGTGTCGCAGTAATGCGTTTTCTTATCGTACTCGCTTGATGCAAAAGCTTCTTCTCATTTCGGAGAGCGACAAGCGCGTTTCGCGGATGGTGGACAAGCTGGATGAATGATTTCAGTTTCGGTGGAAGGGGATGCACCGATCGCAAATCAAAAAGGCCCTCGCTATTTAGGGCGAGGGCCTTGAATCCGACTTTCGTCAGATGATGTTTCGCAATCCTAGAGGATGCAGAAACGAACCACCAGATATGCGCAAGCAATAGCCACGCAGACGATCATGATGGGGAAGCCAACCTTGGTGTACTCCATGAACGAAATGGGATAACCGTTGCGGTTGGAGATAGATGCCATAACGACATTTGCGGAAGCACCGATGAGCGTACCGCAGCCACCAAGGCAAGCGCCCAGAGAAAGGGCCCACCACAGAGGCTGAACATCGACACCTGCCGAACCCATGCTGACCAGGATGGGTGCCATGGCGGCAACCAGGGGGATGTTGTCCAGGAAGGAAGACAGGATAGCAGACGCCCAGACCAGCACGATGATGGCGAGCAGGGTGTTGTCGCCGGTAAGGTCAACGAGCGCATTCGCGGCCATTTCGATGACGCCCGTCTGCTCCATGCCGCCAACGACGATGAACAGGCCCGCGAAGAAGCCGATCGTGGTCCATTCGACGTCATGGACCACCTTTTCGATGTCAGCGCCGGAAATCAGGAACATGACGGCAGCTCCAGTTAGTGCGATGGTGCTGGGCTCGATGCCGAAGAAGCCATGCAGGCAGAATGCCAAAGCGACGACAACGATCATGGCAACGGACTTGCGGAAGAGCTTCTTGTCGTGGATGGCGCCAACCTCATCAAGCTCCATGACGGCAGCCTTCTTGTCTTCGGTGACATGCAGGCGGCGACCGTACATAAAGTAGAAGATTACGGTGACGACGACCATGATGATGACAACGCAGGGAGCGTCGAACTCAAGGAAGTCGAAGAAGCTCAGGCCGGCAGCAGAGCCGATCATGATGTTGGGGGGGTCGCCAATCAAAGTGGCGGTACCGCCAATGTTGGAAGCAAGAATCTCAACCATGAAGAAGGGGATGGGATTGATGTCCAGAAGCAGACGGCACACGGTGTACGTAACCGGACCAATGAGCAGAACGGTGGTCACGTTATCCAGGAACGCCGAGCAGACCGCTGTGATGACGGCGAACACGACCATGATGAGCCAAGGATTGCCCTTGACCATTTTTGCTGACTTGATAGCCAGGTACTCGAAGATGCCCGATGCTTTGATGATGCCGACAAACATCATCATGCCGACCAGAACACCCAGGGTGCCAAAGTCGATTGACTCCATGCCTTCGTCGAAGGTGACGATGCCCATGAGAATGAGCACCACCGCGCCAGAAAGCGCAGCGACCGTACGGTGAATCTTCTCAGAGACCACCAAGGCCATCACTACCACGAAGACGACAATAGAAATGATTTGTACTGTTGTCATAACCTATTTCGCTTCTCGCAGCTTTTACTTAGTAATTACGGAAGTATATCCGAGCTGCTCCATTAATAGGTAACAAACGGCTTAAACGCACATTTGAAATGGATTAAAGGGTCTCGCTAGCAAGGAAATCAGCCGCTGGGCCTTTCTTTGCTGAGGAATTAGGGCTTTTCTGAGCATGGTGGAATTTAATTTTAAAATTGTCAAGAAAGCCCCTTGACGCAGACCCGCGAAAGGAGGAATATACCAACCCACCGCGAGACGGATCATGCCACGAAGG
>JAUNOE010000041.1 GCA_030537255.1 Coriobacteriia bacterium
GCCTTCCTGTTCCTTCATCCACTTGACCACGTATGTCGCCTTCTTCAACTCCGCCGTCGAGGGAGCCTGACGCCCCATGCAAACAAAGGTGACGCCAACCTTCAGAGCACCCGAAAGGCCGCGCGAATTTCCCATGCGCAACTCAGCCAAAGCCACATGAGGGAACTGAAGGCCCTTGCTGGCATGAATGGTCATAATCCGAACAAACTGGGAAGAAGACGTAGTGAGCGAGCCCGGTGCTTCCTTGGCGCTTGCCAGGTGGTCCGCAAACAAGGCTGCAACCTGCGGCAGGCCCAGCCCTTCTTCCAGGTCGGCCAGGATAGCCTGGGACTTGATGACATTGCCAGACTGAGCAAGGCCGACAGCACCCCGCGACTCAAGAAGGTCAGCCCAGCCCGAAGAGGCAAACACTTCGCGAAGAGCAACTGAGGCAGACTGCGTCCGAGCACGGTGCGCAGAATCAAGAAGACAACCACGGACATGGTCGATTCGATCAAGCTCCTCAGGCGTAAGACCGAAAGTCACCTTGGGGTCCCATTTTTGCAAGCCGCGAGCCAAGTCCCAGCGCCCACCCGTTGCGGGGTTGGTGCACAAAGCCATCAGGCAATCTTCGTCCAGACAGAACGGAACTGAAGTCAGAAGCGCGAGCAGGCTTTCGGAATCGAGCGGATTTGCCCACCAAGAAAGAAGGCACGCAATTATCTGGACCTCAACCGCAGCAGCAAAGACCGAGCCACCTGTAATGATGCTCTGGAAGCCCTCTTCGCGCAGGGCCTCGACGAACAAAGAGGCATGAGACATGGATCCAAGGAGCAGGACCATGTCACCTGGCTCCACTCCCCCTTCGCGCAGGTCAGCGAAATGGGCCGCGACGGCATGCGCAGACTCAAAACGTGCCGGAGCTGTAGACCTCCCCGCATTTGCAACGAAGAGCTCGATACGGGGACGCTTGTCAAAGACGGGATCCGCCACCTTGTTTACCGCACCCTTGGGTTCAAGATGCAAAAAACGCTCACCGAAGAAGTCGTTGGTGGAAAAGATTTTGTCCACAACGGAAAGAATGTCTGCGTGGCTCCTAAAGTTGTCAGGTAACTCCACTACCTCTGCAGAAGGATTAAGGGCAGCCACCTGCTCCTGATAGTCAAAGAACACGCTGACGTCAGCACCACGGAACTTGTAGATACTCTGCTGAGCATCTCCCACCATGCAGACGTTGCTACAGTCATTGGCCGCAATCGTGCGCACCAGGCCTACCTGCACGCGATTCGTGTCCTGAAATTCGTCAACCATGACCAGCTTGAACTGGTCCCTGCATGCCTGGGCCAAGTCGGGATGGTCCGCAAGCGCACGAGCAGCAAGCAGAATGAGGTCATCGTTGTCCAAGCGCTCCGGCCCCTTCAGCTTGCGGTATTCGCAAACGACTTCCTGGGCAAACTCAACCATCGCGTCCATCTGAGGTTGATAGGCACACAGCTGAGCCTCCAGGCCAAGGGATCCGTATCTCGAGCGATACTCCTCAAAGAAACCAGCATCATCCTTTTTGGAATCTGGCCCATGGAACTTCTGACTTGTAGGAGGCAGAGCAAACACCAGGTCGATGAAGGCAGCGGGATCGAAGTCGTCTTCATCAAAGTTGGGAATGCGCCCAGCAAGGGCTTCATCGAGCTGCTCAAAAACCGCCGGAAGTGCATCAATGAGCTTCTGCTCGGTCTTGTTCGGCTTTTTCCAGCACAAAGCATGCGATTCAAGAAGATCACCCAGATTGCGCAACTCCCGCAAGATCTGCCGACAGGTCTTCGACGGCTCGGGAGACACATAGGCAGCAAAGCCGCCTGGCTGCGCCGTGACGCAATCGATGACGGCATGGACATCGGATGAAACCGAATGACCACCAGGAGCATCGGTTTTCAACGGACGCGACGAAAAATAGCGTCCGAGGGCGCCAGAGGCATCAGGCTGCATGCGATCATAGGCAGACAAGAGGGCCCTATCGAACAAGCGCTCTGCTTCAGCCCCCATGATGAGCTCAAAAGCAGGATCGATTCCGAATTCCAGGGCATGCTCACGCAAGAGGCGTGAGCACATGCCATGGATGGTCGAAACCCAGGCGTCATCAGCCTTCAAAGCCTCCTCTTCAAGGCCCTCGTCAAGGAGTTGCTGCTTGATACGGCTTCGTAGTTCAGCAGCGGCTTTGTTGGTATACGTAATGGCCAGCACTTCGTCCAGACTCTCAACAAAAGGCTTGCGCCCCCCTTCGCCGGGAAGAAGTGCAGCCGCGATGCGCTGAGTAAGGGTGAAAGTCTTTCCACTGCCAGCGCCGGCAGCAACGACAAGCGGATGATCAAGCGTGCGAACAACGTGACGCTGGCCGGGAGTACAAGTATCCAAGTTCATCTAGCACCTCCCAGGGCAAGACAAGTCAGGGCAGAAAGCACAGGCACCCTTCTTGGGTTGTGGAGGAACTGAACCTTTCCGCATCTCATCGACGACGGGCACCAAAGCCTCCTCGACCAAATCAAGGTAGTGCTCGAAATTACCTACCACCTTCGAGCTACCAGGTAGGGAGACGCCCGAATCGGTACTTTCCGAAAGCGATCCGACGACGCTCTTCGATGGCTCCTGCGCCCCATAGCTCAGATACAGGGCGGCACGCGGCTCTTTTCCCTCGAAATCGGGATGCCTTCGAAGTGCCTGGGCGTACATAAGTGCTTGGATTTTCGAAGGCAGCACCAGGTTTCCCCCTGCATCAAAGTGGAGAGGCTCTTCGCTTCCCCTCTTGCGGGCATCAGGGTCAAAACCCGCCGCATGGTCCTTCACGCTTCCCTTGTAATCCAAGACGGCATAGTGGCCATCAGGATCTTCGTCAATACGGTCAATGGCGCCCTGCAGCACAGCTCCAGCGAACTCGATGCCGTCTTCAGGCAAAAGTCGAAATTCGAAATGCGTGGGCCTATAGCAAGGCAAGAGCTCAGACTGCACGGCGAGGCTTAGCATCATTTGAAGCTTTAACGTTTCGGCATACCGAAGCTCATCATTCGTGACGGGCAGATACCTACCCTTGCCTTGGGACTCCTGCTGCTCAAGAAGCTCGTCATACACTTGAGCAAGCATCTCTTCGGCCACCTCAAGCCTGTCTTCTGTGACGCGCACCTCTTCCGCACAGAAACGTTCGTAGAAACGCTGCCACACCTCATGAACGAAGGAACCGCGCTCCATGGGACTCAAGGTCTCATCAAGAGACTCGGCCTTGAGCTTTCTGGTCAAAAACCACTTTCGCGGACAGGAAAGATAGGTCTCAAGACTCGACGCAGAGATGTAGAAAGGTTCGCCTTCGGAAGAAACCGAAGAGCCTTCGCCGGACCTGAAATGCCCTTGCCGAGGAATACAGCTGCTGACTGGCACCTGAAGGCTAGATTGAGGCAGCAAGTTTTCCGTGACCGTGTCCTCATCACCGAAAGCTACCCAGGCTCCCGACTCATCACCGATGCCCAGGGGGTTATGCCCGACGGGCAAGCCAGCCGTATAGTGCAAGGCAAGCTCTTCGGCAAAAAAGGACGGATAGGTCTCGGAGCCATCAAGGGCAACAGGACAGAAGCAGCAAGCAAATTGACGACGCGCAACATCGACCAAATGCACAAATCGCTCACGCATCAGAGTGACGCTGTCTTCAGGCTGTGACACCCCAAGCTTCTCAGATAGGCGAATCAGGGCGGCATGGGGAGAAGACGCGGAATAGTTAACGCAGTCAGTCTCACGCATAATCACGAGGTCCCAAGACTTTTCAGCCTGCGCATAGGAGCGCCCCATATCAGCAAAGCGCACAAGAAGGCATGCGTCACTTGCCGAGTCATTGGCCGCGCCAGCATGAATCTTGACCGAAACCCGACTCTCAAGGGCAAAGTCAACAACGCGCCAAGGGTCGTCAAAAGAAACGGCAGCAGCGCTCGTGAAACTTTCGTACAGAGAATCAAGCGCTGCGACCTCAATGTGATAGTCGATCGACTGGGTGGGAATGATATCAGGCAACAGCGCCATCAATTCATCTACCGCAGACTGCGAGAAGGAAGACGCGAACAGCCTTTCAAGTAACTCAAAATGAGGAAGGCTTTCAAGGAGAAAGTCGCGGGTACCCCCGAACTGCAGGGTACGATCGGAACGGAATCGGACATCCAAGGTACGAGCTTCCACCGAACTAAGCCCCGAATAGGGTGAAAGAAGAACGGCAGATACCGTTGCAGAAGTAGCCACGCCTTGATCAATCTCGTACAAAGCGCGAGCGAGTTTTCCAAGCTTCGTGTCGGACAGATACATGGTGGTATCAAGCTCCAAGGAACAACCTGCATCTGCCAGAAACGGCCAAGCCTCTCGATACGAGGAAAGGGCATCAACGCAAACGACCAGTGCACGACCCCCATGAGCCTCATGTTCCCTTGCAAACGAACGGAGGCAGTCGGACACTACGCGCGTAATTGCACTCGGTCCACTCGGAAACAAAAAAGCAGGGGCCAAACCCTTAGGCAAGGGCGAAACGGGATGCTGGGCCTCTTTGGGTAGCGACCAACAAATGCCTTGGCATTCGAGAAACCAAGTAAAGCAGGAAGAGAAGCTATGGCTACCTTCAAGCGCCACGCTGACATGCGGCATCCGATCAAGTAGATACGCACATGCCTGCCCAGGAAGGCAGAAGCCTCTTTTGTCGAGGAGAGAGGCTATTTGGCGCCATAGGGCAAGAACCAAACGTTCCGCACCAGACAAAGACGAAGGAGGCGATTGGAGGGACTTCTCAAACAAGGGGTGGCCGACAACATCCCTATAGAAAGCAGCAAGGCTTTTGGCCGTACCACGTGTCTGATGAAGCGTTGATGCCTCATGGAAAGCACCTTCGTCATTGATGCTGGACACTAAGCCCAACTGACGAAAGCACATAAGCTCCAAGGTGCGAGCATCGATGATTCTTCTACCATCACCCCACAGCATCCAGAGCTCACTAAGCCATTCCGAAGGAGTAAGTACCTTGATTCCAAGGGTGCCGGCAACAGAGGACTGGGCCAATGCAACTTTTCGAGCGGTAACCTGCTCCACCGAAGGAAGCAGGATCACGGTTTGGTTCAGCAATGAAATCGCTCCTTGCTTTCGGAGGTTTAAGGGCAGACTAACGAAGGAATTGTACTTCTTTGCAGGTAAAGTCAGTGTCCCAAAGCTGAGACACCTATAGGGAATCAGTCAGAATAATGCTCCTGGGAACCCTCCGGCTCTGCATCTGATTCAAGAATATGTCAAATCAGAAATCTGAGAAGTTTTCCTAATCGAATTCGTGGATCATATTAGCAAAATGATATTGAGTATGCTATTCATGAGATTGTGTGGTATAAGCTTTCTTAATTTTTTAAGGATTAGTTCACTTATCGGATAGAACCCAGGTTCTAATCACACAAAATGACGCAACTATTACCAGCTGTCAGGAATCTCAAAGCCCAGATCATCTTGTTCGAACAGGGTTATCACACCCCGCTCACGCGTCTTGTTCAGGTCGATTACCCGCTGATTGGACGAGCCCTTCCACATCAAGTCGTAAGAATGGAGAGACTCGACAAAAGGGCCATCGACCAAGACGTCACAAAGTTCAAGAAGCTGCGGTGCACAAGAGCTAGGATGGCCAGCAACAAGGTCCTCGTAGCGATAGCCCGAATATATCCACAAGTTGAAATCCCGCTTCTTGAGCTCGCACGCAAGATCTATGAGCGCTTCTGCCTGCTCAAAGGGCTCTCCCCCGCTGAAAGTGACATTACGTCGGTGAGACGCAATGATGTCGGACAACACATCGTCGGTAGAACGGAGATAGCCCCCATCCAGAGCTTGGGAATCTTTGTTATGGCAACCCGGGCAGTGATGAGGACAGCCCTGAACGAACACGCCATAACGTAGATCGACACCATCGACAATGGAGTCGTCAACCACTCCATACAACCGCAGCAGCTTCGTCATGTAAGGCCTCCCAACAAGAGAATAAAAAAGAACGAGGACTCTACGTCCTCAGCAAACGATGATACCGCTGACCCATTCCGAAATTTTCCTCAAAACGACTGCGCGTCAAGTCTTTTCTTTGAATTGCATGCCGCATATATTCTAAGTAGCCACTCCCGTGTTCGCGGTGGACCGATGACTTCTATTAGGGAGCCTTAGAGGCGACTGAAATGGGGATTCGTGCCTGTTGGTACGAAAGCCAGGAAGGTTGTTGCGGGCACCCACCTTCAGCCAAGGTGGGTTCACTCTAAAGCGGGGGTGGCTTTTTCTGCCCTGAGCTGGGAGAATATAAGGACTAAGCGAACGTCTGTCCTGTACCGAAAACATCACAGCGTCTGCCAAAACAGAACGATTTGCCGGGGCATTTGCCCCGAATCGGTCAAAGCCCATCGACCGCCCAGGCGAGGTCGGCGGCACCCCTCACGTGGGTGTAAATCCGCAGCGTGGTCTCCACGTCTACATGGCGTGCGAGCCACTGCATCGCATACGAACGACATGACCGACAAAAGGCGACGAATTGCCTTCTCAAATGATGGCGGAACATGGGCAGGGCGCAATGCGAAAGGCGCCGCACAAGCTAATCGACACAGCAAGCAACACCACAAAGCAGAAGAGGACGAAGGCGAGCCACCTTCGTCCTCTTTGTTTATCTTGCTAGTAGGCGCCAGTAGAAGCGCAGCCCTCTACCAAGCCCTATAAGCCCGCTACTGACCGTCAGGATGGGCGATATGCGCATCATGGGGGTCAGCACTATGCTTCACACGATCATGCTCTTCAGCACGCTTGGCGTCATTGAAACGATCGAGCGTACCGACCAAGTATCCCGTGATGCGACGAATGCGCTCGAAGCGGGTACCGTCGTCTTCGGTGCGGCCACACTTTGGACAACGATCGCCAATGATGCCGTTATAGCCACATTCGGGGTCACGATCGACTGGATGATTCACCGAACCGTAGCCGATGCCCGCCTCCTTCATGTAGCGCACAACGCTCTCGAAGGCCTCAAGGTTCTCGGTGGGGTCGCCATCGAGCTCAATGTAGGAAATATGGCCACCATTGGTAAGGGCATGATAGGGAGCCTCGATAGCGATCTTGTCGAATGCGTTGATGTCGTAGTACACAGGGACATGGAAGCCATTGGTGTAGTAGTCGCGATCAGTAACGCCTGGAATGACACCATAACGCTCACGATCAAGACGCACGAAACGACCAGAGAGACCCTCGGCAGGCGTAGCAATCAGGGAATAGTTAAGCTTCGCTTGCTGAGACATGCGGTCAACGTAGCCGCGCATATGGCCAATGATCTCAAGGCCGAGCTTCTGAGATTCCGCACTTTCACCATGATGCGCACCCGTGAGCGCCTTCAAGCATTCGGCAAGACCAATGAAGCCAACGGTAAGGGTGCCGTGCTTCAATACCTCACGCTGCTCATCGTTGGGAGAGAGCTTCTCTGAATCCAGCCAGACACCCTGGCCCATGAGGAAGGGGGCGTTATAAACGCGTTTGCGGCACTGAATCTCGAAGCGTTCATCAAGCTGACCAACGGTCAAGGCAAGCTTGGCATCGAGCAAGTCAAAGAACAGGTCGACATCCCCCTTGGCCTTGATGGCAAGACGAGGCAAGTTGATAGACGTGAAGGACAGGTTGCCACGACCTGTGGTGATTTCACGCGAGGGGTCGTACACATTGCCCATGACACGGGTGCGGCAACCCATGTAGGAAATCTCGGTTTCAGGAGTGCCCTTGTAATACTGCAGGTTAAAGGGTGCGTCAAGGAAGCTGAAGTTGGGGAACAGACGCTTGGCAGAACAGCGCATGGCCAACTTGAACAAATCATAGTTTGGGTCGCCAGGGTTGTAGTTGACGCCTTCCTTCACGCGGAAAATCTGCACGGGGAAGATAGGAGTCTCGCCCGAACCCAGACCCTGCTCGGTAGCAAGAAGCATGTTCTTGATGACCATACGGCCCTCTGCGGACGTGTCCATGCCATAGTTGACGGAGCTGAACGGCGTCTGCGCACCAGCACGTGAGTGCATGGTATTCAGATTGTGGATAAGTGCCTCCATGGCCTGGAAGGTAGCGCGATCGGTGTCACGCTTTGCGTTACGCTCCGCATATTCAAGGGCGCGATCAATCACCTCAGCAGAGAAACCTGATTCAGACAGGGCACACTTCAATTCGTGAACGAAGGTGGCGTTCATGACCAGGGTAGCGACCTTACCAGTCTCGCCTTCGACGCGACCAACCAAGGTCTCAGCTACCTCGCGGCTGTTCTCAATGCCGGAAAGCAGATCGAGCGCCTCTGCCAAATGCTTCTTGAACAGACGGCGATAGGTCTTGCGAACGCCCAATGCCAGGCCATAGTCGAAGTCGCAGACGGACTGACCGCCATGCTGGTCGTTCTGATTGGATTGGATGGCAATGCAGGCAAGTGCTGCGTAGCTCGAAATGTCATTAGGCTCACGCAGGACACCATGGCCCGTAGAGAATCCGCCCTTGAAAAGCCTACGCAGGTCGATCTGGCAGCACGTGGTAGTCAGCGTATAGAAGTCCATGTCGTGGATGTGGATGTCACCCTCGCGATGGGCGGAGGCGAACTTGGGATCGATCACGCACATCTCGTAGAACTGCTTGGCAGATTCGGAACCGTACTTGAGCATGGTGCCCATAGCCGTGTCGGCATCGATATTGGCATTCTCGCGCTTCATGTCAGAATCCGCGGCCTTGGAGAAGGTAATGTCGTGCAAGGTCTGGATCAGACGACTGTTGACGTCACGGACGCGGCTACGCTCAGCACGGTACAGAATGTAGGCCTTTGCGGTCTGGGGGAAGTTGCTTGCAATAAGCGTCTCCTCGACCAGATCCTGAACGCCCTCAACCGTAGGAAGATCGCCCTCGTGGCCTTCGAGCTTCTCTACGACGGCACGGGTGATTTCTTCGGCCACTTCGCGCTCCTGCATGGCACCCGCCGCCTCAAAGGCCTTTTCGATAGCGTCGGTGATCTTAACCGCATTGAACGCAGTAGTACGTCCATCACGTTTGACGATCGTCTCAATCATCCAGGAACTCCTTCTTCATTGCTATTTATGCGGTCAAAAGCACCGCATCTCACCAAAAAGCCTGCCTCAACGACAGGCTTTCGTATAAACAAAGCCCAATTTGTAGGGCTTCAATATACAAATCGCTCAGACATCACACCATATATAGTGGTAACTCGTGTTTACCGAGCGAACATATAGTAGACGGACTAAAAACTAAATGAAAGCCCTTGACAGACAATCTCTGCCGCAATTGACAAAAATGCCCACAAGTGGCCAACAACGAAGCCGCACTGAGTATGTCTACTGGACGGTTCCGTACACATAGCCCCAGCCATGAGACGACAGGGACGAATTCAGCTGCGTGCACAACTTCACGCGATTGTACTTGCCAGGAGGAAGAAGCGACACGACCTCCATGAGATCGGCATTCAGGTCATAGGACTCAGCCTGCATGACCACTTCGATGCGAGGGAGCAACTCCTCTTCGCGCCCACGAAACAAGTAATCTATGAACTCCTGAAACTGCCCAAAGTCAGGGCTTGTGACCAGAGCCGCCATACCTAACTAACACCTCCCTCTGCGCAGAAACCCTCTGCAACGTCACTCGAGGAGACTCCCTTGCCCTTAGCGGACGGCAAATGCACGTCCAGGCCACTCAGCACGGCAACAAGGCCACCCGTATAGGCAGGAGTTGCATTTCCTTGGACACGCACAAACTGAACACCATGAGCGCGCAACTGAAGGGCTGCATCAACAACGTGGTCAGTACGTGGATAGGGATTCTCCTTGCTGGGAAATGCCTGACGTCGATCAGGATGCGCCACAACCAGCTCTACCAACAAGGGACAATCAAGCGCCGCAGCGACTTCGTCAACCCAGGGAAGAAGACGCGAAGGCTCCGATCCCGAGACCACACCAACCACATCCGCACCCGACTCGCGAGCCAAGACAGCTGCTGAAACCAAATCGTGCGAACCTGAAGAGAGCCTCCCCTCCTCATCAAGGACGAAGGAGCAAAACAAGGGGCCGTCATAGACCGCACGAGCACCCATGAGGGCGCACTGGGCATCGTAGCCATTGTCGAATCCGGAAAAATAGATGCCATCGATTTCTTGTTCGGACAAAAGCAGAACAGCACGCTTGTACTGTTCGAATGACTGACGCAAGGAAGACTTGCTCGACTCGTCCAAGGGTAGACCCGTAGGACCAATGGCTGCAATAACGTGCTGAGGATTGAAGTTATCCAAAGCCTCCAGACAGTTTTGAACCATGGTTGCACCCTGACCCTCGAAGCGAGAATGCATGAGACGCGCATCGGTAAGGTTTTCGGTGGGAAGAACGAACACCGGCGTCTGGGCCATGCTCTCGAACTTGAAAGCCTCTTCCACGCTCTCACTTTCGCACAGAACCACATAATCACGGTCCGACTCATCAAACCCCAAACGGTTCAAAGTAAGCGAAAAAGGAGTAGAGAGTACCAACATGTCCTTGTCAAAGCGCAACTGAATATCAGCCATGGTGATTCCTCTAGGTTCTAGGTAGGCTCAAAAACGAAACCTCATGATACCAGCAGCCTCCAGAAGGATGTCGTATCGATAGAAAAGCAACAACAAGATCAGGATGTCGCCGAATTATGGCAAAAAAAAATGAACCCGAAGAAGGGGGTCTTCGGGTTCGCAAGGAGGGAGATTCGCGTCAGTAATTTGGGGATTGACGCGCCGCCTGAGAAAAAAGGCGGGGCAGGATTGGGAGGGGACCAATATCTGCTGAAAGATATTAAAACACAAATATCTCGGTTGTTTCAATCAAAATTTGAAAATTTTGAAATCCAGGCCAAAACCTGCCGTTAGACCACCCAAAATAAAAAGAATGTCCCATCTACCTCCTCTGGCAAACGGGACATCCCTATGGTAGTTGCCTCATCAAATAGACTACTTGCCCATCCTACGAGCATAGAGACGGTTGTTGGTATCGAGCCAAGACTCAACCGTACCAGTATCAAAGCCATCGTCCTGATTGATGACCAAGGCGTACATCTCTTCTTCGGCAAGGACTGCATCAAGTGCGTCAGTCAACTGGATTTCACCACCAGCACCTGGCTTGACCTCAGCCAAGAGCTCCATCACTCGAGGGGAAAGCAAATAACGACCAAACACGGCAAGATTTGAGGGAGCCTCCTCAACAGCAGGCTTCTCAACCAGGGAGTCGACTTTCCAAACCTCCTCGGAAAGCTGAGAGCCCGCGATTACGCCAAAACGGTCGACCTTTTCGGCGGGAACAGGAAGTACTGCAATAACGGAAGCGCCACCGTGTTCGTCAGAGACTTCCTTCATGCGCACAAGCATCTTGTTGTCAGGAACGATGACATCACCAAGAAGAACGAAGAAGGGGTCGCCATCCATCTTTTCTGCAGCACAGTGAACGGCATGGCCCAAACCAAGGGGTTCTTCCTGATAGACATAGCTCACGTTCAAAGAGCCAGCGTGAGCAACTGCGTCAGCATACTTGTCCTTGCCTACGCTACGCAGGTGAGCCTCCAGCTCAGGCGCTGGAGAGAAATGCTCTTCGATCGATTTCTTGTCATGACTGTTGACGATAACGACTTCGTCGGCGCCGCTGGCAAGACCTTCCTCGACAACGTACTGAATCACGGGACGATCAACCACAAGGAGCATTTCCTTGGGCTGAGCCTTGGTAGCGGGAAGAAAACGACTGCCTAGTCCGGCAGCAGGAATGATTGCCTTCATTAGAACTAAAAC